>JAKJFY010000052.1:0-9055 GCA_022704665.1 Spirochaetota bacterium | reverse complement strand
ATCGAGATTCAGATTACGAGTTCTTTCGAGCAACTTGGAGTCGAAATACGCAATATGAATCTCCCAAAGGGATTCCTTATAGCCTTTGTTATCCATGGAGGAAAAACCTATATCCCTACGGGCTCTACCAAGATGTTCGAGAATGATCTCGTAGGCCTAATCATAAAAAAAGAGCACATAGGCAGACTCGAAAGCGTTTTTGGGGCATGATATGCATTTCAAATCGATTCTTCGAATGCTTTCTATCATCCTTTTGATTGTCTCTATATTCAGCTTGGCTTGCGGACTTTTCTCTATTGTCGAAGGCCTGTCCTGGCGGGTGAGCTTCTCGCTCTTTATACCGACCATAATCAGTCTAGCCTTTTTTATAATGATGTTTGCAATTACAAGACATGATGAAAGGCCTTTTCTCACAAACAGGGATAGCTTTCTTTTTGTAACCTTTAGCTGGGTACTTTCTTCAGCTCTAGGTGCGATTCCTTTTACTTTTTCTGGCTATATCCCCTCCTATATAGACGCATTCTATGAGACCGTATCGGGCTTTACCACGACAGGGGCTAGCATATTGACAGATATCGAGGCAATACCGCAGCCCTTGCTCCTATGGCGAGCGACGACGCACTGGCTCGGCGGCATGGGAATCGTTGTCCTTTTGGTTGCGATTCTACCTAGCCTGGGCTTTAGCGCAATCCGAATTATGGAGGCAGAGACCCCTAGCCCCGAAGTGGATAGGATTGCCCCGCGCATTTCCAAAACTGCAAAAACCCTATGGTTGATTTACTGTGGATTCACAGTCTGCGAGATTATCCTTCTAGTATTGGGCGGTATGCCACTTTTCGATGCTATTTGCCACAGTTTTGCCACGATGGCCACAGGAGGCTTCGGCACCAAGAATGCGAACATCGCCTATTATAAGAGCGGATTCATCCAATGGGTCATTACGATTTTCATGTTTCTTGCAGGCATGAACTTTACCTTGCACTACCATTTCCTAAAAGGCCGAATAGGAACGGTTCTACTGGACACCGAATTTAGGGTTTACCTTTCGATTGTTGTTATATCATCAGTCATTATAGCGGTAGATTTGTTCGTATCAGGAGTATTTGGAAACATAGGAGATTCGCTGCGCCATGCATCTTTTCAGGTGTCCTCGATTCTGACGACTACTGGTTTTGCTTGCACCGATTTTGGGCAGTGGCCGCAGCTCTCTCAGACTGTGCTTTTCTTATTGATGTTTATCGGTGGATGTTCGGGCTCGACAGGAGGTGGAGTCAAGGTGATTCGCCTCGTTGTGCTTTTCAAAATGTCAGTCAACGAGATGCGCTATGTCGCAAATCCGCGAGGTGTCTATACTATTTTTATGGGAGACAAGGCACTGCGAAAGAATGTCATCTATGACATATCCGGTCTCGTTTTTCTCTATTTTGCTTTTTTCTTTCTTTCGGTGCTCGTAATAAGCTTTAGCGGTGTCGACATTTTAACGAATGTCACTGCGGTTATCGCCAATCTGGGCAACATTGGCCCTGGCCTGGGAAAGGTTGGACCAGCTTTCAACTATGCATTCTTTCCCTGGTGGGCAAAGCTTTGGCTTTCGCTGGATATGCTTGTCGGAAGGCTTGAGGTGTATACGGTGCTTGCACTTTTTACAAGGAAGTTCTGGAGGGCTTAAGGAAGAATTAGACGGAATTCGCAGGATGGATGAGGATTTACAGGATGATTTAGACTGGATTTACGGGATAGTTTTCAGGCTTAAAACCAGGTCGGAATTTTCCCCCATCAGTAGAACAATTTCAGCGTCATTATGCCAAAAGCAGGGAGTTCGAATTCGACAATTGCAGAGCTGCCATCTTGTTTAAGAGCGATTGGCTTTCCACCATTTTCGAACAAATCGCAAGCGAGTACCATTCTAGGGGCTGGTGACAAGCGCAATTTTCTATTGCCACCAAGTCCAGTCGGATCGCGGAGCCGCAGTATCCATCCTTCGCCTTCATTTGGTCTCTTCCATACAAGCACCTCAAGATCTCCTGATCCGCCAACTTCTGCGGCAAACAGACCTATTTCTGAAGCCTCATGATAGGGCAGGCAGATAGGCGGCTGGAACGCCTCTGCGGCGAGTCTCCACGCCTTAGCTTCACGCCAGTCGCCATTATGAGGTGCTATGCGAAATCGGTATGTAGAGCTACCTTCGATCCATTGTGGAAAGTTCGTCCCCCATTGATTGTTGAAAAGGTTGAAGTTGAGAATGGGCGGCCCGGGGAGCGCATCTCCATCGAAGCGCTCAATGCCGATCGACCCGATCGATAATAGCGGTGAATCTATGGGCATAAATAGAAGGCCCTCGCCGTAGTCTTCGACATCGACCCAGCGCTCACAGGCATAAAGGATGCGATTGGCGTCTTTTTCTATGTCATGCGCTGGATCGAGGACCTGCCCCGTCTTATTGATGGCGTAGTGCGCATCCTCAGCTGCGATGGGAAAGACAATATGTCCTGATTCGAGGAATTGCGTAGCACTTTTGTCCTCAAGATGGTATTTTATGTCGAGCCATGGCCGCCCTCGTGGGAGCGTCAAAGTCTGAATGACGCGGCGAGCATTGCCATAGGCATCCACACTCTCAGGCTCCTGCGACCAAATAACCTCTAGCGCACCCCAATAAACGCCATTTGTAATCGAAATGCTTTCTAGGGAGCTCACATAAGTATGATGCCCAATTTTGGGGTATTCAGGCTTTCCAAAATCCTCGACGAACCAGGGTTCTAGATCGTAGGCATAATCGCAAAGGTAAGCGGTGATCTCATCGCGGCCAAAGATGTCGTAGCGATATGAACCAAAGCTTTCTCTGGCTTTGGCATCGACCCATTCTCGTCCCGACCGCAAATCGACGAGGCTCGATATGCTTCCAGATTCGGCATCAACAAATACCCTTATAAGACCATTGTCGAGTACGTTTTTTCTTCCTTCCTTTCGCGCTATGGGCTGAGAAGCAGTATTTGGCTTCTCTGCCTTCTCTACAATCTCGATGTTTCGAAGACCGAGAGGCGGAATTGTTCCGATATCGGCCCAAAGCTCGGCATCCAGCCTTACAGTCGGGCATAGTTGGCCCTCTACAAGTACCTGAGCGCTATCCGACATCTGGCCTAGCCTGACAAGCCCTGTATGCTCCCAGAGCTGATGGTTTCGGACTGAATAATGGCAGCCCAGCTTTTCGCAACCCAAGCGAGCAGAATCACTGCTTTCTAGTGATTCTTCTAGCGATTTGACCGCTGCAACTAATCGATCTGCCATAGCAGCCTTCTCTCGCCAGGATCCCATTATCCTGCCCCAGGCACCACCCTCGAGAAGCTGGGTGAATCGACCCTTGTCATAGACACGCCCCCCCTCGGCTAGCGGATTCAGCGCCAGCTTTGTATCGAGCCCCCATGTATGCTCACCGAAAAGCGAAATCGCCTCATAGGCATCGCGTATCATAGCGGAAAAGCCATCGGGAGGACTGCCCTTGAATTCGAGCCCTTCTAGCGCCTCATAGCTCTCTAGTGAAGCAAGCCGCTCTCGGAACCGCCGGATGATTCCTAGTTCCTCAGGCATCGTTGCGATACCATGGATCCAGCTGTCCGCTAGGTCAGAACGCACCACGGGTAGTTCTAGCCTGAGATCTCGGAGCGCAATGGCAAAATCGTCAAGGCTCCCCACAACGACATCTATTCCAGGATAAGCGGCCTCTATCTTAGCTACTGCATCGGTAATCGCTTCTGCTGGCTGGGGACCTCCATTGTCAGAGGCGTGGATTAGAGCTAGCCAGATAGGAAATTCGTATCCCGGAGGTGGAAGAATCGGCGAACCATACCCTCCTTTGGAATACATGGTCGTTATTCGAGTGTGATCTGGCCCTTCCCAATCAAAAAGTATGGGAACATGGGGCGGGGTTGAGCATGCATTGCAGCCTATATATAGGAAAGATACGCCAGAGGCGACCATAAGAGTTGGAAGTATGCTCGTATGTCCTGGAACATCTGTCATCTTGGCCGCAATGGACCGCCTTCCAAAGCGTCGAGAAAGACGATATGCAGGCAGCATAGCCCTAATATAGTCCTCTACCCCGAATAACTCAGTATGGGTGGTGAAGGGAAGAGCATGCCAGGTTATGTATCCTTCGGCCACCACCCCTTCAAGCTGCTTACCGAGCCTGGTACCTTCGAGCCGTTTAAGAGCATTTTCAAGCGGCCATGCAGGTAGAGTCCAAGTAAAGCGGCGATTAGGCCCAAAATCTTTGCTTTTCTCAATAGCATCGAGTGCCTGCGGAATGAGGTTCCAAGCGAGGTCAGACTGCACATCCTCCATCGTACCAGTAAAACCGTTATCGAAGTGCGTCGAGAAAACGATGAATACTTTCTTGAGTGCCTTACTCATCCCTTGACCGCTCCTGCTGTGAGGCCGCGCACGAAATATCGCTGGAGAAGAAAAAACACCACAAGAGGTATGGACATCGACACGAAAGCACCCGAGGCAAGGAGGTTCCATTCAGAGCCATACTGACCTAAGAGCCCTTGCAGTGCCACCGTAAGCGGAAACTTCTTAGGATTCTGAAGTAACACAAGAGCATTCATGAGATCGTTCCAGACCCACACAAATTGAAAGATTCCGAGAGATGCAATGGCAGGTACCGAAAGAGGGATTACGATCTTGCAGAAAATACTGAATTCGGAATGACCATCTATCCTTGCAGCTTCAAGGAGTTCCTTAGGCAATTCGGCAAAGAAAGTGCGCAGGAGAAAAATAGCAAAAGGAAGTCCATACGCTGTGTGGGCAAGCCATATCGATATCCAACTTCCTGTCATGTGAAAACGGCTCTGCATTCGAAGAACGGGAACCCAAGTTGTCTGAAGCGGGAGGACAAGGATCGCTATCACCGAGAAAAAGACGAAGTTCCTGCCTCTAAAATTCATACAGGCTAGGGCATAAGCCGCCAATGCCCCAAGTGCAATGGGCAAAATAGTGGAAGGAATAGTGATGATAAAGCTATTCAAGAAGTTGGTCGAGAAATTATGTGAGCCAAGGACTGTCGAATAATTTTCTATGGTAAATCTCGGCACAGCAAATATGCGCCACCAGCCGCTGGTGGCAATGTCCGACTGGGGCCGTAGCGATGTTATAAAAAGGCCAAAAGCGGGGATGAACCAAATTAGAGCCAGAGCAATCATTATGATCGTCCTAAGGGCGCGGCCCCATGCGCGGCGGGAAGAAGCGGATCGGCGAGAGAAAGCTATCTGGTGAGCCGAAGCTTGTTGATAAGAGGAAACTTGCGGGCTCATCGGTAACTCTCCTGAGCCTTGATTCTCCTAACCTGGAAAACCATAAAAGGAATAAGGAGAATTAGAAGGATCATGGCTATAGCGCTTCCATAGCCAACTAGATTGTTATTGAACACTTCCCAGTAGAAAGAAAAACCAATTGTGCGGCTCGAGCCCATAGGCCCGCCTCCGGTCATCACGAGAACCAGGTCTACCAGCTTTAAACTGTTGATTATCATCGTTATTGCTACGAATATTATCTGATCCTCTAGCATTGGCAGAGATATCCGCCAGAAGCAGGTCCATGAGCTAGCGCCATCAACTTTGGCTGCTTCAAGAATCTCTCGATCGAGGGACTTGTAGGCTGCCGAAAGGACTGTCATCGAAAGCCCAGTCCATATCCATATTCCAGCCCCAATGAGGGCAATATTTACAATATCCGTCGAGCCCAACCATGGAATTGGCTTTTTGCCTGGACTTATGGAGCTTTTAATAGCATTTAGAAGGCCAATATGCGGGTCTGGGCTGTAGAGAAATCTGAAGATGACGGAGGCTGCAGTGGCAGAGATTATCATCGGGAGAAAAATTAGCGACTTAAAAACCTTCTCTAACTTTAGTCCATCGGCTAGCACTGCAATAGCAAGCCCTATTACCACCGTACCACCCGCAAAGAACAGAATCCACAAAATGTTGTTGATGAGCGCTCCAGAAGGCGGCCACTTAAGGTTTAGAAAAAGGCTATCGCCACCCCCAAGGAGCCGTGCGTAATTTGCAAGTCCCACAAAGCGCTTAGGAGAAAAACCTTGACCACCATAGAAACTCATAATTAGCGTACTCAAACATGGATAAACAAGATACGCGAAGAGGAGAATCAGGGCAGGCGCCAAGAACAACCAGCCCTGGATAGAATCTCGTTTGACCTTCATCTCCTAATACCAAACACCTTGCGGAACAGACCGGCGCAGTCAAGCCGCGCCGGCAAAAAAAGCACCAATCAATAGCATTGTGAGGCAACGCCCTCGAGGTAATTCAAAGCTTCCATATACTTGTCGGGGTTCTTTAGTATGCGCTGTAAAGCTACAAACTCTGCATCGCCACCAACCGCGGGCGGTGCCAGGTCGGAGCCATCGAATACGAAGCTCGTCGCTTGCGTAAGCTGCCTTGCCTCTTTGGAGGTCAGAAGCGGATAAACAGAAAGGTCTACGTTTTTGTTTGGAGACACAACAGCGCCCTTCTTGGCAGATGCCCAGATCGTGTTGGCTTCTTTTCCAGCTAGGAAGCGCATAAGCGAGACAACTTCTGGCCGATTGGAGAAAACTACGGCAAGATCACCACCGCCTACAACCGGTTTGCCCAATTTTGGATCAATCGAGGGGAAGTCGAAGAAATCGTAATCTTTGCCAGGCGTAAGGTTTGGAAAATTCTGTGCAGCAAAGGACGACATAAAGCCACCTTCATAGTACATTTCTGCTGCGGCATTCGGCCTGAGTACTTCATTGAATCCATCGATGAAGCCAGTTGAAAGTGCGCCATCCGCTCCTCCCGCGAGCTTCTTTTCCGTAGGCGTTACAAGCTCTATGAAACGCTTTATCGCTGTAACTACAGTAGGATCAGTCCACTTCACCTCATGAGTCACATGGAGCTTCATATACATGTCTGGACCAGCCGTTCTCACATAGATATTTTCGAACCAATCGGTAAGAGTCCATCCATCTTGAGCTCCAATGGCGATCGGCTTCTTCCCTGCAGCGACATATTTGTCCGCTATCTTGAGTAGATCTTCCCATGTATCAGGCGTTTTGACTCCGAGGCTGGCGAAAGATGCAGGTTTGTACCAGAATGTGCTCTTCGAATTGGCCTTTACAATAAGCCCATAGAACTTGCCATCCACCGTCCCTAGGTCGATCCAAGCCTTTCCGTAGTTAGCATCGAGCAAAGAAGTGGGGAGTATGTCGTCCTTCTGACCCTGATTGAGGGGAGTGAGGACCCCCTGGCGAGCATAATTGGCTACTTCGCCAGGCCGCGGAAGAATTGCAATGTCTGGAGGATTGGAGCTTGCAACGCGCGATTTAAGGACAACAGTCGAATCTCGGTTACCCTCATAGGAATAAGGGATTCCTGTTTCCTCCGTGAATTTATCCAGCACCTCGCGTAAACCCGCCTCCTCATCGCCACCCCATGTGGCAAGAATTGTTACTGGCTTAGTCGAGGCTGTGGCACTCTTGCCCTGTGCCCATGAGCTGAAGGCCACTAACAACATTAATAAAATGACTAATGTTCGTTTCATTCCGAACCTCCTTTCCTGCATCCTGGCTCAAAGGCCTACGATGCGGATAGCTTTAGAATATACCATAATATGGAAGTTGTCAAATGGATATTATATATTATATTATGATATACCATTTAGAGATTAGGTGGATTGGCCTCGAATAAGATCCGCTGGAATGTAGACCTTCGAATTTTCTTGCCCATTTCCTAAAATTTGGGCGTGAACGATATCGAGAGCTTTTTGTCCAATCTCATATTCGCGCTGCTTGAGGTGAGTAAAAGACGGTGGCAGATAGCAATTCGTAGGACAATCAAAACAGACTATCGCAATATCCTCTGGTACCTTTAGGCCCAGGCTACGAGCTGCCTCGCGTACAAGAAGAGCGCCTTCATACTCGACAGAGAAGACAGCATCGATATCAGGGTGCGCAGAAAGGTACTCACGCATCTGGGAAAGATTAGCCTCGGCCTGCTCACAAGAAATGGTTCCATAGCGGAAGCTATCCACATAGGTTGTCCATAGGTCAGTATCTAAGGGTAGACCATGCTCAGCCAGGGCTTCAACGAATCCCTCGCGTCTTTCCTCGATGGCTGAGGTATCCTTTATCGGGCCCGAAACAAAGGCGATACGCTGCCGTCCAATATCTATAAGATGGCTGACCCCAATCTTTGCCGCCTCCGTGTTATTGGTTCCCACGAAAGAAGCTGCAAGACCTCGAAGCCGGCGGTCCACGAAACTCATCGGCCTATGCTCGAGGACGAGCCTTAACACTGATGGATTATAGTTCTCTCCATGCACAGGCAGCACTATGATACCGTCGACATTCATCTGGCTTAGATGTTTTATTGCCTTCTCCTCCAGCTCAGGTCGGTCGAGCGTACGGCATAAGATGAGCCCGTACCCGAGTTCCCTACACCTGTCTTCTATTCCAAAGAGAAGGCCAAGTCCGAATGTTTCGGAGAAATCAGGCATTATAAGGCCAATGTTCTTGCCTAAAAGACCAATGTCTGCCCTTTTTGCAGCTATTTCTGGCCGAGCGACGAAAGAGCCCTTGCCTGGAAAACGCTCGATGATTTTATTCCCCGCGAGGAGTTCGAGGGCATGCTTGCTCGTTATGCGGCTTACAGAAAAACGAGAAGACAACTCCTTTTCAGAAGGCACCCGGTCGCCAGGCAAAAGCCTGCCGCTGCTTATGTCGGCAAGAATTGAATCGTAAATCCTTCGGTACATTGGCTGGGCGCCTTGATCATTGTTCATTTTCATAAGTCCTCGAGAATTGATATATCATTTTATATCAATAGTCAAGGCAAGGAGATTAATAGAGCTCAATCTTGGAACTTCACAAGCATCTAATTAAGACAGCCACGAAGCGAATAATCTCTTGAGCCACATTGCTATTTCTACGAATGATTTTTATGAAGGGTTGAATAAAAAAGCCTGGCGACGACCTACTCTTCCACCGATTGGCAGTACCATCGGCGTTGGAGGGCTTAACTTC
>JAKJFY010000051.1:0-9072 GCA_022704665.1 Spirochaetota bacterium | reverse complement strand
GCAATTGCTTGAAAGCATGGGTGTCGAGATTAGCCCCAATATGTATGTAAGAGAGCTCACGGTAGCAAAGCAACAGCTTGTAGAGATAGCAAAAGCCCTATCAAACAAGGCTGAAATCATAATCATGGACGAACCGACATCTGCACTGAGCAATAAAGAAATAGAGCATTTGATGAACATGATAGGAATGCTCAAGAGAGCTGGGAAATCGATAATATTCATCTCTCATAAATTGGAGGAAATATATAGGATATGTGATTATGTCACGGTATTGAGAGATGGGAAGCATATCTATTCTGGTTTGCTAAATGGCTTAGACGAAAAAGACTTAATAAAAATGATGGTAGATCGTGAAATTACAGAGATGTATCCAAAAGAAAAGGTAAATGCCAAGGATATTGTACTGGAGGTTAAAGGTCTAGCACGCAATGATGAATTCCAAAATATAAATTTTGAGGTCAGAGAGGGTGAAATTTTGGGGTTGGCCGGCTTGATGGGCGCTGGAAGGACCGAAGTAATAGAGACGATTATGGGGATTCGGAAGGCCGATAGTGGGGAAATCTTCATTAGAGGAAAGAGAATTCGGAATAGATTAGCTGCCGATGCAATAAAAAATGGCATCCTTATGGCACCGGAAGATCGGAAAAAGAATGGATTAGTTCTTAAGCTAACCGTAAAGGACAATTTGCTAATGTCAGCTCTCAGGAAGTGCGTAAAAGAAGGCTATATCAGACATAATCTCGAAAAGCAGTATGCCGAATACTATATTAAAGAACTAAACATAAGAGGAACATTGAATCAAATATGTTCAACGCTTTCTGGGGGTAATCAACAGAAAATAGTACTAGGTCGAGTTCTTAATGCAGATCCAGATCTAATAATTCTGGATGAGCCAACAAGAGGGATAGATGTAAAGACAAAAAGCGAGATACACAAATTGATGTCAGAGCTAGCAAAGCGAGGAAAAGCTATCCTTATGGTCTCCTCGGAAATGGGCGAAATATTGGGAATGAGCGATCGAATAGTTGTATTGCATGAAGGAGAGCAAATGATCACGCTAAAACGAGAAGAAGCAGATGCCAATATCATTATGCAATATGCGATGGGCAAAAAAGAAGTATTGGTGGTATAAAAATGGGCAAAATAGGAAAATGGCCAAAAAAAGAGCGAACAATGCGCAACATTGGCAACTACGGAATAATTATAGTATTCATTATCATAGTGGTCTTGTTGTCCATAGCAGCACCGACCTTCATGACATATAGCAATATAATAACGATACTTAGGCAGGTTTCATGCATAGGAATAGCTACTATTGGAGTCGGAATTTTAATCATCATGAATTGCATCGATCTTTCGATTGGATCGATGTTCGCATTATCTGGCATAACAGCGGGCCTCATGATATCTACGGGCAAGGAAGGATTGGCGCTACCAGCCATCATTGGAATAATTGTTGGCATCGCAACAGGCATAGTTGTTGGGCTTTTCAATGGAGTAATAATTGCAAAAGGCAAAATACCTCCCTTTATAGTGACAATGGGCTCGATGTCGATAACTAGAGGTTTGGCGCTGATATTGGCTCACGGAATGCCTGTGGGAAGCTTCCCTGATAGTTTTACCTATCTTGGAACTGCATCGATCGATTCAAATAATCTGGTTCCTTGGTCGGTTTTGATATTTCTTTCGGTGATTCTCTTGATGGATTTTTTGATGAAACGCCGACCTTTGGGGCGCTATATATATGCGATAGGCGGGAATGAAGAAGCAGCAATGGCTGCAGGAATCGATACTGCAAGAATAAAAATAAAGGCTTACTTATTAGAGGGTGGGCTTGTGGGAATCGGAGCAACGCTATTGGCTTCACGCCTTAAATCAGCAGCGCCTGCTTTGGGAAGTGGATATGAGCTCGATGCAATTGCTGGTGCAATTATTGGTGGAGTGAGTTTTTTAGGGGGCATTGGCAATGTATGGGGAATGGTGCTTGGAGCAGTTATGATAGGTGTAATCAATAATGGCATGGATCTCTTGGGTGTGCAAGCTTTCTATAAGCAAATCGTCAAGGGAACGATCATAATTATTGCGGTGCTTGTCGATAGGAAAAGAGCTGGTAGGGCATAGAGTTGGTCTTGAATAAGCGCTCATGCATCGAAGTATTCCTAAGGGAGGCTGTGAGCAAATAGGGTCTATTGACAGCTATTTCTGTATAGCAGATATAATGCAACCAGGTTGTACGATATGCAACCAAAAGGAAGTGGAATAAATCTATGGCTGAAATTCAATCCTTGGCTCGTGGCTTAAAGATCCTAGAAATTATGGCTGAAAGCGAATTTGGAATCGGTATTACTGAATTAGCTGAGCAACTGCAGGTGGACAAATCCACTGCTTCAAGGCTTGTTCAAACTCTGGTAAAAGACGGTTTTGTTCAAAGATCAGAGGACGGCAGGACATATACATTAGGACCGACACTTGTAAACTTAAGCCGCAGCGTCATCATGCATATGCCTTTGAGAGAAGCTGCGAAGCCATTCCTGAGAGAATTGGTGGAGCTGTCAGGAGAATGTGCGCACCTAGCTATCTATGCGCAGGGTAAAGCGCTCTATATAGATCAGATGGAATCGCCCTCTACGCTAAGGGTAAATGTAGAGGTCGGACACATGGCTCCGCTACATTGTACTGCTTTGGGGAAAGCGTTACTGGCATTTGGAGATTATCCAGTTCCATATGAATTAGAGAGTTATACTTCGAAGACAATCAAAGATCCCAAAGTCTTGCAGAGAGATCTTCAGCAGGTCAGAGAACAAGGATATGCGATAGATGATGAGGAATTCGATCCCGATGTGCGCTGCATTGCTTCTCCGGTTTTTGATTATAGAGACAAACTGGTGGGGGCTATTGGCATTTCTGGTCCTTCTACACGTTTGAGTCTTCCTCGAATCAAGGTATTAGCTCCACAGATCAAGAATATCGCTGAGCGACTTTCCGATAGATTGGGATTCAACGAAGAAAAAAGGACTGCTAAATGGAGTACAAAGAAATCGAAAAAGCGAGAATAGAGAGAGCCAAGATCCTTGCTGTCTTTGGTGGGCTCGACGATGCATTGGCAGCGAATAGAATTCCGCTCTATATAGAAGCAACGCTCTCAGAACTGCTGATTCTAGGTCTGCTTCGGCAGAATGTAAAGACATACTTCACCGTGTTTGGCCATGGATCGACGGAGATAGGAGAGGTTTTGCGCATCTATCAGCAGGCTGGGCTGGTAAGAGTATTGGGTCTGCGCAATGAAATCGAAGCTTCCCATGCAGCCGCAGCTCTCAATTGGATTACCCATGAAAAAGCTGCGGTAGTCACTTCAATCGGGCCTGGTGCCTTTCAGGCTTTAGCCGCTTCGCTTGTGCCCGCTTCCGATGGCCTAGGTGTATGGTACCTGTTTGGGGATGAGACCACCGAGGATGAGGGCTACAATATGCAGCAGATTCCTAAAAACCAGGAGTTTCTATTTCCTCAGGTTCTGCAGACGATGGGCTCTGCTTATAGCCTCCAAGATCCTTGGTCGCTTTCAACGGCGCTCCGAAGAGGGCATGCAAGAGTGGATCATCCCTCTCGCCCTGGCCCTTTCTATGTGTCCATGCCGATGAACGTACAATCACTTGTGCTAAAAGATTTCAATCTGAGAGAGCTACAGTGTGGAGAAATATCTTGTATCGGAGCCGCTGTTGGAGATTACGAAAAAGCAGTCGTTTGGATAAGAGATTCCAGATCGGCTGTGATAAAGATCGGCGCTGGTGCCAAAGGAGCGACGGAAGAAATTCTACAACTTGCGGAATTAATAGACGGAGTATGTGTTTACACTCCGATAGCAGGTGGCATAGTGCCTTACGAGCATCCACGCTGCATGGGGGTAGGCGGATCAAAAGGGAGTATCTGTGGTAATTATGCCATGGAAATGGCCGATCTTCTTATCGCTATTGGTACAAGGGCTGTCTGTCAGTCGGATAGCTCTCGTACAGGATATCCAAATGTCAGAAAAGTGATAAACATCAATACGGATTTGGATGATGCTCTTCATTATCAGGATTCGCTTGCATTGATGGGAGATGCTAAACTCACGCTGAAAGAACTGATCGGAGCGTTGAAAAGGGCATCGGAAGAAGGCCCGAAAAAAGCGCTGAGAGAGGAGCCTGAAGAAGCGCTGAAAGAGGCATTGAAAGAAAAGTCTGAAGAAGTATCTAGAGAATCTAATAGGCAGACTCATGCCGAATCATCTGATTGGCTGCGTGCTTGCGCGGACAAAAAATCAGAATGGGAAGCCTTCAAGCAGGAGCGCTTCGATAATCCAACGCTCGAGGATTCTTTCTGGAGAAGAAGAGTATTGACCCAGCCAGCCGCTATCAAAATTGCATTGGATTGGTCAGCGGAGAAAGAGGTCATAAATATTTTCGATGCAGGCGATGTGCAGGCGAATGGTTTTCAGATCGCCTCGGATGAATGGTCGGGTAAGACGATTACGGATTCCGGAGCCAGCTATATGGGCTTTGCCGTTTCAGCGATCCTTGCAAGCGCGGCGAATCCAGATTGTCCCTATATTCTGGCCTTCAGCGGAGATGGCTCCTTTACTATGAATCCTCAGATCTTGATCGATGGGGTTGAGTATGGCGCAAGGGGCTGCATTCTCCTATTCGACAACAATCGCATGGCTGCTATTTCTGGTTTGCAGATGGCTCAATATGGAAAGGAATTTGCAACCTGGCATGAAAGGCCTATCGATTACATAGAGTGGGCAAAATCTGTGCCAGGAGTAATGGCCATAAGCGGAGGCAATTCACCAGAAGAGCTAAAGAGAGCTTTGAATAAAGCTTTTGACTACAATGGATTATCGCTCATTCATATTCCAGTCTATTACGGTATAGATCCCCTTGGCTCTATGGGAGTCTATGGACGATGGAATGTGGGAAATTGGGTCGAGGAGACCCAAAAGTTGCGCCACAAGATAGGGTTGTAGATAGGATAGGATTTTAAAAAGGACAGGATCTTAAGATGTGGCACTTAACTAAGGAAGAGATTAAAGAACTGAATGAGATTGCTCGTGAATTGCGATGCACAAGTTTACGCATGATACATAGAAGGCAGGCTGGGCATCCAGGAGGATCATTATCAGCCGCAGAAATCATGACTGTCTTGTATTTCAAGGTAATGAAAATCGATCCAAAGAATCCAAACTGGAATGAGCGAGACCGGTTTTTGCTGAGCAAGGGGCACGCATCGGCAATGCTCTATGCCACTCTTGCAAAGCGTGGTTTTTTCCCCGAAGAAGAACTGCAGAAATGGGGAGAACTGGATTGTCATCTCCAAGGGCATCCTGATCGCCTCAAGACGCCAGGAGTGGATATGAATAGCGGCATTTTGGGGCACGGCATCCCGATTGGGGTAGGGCTATGCCTTGCAGCAAGGCATAAGAGAAAAGACTATCGGGTTTATACCCTCCTAGGAGATGGAGAATGCCAGGCTGGGCTCGTCTGGGAAGGAGCAAATGCTGCCGCGAAATATGCTCTTACCAATTTAGTCGCCGTTGTCGACCACAATGCGGTGCAGCTGGATGGATTTGTCGAGGAAGTTATGCCAATCGAACCACTCGCAGAAAAATGGAGATCGTTTGGATGGGATGTCCTCGAGGTGGATGGGCATGATGTCGATCAACTGTATCAGGCTTTTCTCAAATGCACTGAAGATCAGAAGAAGCCAACAGTGATCATCGCTCGAACGATAAAAGGAAAAGGCGTGAGCTTTATGGAGAACAAGGCATATTGGCATGGCGTTGCGCCATCGACAGAGGAACTTACGCGCGCTCTTCATGAGCTTGGTGAGGAGTTCTGAAATGGCCGCTATTTCTATGCGAGAAGCCTTTGGTAGGGCGCTCTTGCAATATGGAGAAGAAAACCAAGACATTGTAGTGCTCGATGCCGATACAAGTTCTTCTACTCTTACGAAGATATTCGCCCAGCGCTTCCCTGAACGCTTTTACAATATTGGAATTGCCGAACCTTGCATGGTGGATGTGGCGGTAGGTTTGGCTCTTGGAGGACTGATCCCATTTGCAAATGCGTTCTCCGCTTTGCTTTCGCTTCGTGCCATCGAAGCGATACGCAGTAATATTTGCTATGCTCGCACCAATGTAAAGCTCGTTGCACATTATGCAGGATTATCTGATTATAAGGACGGTCCTACACATCACTCCATAAGCGATATCGCCATTTTTCGATCTTTGCCTGAAATGACCTTGATAGTGCCTTCAGATGCGACTCAGACAGCGGCCTTTGTGCCACTGATGGCAGAAAAAGACGGACCAATAACAATGCGCATAAGCCGCGGTGCATCGATTGCTGTTCATAAAGAAGGTGAAGCACTGGAAATAGGCAAAGGAATCTTTAGGCGCAGGGGGAAAGATGTGGGTCTAATTGCCTGCGGGAGCATGGTTGGGCGCTGCGCGGCCTCGGCTGAACTTCTTGCCAAGGAAGGAATTGAGGCTGCTGTTCTCGAGATTCATACCATAAAGCCCATCGATAGGGATTCGATTTGTAGAGTTGCGGCTAAGACCCGCGCTGTCGTGACAGCCGAAGAGCATAGCATTTTTGGGGGTCTCGGTAGCGCAGTTGCTGAAGTTCTGACTGAGGAATGTCCTACGCCGATGGCTAGAATAGGGATACGGGATACCTTTGCTCGCACGGCACCAGATACAGATAGCCTAATGGACGCCTTTGGGCTTTCGATTGGCCAAATAGTAAGCGCGGCTATTGAAGTTCTGAAGAAGAAGGAAAAGCGATGAGAATTGCAATTCTGAATGAGACAAGCGCAGCAGACCGAAATGTGGACATTTTGAGAGCTCTAGAAGGGCGAGGCCATGTGCTCATAAATGCTGGCATGAAACAGAATGGAACAAAACCTGAGCTGACCTATATTCATACCGGCCTATTGGGAGCGCTCTTTTTGAACCTCGGTGCGGCGGATTTTGTGGTCGGTGGTTGTGGTACAGGTCAGGGCTTTCTCAATTCTGTCATGCAGTACCCAGGTGTATGCTGTGGGCATATCGTTTCTCCATTGGATGCATGGCTGTTTACTCAGATAAATGGCGGGAACTGCATTTCTCTCATGCTCAACCAGGGCTATGGCTGGGCTTCCGATGTCAATCTAAAAATGATATTTGACCAATTATTCGCTGTTGAATCGGGCATAGGATATCCTCCACACAGGCGAGAATCCCAACAAAGCTCGCGCAGAATACTTGAAAGCATTTCGAAGACTACACATTTGGCCATGCATGAGATTCTGCAGAGACTACCAGAATCGATTGTGCAAGAAGCATTGACCTATCCCGGCATCTTCGATGCGCTTAAATTTGATGACCTGCCGCATTCTGATTTGAAAGAGGAGATCAAAAAATGGAGGCAATGAAATGGAAAAAGGAAAACCCAAGAAAGAGGAATCTCCAAAAAACAATGGGGAAGTGAAGCTGCTGCTTAAGACAAAGATGTTCTATGGCATTGGGGACATTGGCAATGCCATTATCAATTCTGCTATTCAGTTTTATCTACTGAAATTCTATACCGATACAGCCTTGATATTGCCAGTCTTGGCAGGCAATGCGCTTTTGATAGGAAAAATCTGGGATGCGATCAACGACCCCTTGTTTGGATGGTTGACAGATAAGACGGATTCGAAACTAGGGCGACGACGGGTTTTTATGCTTTGGGGAGCTATCCCATTAGGAATCAGCATTATGCTGCTTTGGTTCATACCAAGTGGCTTATCTACAACTACGACATTCATCTGGATCGCTCTTACGTTTATACTTTTCGATACCTTCTGGACATTGACCAATGTTCCCTATTACGCGCTTACCTCAGAATTGACAGACGATTACGATGAGCGCAGTTCTCTTACCACTACTCGCATGGTAATGGCCGTGCCAGCCTATCTGATTGGCGTCGCTCTCACTCCACTTTTAGCTGGACTATTCTCTAATGAAAGAAAGGGTTGGGCTTATGTAGGTATCATCTATGGAGTGATATGTGCGGCTGTCTTGCTTATCTCGGCTGCTGGAATAAGAGAACGCAAGAAAGTTATGCAAACCAAGGCCAAGACCAATGTCTGGCAGAGTGTGAAGATAGCCTTGTCAAATAAGCCTTTTCAGCGTTTGTGTATCGCTTATTTCGTTATCAATCTCTCGTTCGCCATGGTCAAGACCTTGATGGCCTATTATCTCGAATACCAACTCCTAATGAAAAACGAGATATCCTTGGTTATGGGGCTAATGCTTATCTGTGTCACATTGTCCTTGCCCTTTTGGAAAAAGCTCAGCGAAAGGCTGGATAAGGGCAAGACCTATGCATTAGGAACTGGAATTGGAGCGATTGCTATTAGCCTATCCTTTTTCTTGACTCCTGATCAAGGGAAGCTTGTCTACATTCTCTCGGCTCTGGCTGGCATAGGTTTTGGTTCACAGTGGATTTTCCCCTGGGCGATGGTAGCGGATGTGGCAGATTATGACCGAGTTGAATCCGGCGAATTTAGAAGTGGAATGTATTATGGCATTTGGGGATTGGCTACCAAGATATCCGAAGCTCTTGCCATTGCTGGGATTGGCTGGATGCTGACCGGTTTTGGCTATGTGCCGAACGTAGCTCAAAGCTCTAGATCGCTTTTGGGCATTCGTTTGTTCTTTGGGCCTATTCCGGGAATCATCATTATCATCACCTTGCCCTTATTGATCTGGTATCCCATCAATCGCAAAAAACATGCAGAAATTCGTGAAAAATTGGCAGCAATGGAATCTCAGTTAGGAGAAAATCTATGAAGAAAATTGGAGTGGCTTTGGTCGGTTGTGGGCGTATATCAGATCTTCATGTGCTCGGATATCGGGATCGTTCTGATGCGCAGATTGTTGCCTTGTGCGACGCCAAGGAGGCCAGAGCAAAACAAAAAGCACGGGAATGGGGCATTTCCAAGATATACAAGGATTATGCTGAATTGTTGAAAGATCCAGAGATAGACCTGGTGGAACTTCTTGTCCCTCAT
>JAKJFY010000050.1:0-9367 GCA_022704665.1 Spirochaetota bacterium | reverse complement strand
TCGATTTTGCTTCTAGTGCCATCGCTAATTGCTTTCTATCTTCAGCGATGGTTAGTGGGAAAGCGCAAATATACAACGGTGACGGGAAAACCGCAGCAATCCACGACACAGATTGTAAGCCCAGGAGCCAGAGCGGCCTTGTTTGTGGCCTGCTTAATAATCGCGCTACTCGTTGCGATGATCTATTTTTCTATTGTTGTCGGTGCTTTCGCGAAGGTGTGGGGTTACGATCATAGGCCTACTCTGGACCACTTCAAATTCGTATTCGGCGTTGGGTTCAAAGCAGTGCGCGACACACTCATAATTGCTGGTACAGCGACGCCTTTTGCAGGGCTTTTAGGCATGGTAATCGCATATCTTGTCATGCGAGTCAAATTCCCTGGTCGGCGTTTCGTAGAATCGGTGAGCATGCTGAGCTTTGCAGTGCCTGGTACAGTTATTGGCATAGGATATATCCTTGCCTTCAACCATCCTCCTTTGGTATTGACAGGGACATTGACCATTCTCCTTCTGAATTTTGTGTTTAGATATATTCCAGTGGGAATAGAATCAGGCAAAGCGATCCTCTCGTCTATAGATCCTTCGATTGAAGAAGCAGCTATCAACCTGGGAGCGGATGCGCGCAAGACCTTCACCAAGGTCACTCTTCCAATGATTTTGCCAGCTTTTTTTTCAGGTCTTGTTTTCGCCTTTGTTCGCGGAATGACAGCTGTTAGCGCTGCGATTTTCCTTGTTTCCTCGAGATGGAACCTGATGACGGTTCATATAATGGCGCAGGTGGAATCCGGAAATCTAGGAGCAGCAGCGGCATATAGTCTTTTGCTTGTATTGATTGTTATAGCAGCGATATCGCTTATCAGGGCGACCTTGAAGACACAATATGCAAAGTTCGGTGGCTCAATGCTTCACTTCTAGGAGAATACATGAGTGTCAGGCTAATCAACATTTCCAAGGAATTTTCAGATCCTGAGCGTGAAGGAGGCAAAGTGCTCGCCGTAAGGGATTTCGATCTCGAGATTGCCGAAGGCGAATTTGTGACTTTGCTTGGACCTTCCGGCTGTGGCAAAACGACAACATTGCGTGTAATTGCTGGCTTCGAGACGCCTACTACAGGGGAGGTATGGATAAACGGCAAGAATGTCAATAATGATCCACCTAATAAGCGCGATACATCGATGGTATTCCAGAGCTATGCTATTTTTCCCCACATGTCAGTAGAACAGAATGTGGGTTTTGGTCTGGAACTCAAAGGTCGCCCTAAAGCTGAAATTTCGCGCGAGGTGCACCAGATCATGGAAGTAATGGGAATTGCAGACCTTGCTCATAGACGACCAGATCAGCTATCTGGAGGACAACAGCAGCGAGTAGCTCTTGCAAGATCGATAATCAATAAACCAAGCGTGCTCTTATTCGATGAGCCACTATCCAATCTCGATGCAAAACTTCGCGAACAGATGCGAGTAGAGATTCGTAGAATTCAGCAGACTTTCAAGATTACTAGTGTATATGTGACTCATGATCAGGTCGAAGCAATGACGGTGTCCGATCGGATTGTCGTAATGGACAAGGGATACATGATGCAGATTGGTACTCCCTTTGAGATATACTCTAGACCTTCTAATAGGTTCGTAGCAGATTTCATTGGAAGAGTGAATCTGCTCCCTGTAAGGTTGGAGCGAGAGGATTCTGGAAAATATTTTGTGAAGGATGAGGGAGGTATGCATTTTGAGGCGATGTCAGCGGTCCCGGGCTTAAAGTCTGGTCAAGAAGCGCTTTTTATGTTAAGGCCTGAATCTCTCTCTGTTGAAAGTGAGGAAAGCGCATCTGCATCCGAGCCGGAACGCATGATTCTAGCGCGCGGTATTGTAGACAAAGCTGTATATTTAGGATCAACGGTCGAATATGAGATAGATGTTTCACTAGATCGACCTATGCTTGCTGTTTCGCATGATCCTGTAAATGTAGGATTCTGGAAACCAGGAGACTCAGTAATACTTAGGTACAGTCCTCGCGCGGCCCATCTGTTGCCTCTTGGGAGCCCTTGAAAAAAGTCTCAGGAAATTTATTATAAGCATGCTAAATATGATGCATAAAAGAAGTACTTTCTTATCGCGCATAAAATTATGAAAATAACCTCTATAGCCGCATAGCTTGACATATTCTGCAAAAATAGATAAATTATCGCAATAGAAAGCAGACGCAGCGCTTCGATGGAGCGCTAGCGCTGCAATTTGAATTTTATTGGAGGATTGTATGAAGCTGGTAAAGGTAATCGGTGTCGTACTAGTTGCTTTTTTGTTGTTCTCATGCGCGCCGAAGCTTGCTCAGAAGGATCTAGATGCAGCCAACGCATTATTCGCTGAAGCTCAGGAAGCTAAGGCTGATGTCTATGCTCCAGATGAATTCCTGGCTGCCCAGGATGCCAAGGCTGCGCTCGAAGCCGAACTCGCGGCCCAAGATGCCAAGACCTCTGGAAAGTCCTACAAGCAGGCGAATGACCTTATAAAAGCTTTTGCGGATGCAAGCAAGAAGGCTAAAGAAGCTGCAGCTACAAACATGGAACAGGTAAAAAATGAAGTTTCGCAGCTAATTGCAGATGTTGATGCTCAATACACCACTGTTCAAGCTCTCGCTCAAGCTGCATCGAAGGATACAAAGAAGGCAGCAAAGGCAAAGCTCAATGTAAAAGATATCAATTCAAAAGTCGCTGCGCTTGATGAAGAAATTGCCAATGCAAAAGCGGCAAATGATGCTGAAGATTACGCAGCTGCTCGTGACCAGCTTAATGCAGTCAAGACCACTCTCGTCGAACTCCAGTCAACTCTCGAGGCTGCTGGATTTGCAGCTCAATAAAAATATAGCCTACTAAGTGCTAGCACAAGCTAGAGAATAGAGGAGCTTTGCAAAGCCCCGGTATTCAGGGAATAGCTCCTGCATTTAACTAAAAGACCGCTCCTAAAGAGCGGTCTTTTAGTTTAATAGCGCTAAAGATCAAAACGCGTTGGAATTCACCAGGCTTTCTTATATAGTAAAAACATGCCTAGATTTGCTGGATCATATAGAGTTATGGCAGAGAGCCCGCTTGATATCATTTCTTTCGAAGAATGCCTCGTAAGGTATTGGCGAGGAAATGATGCTATACTTCTTTTCTATGTTAACCCTCCAAGCTTGATAATTGGAAGGAATCAAAATTATTGGCGGGAAGTGGCACCTTCCTGTATGGTCCCAGTATTTAGACGCGCCTCGGGAGGAGGCGCAGTATATCATGATCTTGGCAACTTGAATTGGTCTTTTATTGTTCCGAGGGGACTTCATTCGAAAGAAGAAGAGCTGTGCTTGATAGCAAAAGCAATTTCTAAGCTCGGGGTTCATACTCACATAGGAGCAAGAGGCGAGGTTTTTGTTTCAATGGGCGATGGTGAAACAAAAGCCAAGATTTCTGGAACAGCGCGATATTTTGGTACGCACAATGTGTTACATCATGGAACATTGCTTGTGTCCTCCGATCTGAAAAATCTTCATGCCTGCTTAGGAGGGATCAAGGTATTAGAGGATAATTCGATTGCCTCCGTGCGCGCAACTCCGGTCAATTTAATCCACTTAATTCCTTCGCTCACGGTTTACGATGCCATGTCAAGGCTCTCTCTTGAACTTGCAGGAATGAATCCCTATGAGATAAAGCTGACGGAATTTTGGAATAGCCATGTATCCTGCCTAGATATAGCATTGAGGAATCTAGGAGAATCGGAGAGCGATCTGGCATCATTCATAAACCCTGAGGATTTCGAGGTATTCAAGGCACAGTTTGGTTCGACAGAATGGATCAAGTATCGAAGCCCAGCTTTTTCGATACTCCTCTCAAGCAATAATAACAAAAGAATAGTTCTAAGAATTGAAGAGGGCAGAGTGTCGGATATACTGCCCTTCGAGCCAAATGATCTTCAAGCTGTAGATCTTGCTGCACATCTTAAAATGAGATTTACTGGTCTGCAATTCGATTTCGATACTGTCGAGATGATCAGCAGAATTGGTCCGCCTAATCTGCTGACCTTACGAAAATACTAAAAAAGCCTATAATGGCGATCAATGGAATTCCAGGAGCAACAATTATGGAAGATAAAGAATTCGATTTTATTGTAATTGGCGCGGGGCCCGGCGGTTATGTTGCCGCGATTCGTGCTGCACAGCTAGGACTTAAGACTGCGGTTGTGGAGAAGAATCTTGTAGGAGGAGTCTGCCTCAATGTGGGGTGTATTCCCTCGAAATCGCTGATTCACAACGCTCGACTTTTTGCCGAAGGCAGAAAGCTGTTGGAAAAAACAGGTGTTAAGCTAGATATTTCTGGCTTTGATTATGAGCCAGTATGGAAAACTTCACGTCTTGTCGCTGAAATGCTCTCTAAAGGAGTTAATTTTCTATTAAAGAAAAATAAAGTGGAACTTATTCAAGGGGCCGCAAAGCTTGCTGGGGCAAGCACGATTGAGGTAGAAGGCGTCGGCGCTGTCATGAAGCTTAGGTCTAAAGCCATACTGCTAGCTACCGGTTCAAGACCAAGAATAATTCCAGGTTTTGAATTCGATGAAGAGCGCATTTTGTCTTCTACCGGTATATTGATGAAGAATAAACTTCCTAAGCGCCTTTTTATTCTAGGCGCTGGGCCGATAGGCATGGAATTTGCCTATATTATGAATTGCTTTGGCGTAGATGTGACCGTTGCGGAGCTATTGCCTAGGGTACTGCCTTTGGAAGATGAAGAGGTTTCTAGAATTGTAGAAAAAGAATTCCGTAATCGAGGTGTGGCTATATACACTAGCGCAAAGGCTCAAAATGCCGAAATCATAGGCAATGAGGTAGTTGTTCATATAGTGGATGCACAAGCCAAGGCCATCGATATCTATGCTGATGCAGCCCTTGTTTCGGTTGGCCGTACGCCAAATACCGATAATCTTGAGCTTGAAAAGCTTGGAATCAAAATGGATCGAGGGTACATTCTAACTGGCGACTATCATGAAACCTCATGTTCGGGCATATTTGCGGTGGGCGATATTACAACATACCCTCAGCTGGCACATGCAGCTTCCAAGGCTGGAGAGATTGTGGCTGAGAGGGTCGGCCATCTCTTAAAGGGAACTCCAAATCCGCGAGAGCACTTGCTGGACAAACTTCATGTGCCAAGCGCTGTTTACTGCGATCCTCAGGTAGCTTCTTTTGGTTTGTCTGAAGCGAGCGCAAAAGAAAAGGGCATCAACCACCAGGTAGCAAAGTTCCCATATCGAGGCAATGGACGCGCAGTAGCAGAAGATGCTCCGGAAGGCCAAGTAAAGCTTGTTTTCGATCCATCGAATGGCGCGATTCTCGGTGCCTCGATCATAGGCGAAGGCGCAGCCGAATTGATCCATGAACCTCTCCTCGCCTCGGATGCTGAGCTCACGATCGAAGATATCGCAGAGCTTGTGCATGCTCATCCAACACTCTCAGAGACGATTATGGAAGCTTCGAAAGCCGCGCTAAATCGGGCCATACATATCTAGAGCGATGGGTTTCCGATGTCTATAACCAATATTAGTCGTTGACAATTGCAATTCGAGCAATTCTGATAGGAGGAAAACCATGTTTGGAAAACATTCAAGCGCTGGCTTCAACGAGACCTCGCCTGGAAATCGTATCAAGACTCTTTGCTATGGCGAACATACTCTGCTTGTCGAAGTGCATCTAGATAAAGATGCCGACCTTTTAAGGCATAAACACCCATACGAGCAGACTGGCTATCTTATATCAGGCAATATAAGGATGCACATCGAGGAAAAAGAAATGGAACTAGAGCCTGGCGATAGCTGGTGCATACCTATGAATGCCGAACATAAGGTGGATGTGCTAAAGGACAGCATAGTCATCGAGGTCTTTAGCCCCACACGCAAAGAATATATCAAGTACAAGAACGATGATGATATTCTACGATGAACATTGGTTCATAATTGAATAGTACTCAATTCCCAATCCATGAGAAGAGATGTTCAAGATGCCGCTTCTAGTTTTGAGTCGTCTATCTCTTTGCTCTTCTTGAGTTTCTTCTTGATTACCGCGAGATTCTTATCTTGTAGTTCTTTACTCTTCTTTTTGGATTCGAGATAGTGGGGCTCCTCACCAGCCCAAAGCTTTTCAGCCACAGGCGCCCATCTTTCGGCAGCTTGTACACACTTTGCTGTTAGATCATCCACATCTTCCCTATCTATTGGCTGCGTCGAATATGCTCCAGCAGCCTTTACCATCTCTGCTAGCTTTCCGCTATTGTCCAAAAGTGGGCATGGTCTTAAGTGATTTTCGTTGAATGGTTGATTGATGGCATATTGCTTGAACAAGGGTGAGCGCAGTGCTTCTAGGAGCGATGTATCCTTGATGTTTACATTGGAATAGTGAATGAAAGCGCAAGGTTCAACATCACCGGCTGCGTTGATATGGAGGTAACTTCTTCCGCCTGCAATGCAGCCATTTACATACTGGCCATCATTCCAGAAATCGATGAGGAAAATAGGCTTGGTATCGCGCATCTTCCTGACCCAATGGAACATGTACTCGCGCTGTTCTGGGGTGGCTAAGAGACTAGTATCTGCATCTTTACCTAGGGGCATATATGTGAATATCCAGCCAAACATACAACCTTGTTCGACCATAAAATCGAGGAATTCTTCGCTACCCACCGCTTCTGCATTCTTTGAATGATAGCATGCGCTAAATCCAAATGGAGCACCATATTTTTTCATATTCTGCATGCCCTGAATGACTTTCTGGTAAGTGCCCTTTCCTCGTCGGAAATCAGTAGCGCTTTCAAAACCTTCGATGCTGAATGCCAGTCCAAAATTACCGGCTTCTGCAAGTGCCTTTGCGCAAGCATCATCGATCAGAGTGCCATTTGTAAATGCCAAGAATACGCAGTCATCATGAACCTTTGCAAGTTTTATTAAGTCATCTTTTCTCAGCATTGGCTCTCCGCCTGAGTAGATATAGAAGTAAATTCCAAGTTCTTTTCCTTCCCTGATGATGCGATCGAGAAGCTCATAATCCATGGAATCGGTCTTATCATACTCTGCAGCCCAGCAACCCTTGCAGTGCATATTGCATGCACTTGTGGGATCCATAAGGATAGTCCATGGGATATTGCAATCGTATTTAACTCTCAGAATAGCAGTTTTATCTTGGCCAATTATTCCAGAATTGAATACAAAATTGATTAGAAAGCGCTTACGAATTTTCGGATCGAGTTCATTGAATGCCCTCATTATGAGACCTCGATAGGGATTGTTGGGATCTTCCATTACCTCTTTTGCACTCAATAGCTGGCGCTTCATATCTTCCCGGAAGGTGAATTTCATGAATAGATCTACAATTTTTGGGATATTCTTCTCAGGATCCTTGTTTAGGTAATTAAGAGCAATATTCATTGCGCCTTTCCCAAAGGCAAGTGAGATTGAATTCATATTTCTCTCCTCTTTCTTTCTATTGTCCACAAGAGTGCTTTGTCAATACAACGACAAGGAATTTCCATGTTCTCTTTCAACATAAGACCTTCTCCTACAATCATATCCCCAGCATTTGCAGAATCAAAGCTATATTCTGCTGAATAAAAGCTCTTTCGGTAAAAAGAGAATGCGTAATACTGCTTTCTATAAGGGAGAAAAAGAGCGTCGTAGCTGCTGCAACCTGGATATATGGCAGTCTTGAATTCTCGCTAGCAAAGAGACTCTCGATATTTTTGCGAAGATTTGCGGCAGAATTTTCGAGAGTTGCCACAAGTTTGGTATCTTTTCGCTTGAGTCTGAGTGAAAGGTCAAGGATAATCGAAGCGTTTTTACCATCCCCGATGTCGTTGGTAAAAAGCTGGTATATCCGCTGGAGTTTCTGAGCGAGTGTCAAATCTTCTTGATGAGAAATAAGCTCGATTTTTTGAGTGATGGAGTTGAGCAATTCAACCACCGCGTAATGAAAGATCTCATCTTTATTCTTAAAGTAATTATATATGTTAGAGCGGCTTAGCCTGCAAGCTGATGCTATATCACTAAAGCTAGAGTCATGGTAGCCTTGCTTTGAAAACAGCGTCAGCGCCGATTGAGCGATTTCTCGTTTCCTTTCATCATGATCGACAATCCTCGGCATAAGCTTTGCCTCCAATTATAAAATTATGTACAATTATTTATTTTGACATCTGTGTCAAATATAATTAGTTCAAAAAATTCTGTCAATAATTAATAGCGGTTTCTATCTTTACTGTCTCAGTGCGTCATCAAGAGCAATAATACCAGGCAGGGAAAGCCGTTCTAAATACTCCAAGAAGGCACGGGGGCCTGTTGAGATATGGATATTCTCAATTGTTTTCCCTGCGAAATGCTTATCTGTTTCCGAACAAATAATGGTCATTGAGGCTTTTTCCATCGCTCGGTGCAACGCATAGATATAAGGTGGAAGAACCTCTTGCTTTTGTCGAAATTTGGATGCCAAGCCAGCAGGCCCAGCCCAAAGGATTGTGCGAGCATTTTCTATCACAGCTTCCAGAGTCTGACTCTGGTTAAGCCAGGCTGGATCTTTTGGATCGATAACGATTATCTTCGCAGGATAGGAATGGGAAAACGGCGCAAGGGGCGCAGTATTGTTGGGAAGAATCATTGCCATGGTATCGACTCTCGGAAGCATTGATGCCATCGCGCCATACTGCGCTTCGATCTCCTCGCCGCTGAATACCGCAACGAATGGTCGCTCAACCTTGTCTAGCACTTTTTCGAGGATTTTGAGCTCTTGCATAACGGTAGGACCGGCAATGCTGGCCTGTGTGAAGCGCGGTATGCCTACAATGCTTGCATGGCGGCGCAGGCATACATTGAATGCATCATTGATGAATATGCCATCGCTCAGTTCAGCCAGAGAGCGGGCAAAGGCTTCATCGTTGTCTTTTTCACCCGTTGCATATCGGAGATTTTCCAGCATGTTGATATGGCCGGAGATGATGTCCTTCTTTGATATCAATATGCCAGATGAGCCGACGCTCACATGGTGAAACTTGACAGCCCTTCCCATGAGGCTCTCTAGTTTCTGAGCGATTGGCAGAAGGCTATACGCTTCGTAGATTTGTTCACGGGAGATGCCTAGCATGCTATGAGTCCCCGGATCGCCACGGTGCGAGCAGATGATCGGCGTTGCGCCGCGGTCTAGGAGCTCTCTAATGACAGGAGTCATTAGTGCAACGCGCATATCTGCAACTTCAGGCTGGGATGTCTCGCTTAGGTCGATATTTGCATCGACACGCAGGAGTACATAGCGCTTATGTAGATCGCCCACCTCTGCAAGGTTTTTCTTTCGGAGACTTGATTCGCGCTGA
>JAKJFY010000049.1:0-9587 GCA_022704665.1 Spirochaetota bacterium | reverse complement strand
TTCGGCAATAAAAGCCTCTCTTATTTTTCTGCCTTCTTCTTCGCGTATAGGGATATTTTGGAGGTTTGGATCTCTGCTGGAAAGCCTTCCGGTTGCGGCGCCAGTCTGCACAAAGGTAGTATGAATTCGTCCTTGCGCCGTTGCTAACTCTGCGAGAGGTTCGATATATGTCGTCTTTAGTTTGGTCAAAAGCCTTTGTCTAAGAATGAGCTGAGGAACGGGATCCAAAGGTGCAAGCTCTTCTAGTACAGAAGTATCGGTGGAAAAGCCCGTTTTTGTTCGCTTTTGTACAGGTAGCTTCCGCTCGGAAAACAGTACTTCTGCTAGTTGTTTTGGAGAAGCCAAATTGAACTCATGGCCAACCAGCTGAAAGACTTTGGCTTCGATCTCTGTAAGCTCTTTCTGTAGTTCTTTGCCATAGGCACGAAGGCGTTCTGCATCTACGCGAATTCCTATGCGCTCCATCTCAGCAAGGATAGGCAATAAAGGCATCTCTAAATCATAGAATATATTATGCAGATTCTGCGTTTCAATTTCTTTAGAGAGCAATTGATAGAGCAGAAAAGAAAAGTAGGCATCTTCCGATGCATAGCGAGTTGCAGTAGCCAAAGGCACGTCGGCAAAGGTAAGACCTTTCGGTACTACATCCACATATTCTAGTCCAGAAATCCCAAGAAAACGTTTAGCAACCGAAGACAGCGAAAACGAAGGGGCCTCTCCATCCAGAACCCATGCAGCTATCATAGTGTCAAAGCAAGGCAGATTTACTTCCAGACCTGCTGTGGAGAGCACATTTATATCGAACTTTAGGTTGTGCCCAACAAGGAGCATGTGTGGCTTCTTCATGAGCCTCGATAAAGACGAAAGAGCCAGGTCCTTTGGAATGCATTCTGCATCAGGACTCTTTAGGGGCACATACCACGCCGAATCAGCATCTAGAGCAAGAGAAAAACCGACAAGTCCCGCCTTATGCACCTCTAGAGAATCGGTCTCGGTGTCAAATGCACATACAGCTCGATTAATGGCCTCATCTATAATCCTATCGAGTTTTTCGATTGATAAAACTGCCTCATAATTCGCTTGTATTCGATGACCAGGCGATAATCCTGAAGTATTATCGCTGGGCGTAATAGAAGCTTCCTTTTGAGCTACTGCTTGAGCTGCGGCTTGCGGAGAAAGCACAGCCTGCGTAGAAGACGCAGTCTGTATAGAAGAAGCAGCTTGCATAGAAGATGCAGCTTGCAACTGCTGCGCCCCCCCTGAAACTCCCTGGGGACTCACAGCCGAAGCGGATTCTTCTATAGCTATGGACTTTGCAAGCAATTGCCTACGCAATTCATCAGGAATAAGGCTCTTGATGTCTTCTTTTAAGAAAAGAGGGGCTGCTGCTTCAATATTCAAGGAGGGTTTCAATAGAACGACATCATTAGGGCAAGCAGGGACATCATAGCATAGAGATATAACCTCTCTAGATAAGAATGCACTCTCTCTTCCTTCTTCGAGCTTCTTTCGCAGAGATTCTGGCTCTATTGTAGTCAAATTATCATATATGGCTTCAAGCGAGCCGAATTTCGAAATCAGCTTCTGAGCGGTTTTTTCTCCGATGCCCTTTACGCCCGGCACATTATCCGAAGCATCTCCTGTAAGTGCAAGGAAATCTCGGATTTGATCAGGTCTTACTCCCCATTCATTAAAAACTCCTTGGGCATCCAATTCTCTAAATGAAAAGTTTTCTGAAGGCCGAAGTGCAAATATCTCATCTCCTACGAGCTGCAATAAATCCTTGTCACCGGAAACAATAAAGCATGGTCGGCCTTCTTTCCGACATTGATTGGCCAAGGTTGCTATTATATCGTCGGCTTCATATCCTTCGCATCTAATAGCTGGCACTTCCAATGCCTGAAGAATCGCTTCTATTTTTGGGATCTGTGCTGTTAAGTCTTCTGGCGTTTTCTGCCGAGTTGCCTTATAGGTGGCAAACTGCGTATGGCGAAATGTGGGTCCAATAGAATCTAGAGCGGCTGCAAAGAGCTCCGGTTTTTTTTGTTCGAATAGAGAAAAAAGAAAACGGAAAAACCCAAACAATGCTGATACATTTTCCCCTTTGGAATTTCGTAGAGGCTTTCGGATAAAGGCAAAATAGGAACGATAAATAATTGCATAGACATCGAGTATATACAAAGGGGCTTTGTTTTCCATTTTATTCTTCCATCGTATTCTTATCTGAAACTCTTAGCTTGAGATTCTTCCCATGCTTCTATGAGCTGATAAGCTGCGTTGATTCTAGAGCTTATCTCATTTGCTTCCGCACTGTCCGCAGCGGATTTGGTATGCCTATCTGGATGATGCTCTTTTAAGAGCTTCTTATATCGCACCTTTACCTGCGTAAAAGGAACATAGGGTTCTAATCCTAGAAACCTGTAAGCTTCTTCTACAGCCTTTCTTTTGGTTTCTTCTTCAAGAGTCTCGCCCGTATCGTAAGATCGATAATTATAAGACCTCCAATTAGTTCGGGTTTTGTGCTTCTTATCTGCCTTAAATGGATCGAGATAGGATTCGAGCTCATCCCATGCGTCAGCAAGATCCGGATCTTCGAATGGCTCTGAGTCTCGAAACCTTGTTCGCCCCAAACTCTCACCAAACGTGGAGGACATCCATGCGCGAACCAGCATCTCAAGCCTATCGAATATTTGATCCACCTTATGCCTCGCTAAATCAGATTTCTGATGATAATATAGCATATTTGTATATCTTGGTGGAGGGTGAAAGACCTTGAAAATCGATAGACACAGGAAGCCATATTGTGTCATTGTCGGAGGTCTGAATTTAGATATTCAGGCTTTTTGCAACTTTGAATATCAGCCAGAAGACTCAAACCCCGGGCAGATTCATAGAAGCCTAGGAGGTGTCGGACGGAATATAGCAGAGAACCTATTTCGCCTTGGGCTGGATGTAGAACTGATAACTGTCGTTGGAGATTCTTTAAGTTGGGATAGGCTTGTTTTTAGTACCGAAAAGTTGGGAATTGGTCTTGCTCATAGCCCCCGAATTGTGAAGGCGCCTCTATCTGTTTATCTATGCATTCTAGACAGGTATGGAAACCTTATGGGCGCCGTTGCAGATATGCGTGCCATCGAGGAGATGAAAATTCATGATCTCGAAGTTCAAAAACCTTTGCTCGACTTTGCAGAAGCAATTGTGGTGGATGGGAATATTCCAAAGGATTGTATCGAATGGATCACCGCTAATTATGGTGTCTTAGAAGATAATAAGAAAGCGCATATATCTTACAAGAAGCAAAGGTCTCAAGAGCCAAACACAATTTCTAGGCCTTTGCTTATTGCCGACCCTGTTTCCACAAAAAAGTCGGAAAAATTTGTGTCTTGCTTTGGAAAATTCGACCTGGCAAAGCCGAATATAAATGAAGCTGCCAAAATTGCTGGCCTTGAACAAGATGCTTCTATAGAAGAGATAGCTTTGTCTCTAAGGGAAAAGTCTCTTCTGCCAAAAGAGCTGTATATATCTAAAGGAGGGCAGGGCTTGAGTTTTGTAGGCCAGGACATTATCCAGCATATCTCATTGAGCTCTCTCGAGCTTCGCCCTCATGTGATAAATCGTTCAGGCGCTGGCGATGCAGCATGTGCAGCCCTAGTTTGGATCTCATTGCTTGAGAGACGAATAAAAGAAAACTACGAAGATAGATCATGGTCTATTTTTCCTAGAGACAAAGCGAAACTAGCGCTGAGCGCTGCACTCTATGCAAGTGCATCGAATCGGCCAGTCAATCCTAAGCTGAATCAGCGCAACCTGTTCGAAACGACAAGAATCTGCTATCCTGAAACATCAGAGCTGATAGGTGAGCTTATCAATGCAATCCAAGCGGAGAACCACAGATGAACAAGTATCTTGATATTTCAGAAGAAGTTACTGATGCAATCAGTGTAGGAATACCCGTAGTTGCCCTAGAATCGACGATAATCACACATGGCATGCCCTGGCCGCAAAACCTCGAAACCGCGCTGGAAGTAGAAAATGCGGTTAAAGAAGAAGGAGCGATCCCTGCCACTATCGCAATCATAAATGGAAGGCTGAAAGTCGGCCTTACGCACGAAGAGCTTGTTTTGCTCGCGAATGGTTCTCTCAAGCCAATCAAAGCGTCTCGAAGGGACTTTCCTGGGCTTATAGCATTTGGGGGAAATGGTGCAACCACAGTTGCGGGAACCATGATAATCGCCGAAATGGCAGCAATCCATGTATTTGCGACAGGCGGTATTGGCGGAGTCCATCGCGGAGCGGAAAAATCCTGGGATGTCTCTGCGGACCTAGAGGAATTGGCACACACAGATGTTGCAGTGGTATGCGCAGGTGCAAAAGCTATTCTGGACCTTCCTAAGACTATGGAATACCTAGAGACTAAAGGAGTCCCAGTGATCGGTTACCGAACATCGGAGCTTCCCGCTTTCTATACGCAGCATTCGGGTGTCAAGCTTTCGCTTAGAGCCGATACTCCTCAAGAGATAGCAATGATACTTCGTGCCAAATGGGAATCTGGATTGAAAGGAGGAGTTGTCATAGCAAATCCTATTCCTTCTCAATATGCCATGAGCGAGACGACGATAGAGGCAGCAATTCAAAAAGCAATAGAAGAAGCCGAACACAAAGGGCTAAAAGGTGCAGAAGTCACTCCATATCTGCTTTCGAGAGTTGCGGATTTGACAGGGGGAGACTCTCTTGAGTCGAACATCGCGCTAGTGCTGAATAACGCTCGCCTTGCAGCCAGAATAGCTAAAGAATAAGGTGCATGACAATTTTGTGCAAAGTTAATTAAAAAGAATATGAATAATTGTATTCGATAACTGGTTATGATAGGATAAATACCACTTCGCACTTATTATTATGCCTATTCGACATTCTATGGAGCACGAATGAGAATCATAAGATGCATTTATAAAGATGCCATATATTATGGCCGCATAGAAGATGATCTGGCCGTCCTTTCGAAGGATTTTCCGCAGATTCAGTTTCAAAACCAAGAAAAGGAGATTTATTTCGACAGAGAAGAAGCAAAAGTTCCATTTTCCAGCGTATATCTGGAAGCCCCTTGTGTTCCTACAAAAGCCATATGCGTTGGTCTCAACTACAGAGATCATGCCGAGGAGTTCGGGCTGAAAATTCCATCGTCTCCGGTGCTGTTCATCAAACCATCGACCACGCTTTTGGGCCCTGGAAAGCCCATACACTATCCCCGATTGTCGAAACAGGTAGATTATGAAGCCGAGCTTGTGGTTGTCATAGGGAAAATCACAAAAAACATTGATGCCAAACATGCGCTTGATTATGTGCTTGGTTATACCTGCGGTAATGATGTGACTGCGCGAGATCTGCAGCCCAAGGATGGACAATGGACAGTGGCCAAATCCTTCGATACCTTTATGCCATTGGGTCCATGGATCGAAACTGACCTAGATCCATCATCTTTGAAGTTAAAAGCTTATCTCAATAATGAGCTTAAGCAGTCCTCCTCGACCTCAAATTTAATTTTCGATGTTCCTTCTTTAATAGAATATATCTCCCAGATTATGACGCTCCAACCAGGAGACGTGATTATGACGGGGACACCTTCTGGAGTAGGGCCCATGCAAAAGGGAGATCGCGTATGCATCGAAATAGAAGGCATAGGTCGGCTTGAGAACACTATAGAATAAGAAAGCACCCAATTATGGCTTTATCGCGTATTTTTTCGATTTTTCTCCTTATGGCTGTTGGATATGGTGCTCGAAAGGAAAAGCTGCTCGATGAAAATGGAATTAGAGCTGTTTCAAATCTAGTACTCAACATTGCTCTTCCTTGCACAATAATCTCAAGTTTCGATAGAAGTATTCCTTTTTCCGCGGCAAAAGATCTAATCAAAGTAGCAATATATGCTATTGCGATTCATGGAATTTCTATTGCGCTTTCGGAAATTCTCTTTTCAAAAATGGAAAGAACCAAACAAAAGATCCTAATCTATGCAACAGTGTTTTCTAATTGTGGATTTATGGGCTTCCCTCTCGCAGAGAGCATTTTTGGTCATTCCAGTCTTATGTATGTTTCAATCTATGTTATGATTTTCAATATTTTCACATGGAGCTATGGGGTTGCTCTTCTGTCTCGAGGAGAAAACAGTGATCAAAAAGCGAAGAAGACTAAGATAAGAGATATGCTTCTAAATCCAGGAATCATCGCGGTAGCTATAGGCTTTATTCTTTGGATCTTGCCTTTTTCGATGCCTCAGACAATCAGTTATGCTATAGCTCTCATTGCGAACTGTACTACGCCTTTATCTATGATCGTTGTGGGAGCGACATTGGCTAGTCTTGGTGTAAAAGGCTTGTTTTCTGGAATGGAGGTATGGATAGGATCTTTTATGAGGCTTCTGGTTTTGCCGATTCTTGTTATCATTTTTATGAAGATATCAAAGCAAAACGATTTTCCAATGCAAGTGACCAGTCTCTTAGCAGCTATGCCTGCCGCTGCTCAAACCGTTATCTTCGCAGGACGCCATGATGCAGATGTCTTGCTCGCATCGAAAATAGTCTTTATTTCCACCGTGTTATCTGCAGTTACGATTCCTATAGTAGCACAATTGCTTCAAGCATGATTGATTTTTCGATATATGATTGGCTGAGCTTATACCCATTATTATAGAAATCAGTCAGGATGGAGGGGCTTTCGATGAATAGATCGATTAGCAAAAGCAGACTATGGATGCTAATATGGGGATGGAGAATATCCCGACCGAGACGATCTATCTCTGGGCAGCGATTTTACTGCTACCAGCATTCATTCCTCTCAGCTTTGCTTCCCGCGATTATAAACTACGCGTAGAAGAGAATGCCGCTGTAAAAGCCGTATAGCCCTTTCTTTAGAGATATATATTATATGATCGAATTATGAATTGCGAGCATATAAAGAATCGACGATTAGCATGAATAATAAACACAAAGACGAAATGCGTCAGCTCTATACACGCTGGGGGCAAGCAATGGATAAGAACCACCCACTTTGCGAATATCCCCGACCGCAGATGAAGCGCCAGGAATGGCTATGTCTCAATGGAATATGGGAATATGCAATCCGAGAAGATGCGGAGATGGAGCCTTCAAAGTATGATGGGGAGATTATAGTACCATTTTCTCCTGAAAGCCTCTTATCGGGTGTGAGGCGGCAGTTACTGCCTGGGCAAATGCTATGGTATCGAAAAATTATAGAATTCGAGAACTCAAATGGACGTCGTATACTCCTGCATTTCGGAGCTGTCGACCAATACTGCATAATTTTTCTGAATGGAATAAGGGTAGGGGAACACAATGGGGGTTATTGGCCATTTTTTTTCGATATAACTGAGCTTGTTCGGCAAGGTGATAATACGCTCGTTATTTGCGTCAGCGATGATTCAGACACTGGAAATCAAGCCTATGGCAAACAGAAGTTGAAACGCGGAGGCATCTAGTATACGGCACAGAGTGGTATATGGCAGACGGTATGGTTGGAATATGTTCCTTTCGAATACCTGCGCAGTCTACGAATCACACCATCTTACATTGAATCAACAGTTGATTTTGAACTCGATTGGGTTGGGGAGGTATTTCCGGAGAGCATCATAAGCATCTATGCAGATGGGAAATTGGAAACCGAGAAGTGTTTTTGCAGCCAGAAAGTGACAGTGAAATTGGAGAGTTTTCGAAGTTGGAGCCCGAATGATCCTTTTCTGTATACAGTGCGCATCACTCTAGGAAAAGATAGTGTGGAAAGCTATTTTGGCATGCGAGAGTTTTCCATCATACATGACTCAAATGGTCACGCCAGACTAGCATTGAACGGAAAGCCAATTTTTCACACTGGTCTATTGGATCAGGGCTATTGGAGTGATGGACTTTACACCGCACCGAGCGATGAAGCGATGATTTGGGAACTGACAGAGATAAAGCGGATGGGCTTTAATATGCTGCGTAAGCATATCAAGATCGAACCACTGCGCTGGTATTATCATTGCGACAGGCTAGGGCATGGCATCACGGAAGGGCGCGCAATATTTGAAGCAGACATGAAAAACACGGTGATGTTGCTCTATAACACCGTGAGCATTGCAGTATGGGTTCCATTCAACGAAGGCTGGGGTCAGTTTGACGCTTGTCTCATTGCAGAGAAATTGCGAAAGATCGATTCCTTACGACTTATCGATTCGGCAAGCGGTTGGCATGATCAGCATTGCGGAGATTTTCAAAGCCGTCATATCTATTACAAGGAATATCACCTAAAGCCCGACAATTATGATCACATTCATGCTCTTACAGAGTTTGGAGGATATAGCTGTCCTACTGAAGGACACATGGCTTCAGACAAGCTATTCGGTTACCGCATGTATGTTGATACACAGTCGCTTACCACTGCTTTTGATGCCTTGTATCGCAATGAAGTGCTTCCTTCGGTGCAGCTTGGATTATCAGTCTCTATCTATACACAAGTGAGCGATATAGAGGATAAGATCAATGGGCTTTTTACTTACGATCGAGCTGTAATAAAGCTAGATTCCATAATTGTGAGCCAAATCAATTCAGAACTGCGGAAAATTGGAGGATGACTATTAGCCCATGGCTTTTTTCTTGAGCCAGGAAAGCTGAAGAAGGCTTTTGAATTTTCCAATTTATGCAACCATCTGCTTTGCCTTGTTGCCGAGATTATTCTTCTTGAGATTTTCATTAAAGAGATCGATGAATGCAAGAAACAGATCAATTGGGGTCCCTGGCCCTTTGCGCTCTAATCTAAAGAAGCAATCGCAAATCAATTCGAAATCAAAATCATGGATAGAGCTTTCATCTTTACTCATTATGCCTGTGCGCACTATCTGATTTTATATCCTATGTTTATTCCGAGGTCTGGGATTAGCATTTGCCCATCAATATTGATATATCGTCCACCCAATGTCGTATTTATTACTAATCTGTCCTTTATCAACCATTGATATCCAGCATTTGCTGAAATAGTATAGCCAGATATATTGGAATCAAATGAATATACTATCCCAGGAATGATTCCAATTACAAAACCTGCATGTCCTTTTTTATTTGGATGCAGTGTTATGCCCAGCTCAGCTAATATCATCAATCCATAATGTGACGTTTGTACATTGCTAGTATAGATAACTACAGTCGATGGATTTACGCCAAGAAAATCATTTAGCATTATTTCGCAATATACTGGGACAATTACCAAAGCGCTATTTTTTGAACAAGATATCGCGCTCAATGTAAGGTAAGCAAGATTAGTCGTCAATGTTGTACTATATGCTGCTTCTTTTTCCTGACCATAAAAGGCACTTATAAAAATAGCCAATAATAAGCAAGTTATTATTCTTCTGGCGCTTCCGGCTTTCGTGTGGGTCATGATAATCCCTCTGGAAGCAGGGATAGCTTTCCACAATGAAAGAGGATTGCCATCTTGAATCGAGCTCTATTGCGAAATCCACAAGCTCGCACTTTCAGTTTCTGAATTATCGCATTCACCGATTCAACCTTCGCATTAGTCACTTTCTTCACTGTCGCATT
>JAKJFY010000004.1:37883-68165 GCA_022704665.1 Spirochaetota bacterium | reverse complement strand
TTCGACCTTGCGGCATACTTGATATTCGCATCTTTTCGTGCGGAAAGGTTGAAAGTATCTTTGCAGTATTGCTCATTGTGAGCTTTATCCGAAAATACAGCGATGAGATCCAATGCTTCTTTTTTATGGGGTGAGCTCTTGAATGTGCCAATGAACTTGCCGCCAGGCACAGAGGAATTGATCTTTCGCTTTGGCATCCTTACCGCTGCCCACTCAAAATCTTTGATATTCTTGTTATAGGCATTTATTAGCCATGATCCACCGACATGACAGGCTACTAAGCCCGATTGGAACAGTTCTTGAGGATTCTCTGAGCCCATCCACACCGATTTGGGCGCGAGGCCATCATCGTGTAGCATTTTGAAGAATTTTAGCGCATCAAGAGACTCTGGCGTATTGAAATTCATTGACTTCCCGTCGCTCGATAGAAACCTTCCACCAGCTTCATAGAGGAAAGTAGCAAATCGATGCGTCGAAAAATCTACTGTTATGCCATATTTTGCCTTGGGATTTGCCTTAAGGACTTTTTTCATGGCATCTACCCATTGATCCCATGTCCATGTCAGAGACAATTTTTCAACATCTATACCCGCATTTTTGAAATAGGTCTTGTTTACTATCATTCCATTTGCAGTCGCCTCAGTTGGCATAGCCATTACTCTGCCATTTTCATCCATGCCTAGTGCTAGAGAAGAGTCGAAATAGGATTTCGCTAGTTCGTCGAATTCTGGCTTTCCTGATAGCGGTTCAAGACTTGTTGCAAAAAGCGGAACATGCGCGCTCGCCAATCTTGCGACATCAGGAGGATTTCCGCCCGCAATCATCATCCTAAGTTTGTTCTCATAATCATTGAAAGGTATAACCTGCATATCGAGGACGATGTTTGGATGAGCTTTCTGATAGTCCTTCATTGTTTCGAGAAACACATCTGACTCATTGGCATCATTGAACCAAAGCACGGAAAGAGTCGTTTTCTGTTGGGCTCCCAAGACGATCAAAGAAGCCAAAAAGAAAACCATGACGAAAATCGCCCTTGCTTTTCTTGATTTCATAATCAAACCTCCCATAAAAAAAGTGTCAAAACGTTTTGACTGTTGTCATGATAAATCCATTCTGCACATTTGTCAAGTTTTTTGAATTCTTACGACCACCTTCCCGTTCTCGAGGCCAGTTGATAAAATGAATTACTTCTTACTATAGGATTGCCAATAGCCTATGCCCAAACTGCCAAGAGCCCAGAATGATGATATCTCAAATCAACTTGCATTAGATTTCCCCAAAGCAGCTAACCTTTGCGCACAAGCTCTTTTTTATGACAAGCTTGATGCTTTTTTCTTCCCAAAAGAAGAAAGAAGGTTATCAAGACAAAAGGTATTATATGACTACTTTTTGCGAAGCAATGCAAAGAATATTTGCACTACATCTCCTAAACTTGAAGGCTTGATGATCTTAGAAAAGCCCTTTGCTCATGAAGACCAACTTGATTTTTTTAGTATGCTCTCAGGCTTGCCATTATTGAGGTTTGGCATTGGCACTATTATGAAAATGATGCATTTCCAGCTCAATGCAATCTCGATACGAAAGGATATGCCTTTCCCTCACTATTGTATGATTCGATAATTCTATTGACATCTGGCCAGGATCCTCTAGTCGGAATATTATGAAAAAAGGAAACTAAAATGGAAAACAGAAAAAAAGCAGCATATACATTCCTCGTCCTGATCGGCGTCGTAAGTCTTTTTTCTGATCTGACCCATGAAGGAGCGCGGAGTATTCTTGGGCCCTATCTGCTCCTTCTCGGCGCTTCTGCATCCACCGTTGGTTTTGTATCGGGGCTTGGCGAATTTATAGGTTATGCGCTGCGCCTCGTGACGGGCTATATCAGCGATAAAACCAAACGGTATTGGACTATCACCATCATCGGCTATGTGATCAATCTCATTGCAATCCCTGCTCTCGCGCTGGCTCCGGGCTTTGGCTGGGTTTATGCTTGTGTGCTCATTGTGCTTGAGCGTTTTGGCAAGGCTATACGCAACCCGGCCAAGACAACATTGACATCCTTTGCAGCTGCAGAAGTAGGAGCGGGTAAGGGTTTTGCGCTTCAAGAAGTGCTCGATCAAATTGGAGCCTTCGCGGGACCACTTATGCTCTTTTTTGTGCTCACCGCAAAAGAAAACAGCAACAAGATTGGGGCATACCAACTCAGTTTCGCGCTCTTGGCAATTCCCGCTGTAATTGCGCTTATTCTCCTTTTGCTCGCGCGAAAAAATTACCCGCGGCCACAAGAATTCGAGACCACACAAGAAGCTGCACCTCATAATGGCCTTAATTCAGCATATTGGTACTATTTTATAGGGATTGGGTTTCTTGCATTAGGATTCGCTGATTTTCCGCTCATGGCCTTTCATATGACAAAGACAAAGCTACTGCCGGATAATGTGGTCCCGGTTCTGTACTCGGTAGCTATGGGTGTCGATGCGCTCTCCGCGCTGTACTTTGGCCGAATGTACGATCGAAGAGGAATTACGGCAATCATCATTTCTTCGGCTCTTGCATCGTTTTTTGCGCCATTTGTATTTCTTATGGGGACTCCTGTTGGCGCCATTGCTGGCGTAATGCTTTGGGGTATAGGCATGGGCGCCCAGGAATCTATTCTAAAATCCGCCGTAACAACAATTGTACCCAAAGAACGCAGAGGCACAGCCTTTGGCATTTTCAATGCGGGGTTCGGAGCTTTCTGGTTCGCGGGAAGCTGGATCATGGGCCTACTATACGATAGATCCCTGCTCGCTCTTGTCCTTTTCTCTATGATTGGCCAGCTGATCGCGCTTCCCTTCTTCTTCAAGACAAGAAGCCTTCTTAAGCGCTCGCTACATATTCATCAATCATAGCCAAGAAAATGGCCGCAAATTCCGAATTCTCCAACGAGACTACGGGTATCGAGAGCTTATTCATCAGCTTCTCGATCTGCTCGGTCTTCATACCACCCAATATCAGGTAATTCCGAGCTCCAGCTTGCAGGTCAGCTTTTTCTAGATCGCTAGCTCCTGTAATCACTTTCAGCATATCGAGTACATCCTGCGCGATCAGATTGTACTTCTCGGTACCCGGTTCGACTCCATAATAATTTATGTAGCTCTCCATATAATCCGCGACGATTTTATCCTTGGTTGCACCCATCAGTGCTTCCAATAGGGCAGAGATAAAGCCTGTCCGATCCTTGCCTTCCGTGCAGTGTACTAGATATGGACCATCATGTTCGACCATGAAAACAAGGCCTTTTACTACGTTCGTCCTGAATTCTTCACTTCCATACGCTAGATTCATGTTGAGGAAAATAACCTTATTATTCTTTGCTAGTTCCGCATAGTAAGGCGATGCAAAATCCTTGGCTGCAAGATAGGTCTTCATCGAATCCATTGAGTCCGACAAGTTGACTACGGTCTCGATACCTGCTTCCTCTATCAGCTTATCGGCATAGGCTGCTCTTCCGAGCTGATTATCGATGGGGCTCGAGCTGCGATATAGAACACTCTCCGCAATATTTCCTACGGCAATATTACGGAAATTGGCGAAGATTTCATCGGAAGCATAATCTTCTCTCTTGTTGGAGCGCACTAGTTTGCGAATTTCATATTGCGTTCGATATGCTCCTGGATTGCTCAGCATTATGATAAAGCCGCTGCCTACTTTTACTTGAGCCACTTCGTTCAGTTTTCCATAGTTGATGCATACAGCAATATTCGTATGACCAGGATAGGCACGCACTAGCGGATCGCCAGCATTCACATAATAGCCATCGAGATATGGCGCTTCGAGCACAAAACCATTGTCAAAGATCACCGTTACAAGATCGCCAAACGCAAAGCCAAGGCTATTGAAATCCTGTATGGTGATATCGGCGAGAGCATGCCCATATTTTTCGATCTGTGTCACTTTGCCTTTGACCCAAGGCTCTTTGACCATAGGCTCGGCGGAGAGCTTTGCTTTGAGTGCATTTATCTCACCTTGTTTGAGTCCTATGCTCAAAAGATACCACTCTGCGAATTTGGAAAGATTGATGCCGGATATATCGACGTCCTTAGTAAGTCCGCACATCGCGGTGGTCAATGAGGCGACGATATTGCTCTTTGCAATTGCATTATATTGATCGCTGTCCGCTTTTACACCGTAGTAATTCTCATAGCTCTTCATATAGTCGGCAACGATTTCCTGTAGATCCGCACCCATCAATGCTTCTAGGACAGCACTGACAAAGCCGGCTCGATCTTTACCTTCGGTGCAATGAATTAGATAAGGCCCATCGTTGGCGATTAGAAAGCGAATTCCTTCGGCGAATTTTGCGGCAAAATCTGCGCCCAGGATATCCACTCCCATGTTGAGCGCAACGACCTTCCCCGAATCTAAGAGAGACTTGTAGTAATCGGATTTGAATCCGAGGGCAGAGAGGTATTTAACTATGTCTTCATTGGAATCGGATAGGTTTATTACGGTTTGTATGCCTACAGCCCTGCAGAGCGCATCGGCATAGACGGCTCGTCCTATCTCATTGTTGATTGGATTGCTGCTTCGATAGATTACGCCAGGCTTTATGCCTGTCGTTGCAATGCTCCTAAAGTTGGCGAAAATCGAATCGGTCGCGTAGTCGGATCGAACATTAGTGCGCTTGAGTTGGCGAATCAAGTACTCAGAGAGATATCCAGCCTTTTCACTCAGCGAGAAAGAAAGCGTATCTCCAGCCTTGACATTATATTTTGTTGCGAAATTGCCCATATTGATCGCTACAACTAGCAAGTTGTTCTTCTGATCGTCGCGCACCACAAGGCTGCCCGTATCGACATCGCTATAAGAAGTACAAAAAGGAATCTTGAGCGCTATATCTCCTACAGTGACATTCAAGATATCCCCAAGCTCGAAGCCTGCATCATAGAGATCCTTTGGTTTTAGGTCCATGGTGAGGTTGCCATATTTCTGGACTTCAACGACCTTCCCCGTCAGAACAGGCAAATCTTCCGCAGCGATTATCATCATAGGCAAGGCAAATGCCATGACAATCGCGGTAATACGAATAAGAGCTCTCTCTCTTGCCTTATTCATATGCTACCTCCATCAAAAGTATATTTAGCTTTTATTGGCTCACATAAAGTATATTAGCTTATTTCGGTTGGCTCAAGCCTAATTAAGAAATGATGCCTAGTTACCTTTGCACTAAATTGTCGTATACCCGAATCTTATTGTCATCTTTTAATGAGATCAAATGCTAATCCTAAAAGTGGCTTGGCTATTTCGATCAATTGCTCTATATTGATAAAAAAGGAACGGATTCTATGAAAACAATCATAATTGGCAATGGTGTAGCAGCGAATTCCGCAGCATCAGCAATTCGAGAATACGAAAAAGAAAACAACATTACCATGATTTCGGATGAAAGCCTCTTTTTTTATGCTCGACCCAGGCTCACCGAGTATCTTGCTGGAAAATCACCATTCGAAAAGATCATAATCCATGATGAAACATGGTATGAAAAGAACAATATCGATCTATTGAGGGGCGCAAGCGTCAGTTCTATCGATACCGAGCATCGAATGGTTTGCGGCTCTTTTGGAAAATTAAAATATGACAAGCTGCTGATCGCCTCTGGAGCATCGCCTTCATTTCCTCCTTTTTATAATCCTCAACTTGAAAAAGTGTTCGTACTCCGAACCAAAGAGCAAGCTGATCGCATTATTGCCGCTACACGGCAGTGCAGAAGCGCAGCAATTATTGGAGGAGGTCTTCTTGGAATAGAGACCGCCTATGCTCTTTCAGAACGTGGCTTGGAATCCACAATTGTCGAATACTACAACTGGCTCCTGCCAAGACAGCTCGATGAAGATTCTGCGAGAATTCTTCAGGTACTGCTCCTTCAAAAAGGCATAAAATTCCTGTTAGGAAAACAAACATCTTCCCTTTCGAATGAAAACGGAAAGATTAACATAGCTTTTTCTGATGGTGGATCTGCCTTTGTTGACATGACGATAATTTCAGCAGGGGTAAGACCGAATATAACTTTTCTAAGAGATTCCAAGATTTCGATTGGCCGCGGTATCACCATCGATAATCAGATGAGAACCAATCTTCCAGATGTCTATGCAGCCGGAGATTGTTCAGAATTCGACGGGAAAATGTATGGAATCTGGCCTGCAGCAAAAGAGCAAGGAGAAATGGCTGGTCACGCCATAGCTGGTCAAAGCGTGAATTATAGAGGAAGCGTTATGAGCACCAAGCTCAAGGTGGCAGGTATCGATGTCGCATCTGTAGGAGATTTCTCGATCGCACCCTCGACAACCGTGGAGGTTTTTCATGAAGAAGGTGTTTTCAAGAAATATTTCCGTGAAGGAAATAAGCTCAAAGGCGCGATTCTAATAGGCGACACATCAGATTATTTCAAATTGCAGAAAGAAATTGCAGAGTAGGCTCTACACCCTATCCCATGCCTCTTTGCATAATGCGAGTGTTTCCGAATCAGCATCATTGGGTAGGGCAATAACCTTATCATAGGATATTTTTTTCAAAATCGATAACAAAAGAATACGATGCGGTGTGCCCGAGGCTCGCGAAAAAGTAGCCATTTCTCTATTTAGTCCAGCAACTTCCTCAAGTGAATCCAGATAGGCATGGGCAATCAAGTCTCTATAATGGAGGACATCTTCGGTTCTCATATTTGTCTCGATTATGTCGCTCGAAGCTATCGTGATAGCAAGGTTCTTTTTCCCAACCGAGCCAAGAACGCCGACAACTTCTTCCAATGAATTCAAGAAATTGGTCTTTTTAGGCCCAAGTGGCTCCAGACAAAAAACAATGTCTTTTTTATCGGTAATTTCTGCGACCATGAATAAAAACTGATTGAAGTTTTCTTTTAGGACAGTGGCTTCGCCTTCCTGTGGAAGAATCCTCGCTTGGCCGTCTCCCCAAACCAATGTCTTGCATCCAAGTTCGGAGATTCTTCCTATTGCCTTCTTCAAATATTCTATCCATGCATATATATTAAAGCCTCTCTCGGTAGTGTTGACACCTTTTGGAAGCGGGGATTCAAATACTTCGAGCGATAAGCCAGTCTTCAATAGATGCTCTTTGATATCGATAAATGTATGATCATCTAGTCGCATTATTTCCGTCACAGGCAGCTGCACAATCTGAAACCCCTGTTCTTTGGCTTGTTCGATCTCTGAAAGATGAGCAATTCTTTTTGCCCATCTCAGATTCATAGTGGCTTTTCCATTCATAGCCGCTCCTCACTTTAAGGCTTCCGCTAAGGCTTATATCACAGTCTTCTTCAAGGCTTAACCAGATTTACAAGAGCCTCTAGCGCCAAGACATAGCTATTTGCGCCAAACCCAGAAATAACTCCGACACATACATCGGCAAGCACCGATTTATGGCGAAAATCTTCTCTCGCATACACATTTGAAATAAAAACCTCTACGCAGGGAACCAACATTGTTCCGATTGCGCTACGCAAAGCATAACTGTAGTGTGCAAGAGCTCCAGCATTGAGGATAACACCTTCATATTTACCAGGTACTGTTTGCATGCAATCTATGATATCGCCTTCGCTATTGAACTGCACACAATCCACTTCGACTCCCAGTTCTGTGGCCTTTTTCATCAGTTTAGAATGAATTTCGTCCAATGAAGCTTCTTTATAAATAGAAGTCTTTCTTTGCCCCAGCAGATTCAGATTTGGCCCTGAAATCGATAAGAATCTCTTCATTTTGCTTTCTCCTTTCTGAGCTTATCGATGGCTATTCTTTGTCCTTTTCGGCAAGAACCTCGAGCAATGCATGGAGACCGAGTATGTAACTATAAGAGCTAAAGCCGCATATCTGACCAACGCATACCGGCGAGATGATAGATACATGCCGAAAAGCTTCTCTTTTGTAAACATTCGATATATGCACCTCTATGGTAGGGAGCTTGACCGCGGCTATAGCATCACGTAAAGCAATCGAATAATGAGTATAAGCGCCAGCATTGATGACAATTCCATCGATTTTCCCTCTGCAGCCATGAATGAAATCGATAATGAATCCCTCTACATTTGATTGGAAAAAATCTAGGCTGACCGCGAACTTCGATGCCTCTAATCGGATTTCATCATTGATCTCTTCAAGGGTCTTGCCACCATAGATTCCAATTTCTCTCTGCCCAAGCGTATTCAGGTTGGGACCATGAATTATCGCAATATGATTAAATTCCATAAGCAATCCTAATTTAGGAGCCATTGTACTCTATTATTATTGAACGAGGAATATGTGGCGCGAGGCCTGCCTATGATGTGTCCCTTCTAGATATATTTCACATAATTGACTTTGTAATTTGTATAGAAATCCTTATTCGTAGCGCCTTTAGAAAATGGACCAAGTCCAGAATTCTTTGCTCCTCCAAATGGCATAGAGGCATCGGTAACCGTTCCATGATTCACGTGAGTCATTCCGGATTCTACTTCCTGCTGGAATTCATAAATATATTTCAGATTGTCAGAAAAAAGACAAGAGGCAAGACCATATTCTGTATTATTGGCGACTTCGATCGCCTCCTCGAAGGTATCGACTTTAATACTGACAAGCACAGGACCAAAGATTTCTTCTCTGGCTACCCTCATTGAGGGCGTGACATCAGTGATGAGCGTAGGCTCTATATAGAATCCCTTATCGAATTCTCCACCGCTAAGGTGGTGACCTCCATATTTGATTGTTGCTCCTTCTTTTTCTGCGCCATGGATATACTCCATTATCTTTTCGCCAGCTTCTTTTGTGATAATGGGGCCCATGGTAACATCTGGCCGCATTCCATTCCCTATCACATAGCCTTTTGCTTTTTCGATAATCTTCGTCTCTAGTTCTTCTGCATGTTCTTTTAATACGATAACGCGGCTTACTGCTGTACAGCGCTGCCCACTAACGGCATAAGCCGCTGAGGCGATTTCCGCGGCTGCTCTATTGAGGTCTTTATAATCTGCAACAATAGCAGGATTCTTTCCCCCCATTTCAAGTTGAACTTTCGCGAAATGCTCAGAGGCAAGTTGATTGATCCTTCGTCCAACGACTGTTGAGCCTGTAAAAGTTATGCCTTTTACAAGCGGATTGGAGGAAATGGCATCTCCAATCGCACTTCCCTTTCCTATTACAAGATTTACTACACCGGACGGGAGGCCTGCTTTTTCGAAGAGCTGCATCAAGAGCACAGCGCAATATGGAGTATCTGAAGCTGGCTTGAAGACAACGGTATTTCCAAATACCAGAGCTGGAATTATCTTTCTGAGCGGCGTGAGAAGTGGAAAATTCCATGGTGAAATTGCCGCGACCACTCCAATAGGGACGCGTGTAGCAACCGAGACAACACCCTTGCGATCGCTTGGCATTGTAATGCCCTCAAGCCGCTGCCCTTCTCCGATAAAAAAAGACGTCTCGACTACAGCTCTGGAAGGTTCCCCAATTGCCTCTTTTAAAGTTTTGCCTTCCTCACGACACAAGGCTTCCCCGATACGCTGCTTTTCTTGATCAAGAAGTAGTGCAAATTTTTCAAGATACTTTGCACGCTCTGCTGGCAGCATATGAGACCAACTCTTAAAGGCAATATGCGCCGCTTGTATTGCCTCATCAACATCATTTTTTGTAGAAAGAGGGAAGCATCCCACGATATCGCTATAATCCGCGGGATTTATATCGGGATAATAATTTCCCCCTTGCGGCTCCTTCCATTGGCCATTTATAAAATTCTCGAATTTCTGTGGTTCGGCCATATCCAATTCTCCTTTCAAATAATACGCTCTCTATAGAATGCGGTATTTGTGGATTCCCAATTATGCATAACCAAGCAATCGAGGCAACCACATTGATAGAGGCTCAAAGTAAGTAACCAATAGGAGTGTGGCTATCGATGCAATCAAGAAAGGCACAAGCGCCTTGCTTACAGCCTCGATAGGCCTCTTCGCAATATTACAAGCAATGAAAAGACATAGGCCAACAGGGGGCGTTATCAAGCCAATCATCAGGTTTAAGACAATAAGCGTTCCCAACATGATAGGGCTTATTCCAAACGGTTGAGTAATCTGAAGCAATAGAGGCGATAGAATGATGATCGCAGCGGTTCCTTCCATAAAGCAACCCACAATCAAAAGAAATATATTTATAAGTAAGAGAAGAAGATACTTATTTGTTATTGTCTTTCCGATGAATAAGGCTATGCTTTGAGGAATCTGCTCGACTACGAGAGCCCAGTTAAACACATTGGAACAACCAATGAGAAGGAATACGACACCTGTGGTTTTTGCCGTCTCTATCAGAGCTCCTCTAATATCCTTCCATCCTATGGTCTTGAATACGAGAAGGCTTATCAATAGAGCATAAAGGACGGCTACGGCCGCGGCTTCAGTAGGAGTAAAAATACCACCAATTATGCCTCCCAATATAATGAGCGGCATAAAAAGCGGTATGATCCCTTGGGCAACTGCTCTCCCTATTTCTTTGGGACTTGGCCAACGCTCAGTACGCGGATAATTTCTTTTCTTAGATATAATTGCGTTTGCAATCATCTGGCTTATGCCAAGAAGTATGCCTGGTATGAGACCGGACATAAAAAGAGCGGCAACGGAGGTTGCACTCACTAGAGAATAGGTGACGAATGGGATGCTTGGCGGGATGATGGGCCCTATGACTGAAGAAGCGCAGGTGATCGCAGCCGCATAGTCGGCATCATAGCCTGCCGCCACCATGGCTGGTATGATTATTGGCCCTTCAGAAGAAGTATCCGCCACGGCAGAACCAGTTATCCCTGCAAAAAACATCGAGGTAAGCACATTGACATGCCCAAGTCCACCCCTGAGCCTTCCTACAAAGACATCCGCCAGATCTATCAATCGTTTGGAAATCCCTGCGCGGTTCATGAGCTCGCCTGCTAAAACAAAGAAAGGAATAGCCATAAAGGGAAACGAATCTATGCCGGTGAACATTCTCTGCGCTACAAGCCCAATAGGTTTTCCCTCTACCAGAAGATAGATCAAACTTGAAGAGCCCAGGCAAAAGGAGACAGGAACACCCAAAAATAGGAATACTGCAAAAGCTATAATGGCTGGTATCATCGACTAGCCTCCTGTCCCTGTGATTTTGCATCATCAAAAAGGCGAATTATGCCTAAGATATTTTCGATTGCCATGAATACCATACCAGCAGTGACTGAAAGGTATGGCAAAGCCATTGGAATTTCCAAGGCTGCCGAGCGCTGAATAGAAAGAGTCTTAAGATAATCGATAGACTCGATAAAAACCACAATCAAGAATATTTCTACGACCAATTTTGCGATCACTTTGACTGTGAGTTGCATAGAATCGGGGAGAGCCCTCACCACAAAATCAATGCCAATATGTGCATCATCCTTCATAGCAAGGCCTGCTCCAAGCATCCCAGCCCAGATCATTAAGTATCTGCTCAGTTCCTCTGCCCAAAAAATCGAATTTTGCAAAACATACCTAAAAAATACCGCGGTAATAATGTCAACAACCATTATGGCTAACAAAATTGTGACAATCCACCGAACTGCAGACTCCAATTTTTGGGTGATTTTCATAAATAGACTTTGTTCCTTCATCCTTTGCCCCTTAATCTCCCATAAGAATTACAGCATAATCCTAGAAAGGATGCGGTGCTTAAAATTTTCTCAAAAATGTGAACAAAAAGGCGCAGGGACGCTCTTTGATCCGCCCCTGCGCATCTAATCTACAGACTGCTATTTGAGCCCTTCCCTTGCCTTCTGAGCTGCTACAGCATCATCCACTGCTTTCAATAGTTCATTGATAATAGCTGGATCTACCTTGGTTTTAAGCCAATCTATAACTGCTGGCTGCATGACCTTCTTGAATTGTTGCATCTCGGCATCAGTTGGAGAGTAAACCTGCATCCCCGCATCGATAAGAGTCTGAAGACCTTGGGCATTCTGGAGTGTGATAAAGCCACGACCTACTGCAGCAACTGTCTGTGCGGTATCCATAACGATGTATTGCAGATCTGGCGGCAAGCTCTGAAAGAATTTTTCATTGATGATAAACCAATCAACTCCATAGCTATGACCATCGAGAGTGATGTATTTCTGCACTTCATACAGCTTCGCCATGATGATCGAAGCGATTGGGTTCTCCTGTCCATCGACAACATGGGTCTGGAGAGCTGTATAGGTCTCTGTCCATGCTATTGGCGTAGGATTTGCACCAGCGGCTTTAAGCATGTTGACATATACTGGAGTCTCCATAACTCGGATCTTTAGACCCTTGAGATCATTTGGAGTCCTGATTGGTCGGACACTATTCGTGAAATGTCTAAAACCAACCTCACCAAAAGCCAAGCAGCGCATACCGGTCTGTTTGAGGAACATGGCTCGAAGTTTGTCACCGAAGGGCCCGTCCATCACATCCCAGGCTACCTTACTTGTAGGGAATAGATAAGGAATATCGGTGATTGCAGCGGGAGGGAAAAAATCTGCTACTGGCCCAGAAGCAAGACCAGCTTCGATAGTTCCGGCCTTGATTCCCTCAATGTATTCACGCTCAGCTCCAAGTGCGCCTCCTCCGTAGATTTTTACATTTATGCGTCCACCGCTTCTGGAGTTTACCATGCTCGCAAATGCAATCGCCTGTGCTTGCTTTCTGGATACTGCAGGATCGGTAGGGTCTGCATGTGCAAGTTTTAGCTCGTACACCTTGCCCTGTCCAAAAACTCCTGATAGTGCAATGCATATCAGGAGAACCATCAATCCCAATTTTTTCATAGGAATACCTCCTTCCTTTTATAATGAAGCCATGCTTCACTCTTCCAAATATCTAGCTAGGCCAGGCTACTGTATATATGTGCTTTCCTCCGTTTAGCGGCCCTTTGAGAAGGAGTTCGATTTCCTTCTCATCTCTCTGTGTCATAAGCTTGATGTCTGGTAGCTGGCCAACAGGGAAACGCTCCATGATGTCATTGTGGAGCTTGACCATATAGTTCAAGACATTTTCGATGGCTTTCTTTGCTTTGCTCGGATCCGCAAGTTTTGCTTTTCCCAGAACGCCTTCAGGAAACGTAACACATTCGATGCCTGTTCCGCCTATTATGCAGTGGCCAGGTATGGGGTTACCGTATATATCTCCTCCTCTATCGACATGACCAGGAGGGAGAAAACCTTTCAATGCTGTATTTTCAGCATGTTCTGGTTGGCAAAGCTCCGGGAATAAGGCCATCGAAATCGAAGTCTCCGCTTCATCGGCATGTTGGAATGGCGTCTCGAAAGGCCCACCATGCTCTTTATCCTTCAGATCCGTCCCCATGATTCTCGGGAGATCAAGGAAAATTACGATCGCTGGAACCTGATATTTCTTTCCCCATTCTTGAATTGCCGATGGAAGCGCATATTCTTGACCATGCATGCTGAGAAATATCTGTTTGCGGAATCCAGCGTTCCAGAATCCAGATATCATTGCGCGAATATGAGCTGTAAATACATCGTCAGATAGGGGTACGGTTCCTGGCTGCCCAATATGATGAAAAGGATGAGAACCATACCACATGGGCATGGCTACCGTACAACCAACTTTCCTGGCTACTAGCTCCGCTATCCTGGTTACGATAAAGGTGTCTTCGCCATACGGTCCTGCGTTTCCATGGTTTTCGGTCGATCCTATGGGGATGAGGATAAGGTCATTTGTTTTCAGTCTTTCTTCCACATCGTATTTCGTCATAGTCTGAAAATAGATTTTTGAGGGCTTGTCCATCTGGCCTTCTTGAGGGAATTCCCACTCTGACATCTTGTGTTCTCCTTTCATTTCCTAACTATTCGGAATCCTGTGACTCTTTAGCTGGGGTGCATAGACCCAAATAAACTTGAGTTTCGTCGTCCCTGTATTCACAATCTTATGCAGTGCTCCGGGCGGGTTGTACACACATATTCCTGGTTTTAAGTCTATCTCCTGATCTTGGGTTATGAATTTGCCTTCGCCTTCTAGAAAAAACATAACCTCTTCCTCAGTCTCATGCATATGTTCAGGGACCATCGAGCCTGGCTCAGTCTCGTTGACACCTAAAGCTAAATTCTGAGCCCCCACTGTCTTCTCTGATATTAAGATCCAAGAAGATCTTGGAGGGGTCTTTTTTTCTGGCTCCACCTTATTTATGTCCACTACTTTCAATCCGCTCATTCTTTCCTCCATACTAAAAAGTTCCTAGCCAATAAAAATGCCACCATTTACATCCAGAGATATGCCTGTAATCCAATTCGAACGCTTAGATGCTAGGAACACTACAGCGTCGCCAATATCTTCTGGTAAGCCATCTTTAGGGACGGCTCTCCCTGCATTCCATGTATCGAATACCTCTCTTGGATATTGCTTTGTCTGATCTGTTAAGATTGGGCCAGGGCAAATCGCATTGACATAGATATTCGAAGGCCCAAGTTCCTTTGCGAGCAACTTTGTAAGCCCAATCACCCCTCCTTTGGATGCGGCGTAATTGACGCCAACACCTGGCCTTCCTGTCCTGCCTCCAAGCGAAGCAATATTGACAATCTTTCCGAACTCTTGCCTCTTCATGATAGGAGCCACTGCCTTGCAGCATATAAAAGTTCCTGTCAGGTTCACTTTGATCACGGCATCCCAAATTTCCAGTGTTGTTTCTTCGAGAGGCTTATGCCGAGAAATGCCAGCATTGTTGACTAGGACATCGATACGACCGAATCTATCAACAGTGTTGACTACTCCGGCCTGAACTTCAGCCTCATCAGTGATATCCACTTTTAGGGGGAGCACCCTCTGTCCGCTCGGATCTAGCTCAAAAGCTAATCTCTTTACAGATTCAAAATTGATGTCCCATAAGGCCAGACTTGCGCCTTCAACAAACATTTTCTTTGCTATGCCCATGCCGAGACCATTGCCCGAGCCTGTGACAACCGCAACCATTTCCTCAAGTTCCATGATTATCATCCCCTCCGCAATTAAAAATGCCCACTATTTTTCATCAGGAAATAAAATGACCTTTACTTCTTTGGTATTGCCTGAAGAAAGCTCCTCGAACACCTTAGGTCCTTCAGAAAGAGGATGCCTTGAAGTGATCATCTGAGCCACATTCAGTTTGCCATCCGCGATCATTTGAAGGCCTTCCCTCATTTCAGTGGTGTACATATAGCTGGCCTGAAGTTTTAGCTCTTTGCTGACTGCATGCTTATATTCAATTTCCAATGTTGGAGACGCCATTCCGACCATAAGGATGCTTCCACCATTTCTTGCAATTTCGATGGCCATATTGACAGTCGAAGGAACCCCCGCAGCATCAAAGACAACATCGATCCCTACATTGTTTGTCATCTGACGAATGATAGCTGGAACATCCTCATTCGAGACTATTGTGTCGGTTGCGCCGCATTTACGCGCCAGCTCGAGTCTGTTTTGAAGAAGGTCAATGGCAACGATCTTTGCGGCTCCGAAGCTCTTCATGCACATAATACCCATAAGGCCAATGGGTCCAACGCCCAGTACTGCAACGGTCCTTCCTGGTAGTTCATTGGCGACATGCTTGGTTGCTCGAAGCGATATCGACAAAGGCTCAACAAGCGCAGCTTCGTCGAAAGAAACATTGTTTGGCAAATGCATTATTTTCTCAGCTGGAGCAACAACATATTCCGACATTGCGCCGTTATAACTTCCAGCTTTCATTGTTGTACCAATGATATATCGGTAATCGCAAACGTTTGTCCTGCCTTCTTTGCAATCTTGGCATTTTCCACAATAGAGATTCGTGACAACACCGACACGATCTCCCACTTTGAGATTCACGATCCCTTCCCCAAGCGCTGCTATTTCCCCAGAGAATTCATGTCCCATTATGAGCCCCGGTGCCCTCATAGAGGAAACAGCTTTATAGCCTGCAAGATCCGAGCCGCAAATAGAGACAGCTCTGACATGTACCAGAACTTCACCTGCTCTTGGCTTTGGCGTCGGAACATCTTGATATCGAATATCGTGAGGTCCGCAATATACCAATGCCTTCATAAAATGCCTCCTTACGAGAATCAAGAAAGGCTACGATATGGCTCTATATGGTTAGCCCTAAATAAGCCCAGGCCCTCCCTTATCTCTTTAGCAAAGTCCTGAAATACAGATGCCTCGATGGAAATAATCTCTTTATAAGCAATGTTTTTGAGCGTGTTCATAAAAGGAGTATAATCAAATCCATCATTCAATCGCGGTACAATCCTTGTCGGAAATGGCGAAAAAGGATTATCGATATGCACATGCTTGATATAGAGCTCATAATCTTCGATATCTGTGAGAGGCCAACCCTCTTCTACCATCCAGCGATAGTCTAGAAGAGTCTTGAGATTATGCTTTTCATATTTCTTTATGAATTTGACTGCCTCAGAGAGCGAATTCACAATATTCGATAGACTCTTAGCCAGTGGCTCTATTAGAACCGTGATATTTCGCTTTGCTGTTGTTTCGAGAAAGCTCATGAAAAAGTCATCGAATTTGCTGACAGCAGATGCAATATCTCCCTCTGATGGAAGGCTTCTAGCTTTACCGTTTCCGAAAACAATATAGCGCGCTCCCATTTCAGCCGTTCGATCGGAGACTTTTTCGAGAAAATCTCGATAATAAGCCAAATCAAATGAAGGTGATGAAATGCTACAATCGAGAGGAATAGGATTATCGAATACTTCAGCGGTAATTCCACAATCTCTCAGTCTTTTCTTGACTTTCTTGAATTCCTCTTCGCTCATAGCCATTATCTCTTTTATATGCAACTCGGCACAGTCAAAGCCAACTGCCGCAATTGTGTCTAAATCTTTGGTATATCCGAAACAGCCAAGCCGCATTTTCATCTTCTTTTCCTTATCAAATGCCTCTTCTATCTTTTACAGGCATCAATCCATCGATCTGAGCAATAAGCCAATTCTTGCTTTTCGCATCAGGCTATTGAGGCCGTCTATTACTTCTTCTGGCATCTCGATACCGCTTTCCCTTGATTCTTGTTCTTTTCTGAGTTCGATTTCTCCTGGCAGAAGGATTTCTTTGAAGCCCTCGCGAAGTTTGCAAGATTTCAAGGCTTTGCCATATTCTCCGACTAGATTCTTAAATTGATCCACAGGCATAAAGCGCGAAATATCGATGGCAATGAAGCAAGCTCCAACACCTGTTTGGCCTTCCAATTCATGGAAACTCTTCAAATTGCGCCCATAAGATGAGCCCGATAATATGCCAGCAAAAATATCTACAATTATTGCCAACCCAGAGCCTTTCGGGCCCCCCACAGGCAGAAGACATCCTTTGAGGGCTTTTTGTGGATCACTTGTTGGCTTACCATTGCTATCTAGAGCCCAATCTAGAGGTATCTTCTCATTCTTGAGAGCAGCCATCCTGATCTTTCCCCTAGCCACAACCGAGGACGACATATCTAGGATAATAGGCATCCCAGAAGAAGAAGGCACCGCAAACGCAACCGGATTTGACCCAAGAAAAGGTTCAGCTCCTCCATACGGCGCCATCGAAGGATTCCCATTTGTCATCATGATGGCTGCCATATCTTGCATAGCAGTCTTATACACATAGTAACCGAGTGAACCTACGTTATTGGTATTTCTTATGAGTGCCATACCAAGACCATATAAGCGGGCTTTTTCCATGGCGGCATTCATAGCCTTGTAGCCAGCAACCTGACCAAGCCCATCTCCGCCATCCAATACCAAAGTCGCCATATCTTCGGAAGTGACAGTAACTTTGGTAGGGAGACTGAGCATCTTTGCTTCACACCGTTTTGCTATCATTCTAAGCAGATTTGTACCGTGTGTGCTTACTCCTCGCATATCATTGACAACCATGATTTCAGAGGCTATTTGCGCGTTCTCTTCGTTCTCTCCAACATGCCTTAGAATTTCGAACGCTGCATTCTGTAGATCCCGATAGCAGATTTTCATAGCCTTATTTTTCCTCTTTCATGCTAAGTGCGATACAGACATCTTCAAGCTTATTCAGTTCCATGCTCGAAACGCCCCCGCGAAGTTGTGCAGCCTTCTTCTCCTCATTCGCAACCCTATCAAGCGATTTCTGAAGGACATCTACCAAATCCTGGCGTCGAACCACGACCATGCCATCATCATCGCCCAGGATTAGGTCGCCAGGGTAAATCGTTGTACCACCAAAATTGAGTGGATAATTGATGGTTCCCAAGCCGTTTTTGGTCGTCCCTTTTATACATGCTCCGCGACAGAAGACAGGAAATTCCATCTCTATAAGCTCTTCTGCATCGCGAACGCAGCCATCTATGGCAAGCCCTTCAAGTTTTGCCGTTATCGCAGCTGTTCCCATCAAGGAGCCAAAATAGCCATAAAAATATCCATCTCCCATGCTTGCAACTATGACATCGCCTGGTTTTGCGGCTTGCAAAGCTTTATGCAGCATAAGATTATCCCCAGGAACGCATTGAACCGTAAAAGCAGGGCCACAGATTCTAATTCCTTTTGCGAGCGGTTTTATGGCGCAATCTATGAATCCCTTTTTCCCTGAAGCCTCATAGACTGTCGCAACTGCCAGCTTCCTAAATGATTCTATGAAATATTGGTCTGGTCTTTCGGCAATTTTTAGAACATGAACCATGTTGTCCTCCTTCTCAGAGTAAGCTCTTGAGACGCTCCTGGCTATTTCTAAGATGCTCTCTCATTGCCTTTTCAGCAGCATTGGAATCACCTGCAATAATCGTTTTCAAAATCATCTTATGCTCAGCATTCATCCTCTCTGTCTTGTCGAGATCAAATTGATAGATAAAGAATAAGCGTATGCGTATTATGTGACTTTGTATGTTCTTATAAAGATCTAGAAGTCGAGAATTTCCAATATTTTCAAAGATTGCAGTATGAATTTCGAATCCAGAAACTACAGAGCCTTTGATATTCTTCTTTTCGGCTAGTTCGAATGATTCATGATTCTTGAACATATCTTCGAATACTGTCTTGTCTCCCCGCTCTGCAACGATACGCGCAGCTGCACATTCGAGTATCTCGCGAATTTCAAATATTTCATGAATATAATCCAATCCTATGCTTGAAACGAGGCATCCTATGCTTGGTATGATCTTCACAAATCCATCTTTTTCCAGTTCCTTAAAAGCCTCGCGCACTGGCGTCTTGCTTATTCCAAGCTCGTCACAGATGGATTGCTCAGTTAGAGTATCCAATGGCTTGTATTCATTATTTATTATGCGTTGCTTGAGTATTTCATAAGCCATATCTTTTTTGTTTGTTGCATCGATTTTATCTTTGTGTATCATTTGCACGATGTCTCCCCCTTTCTAGAAGTATGCCAGCGATATATCGGTAATATAACTTTAGAATAAGATTGGTTTTTCGTTCTGTCAATATATAATTTGCAGAAAATTTAATGATCAGATATGGTTTGCTTTTCTAATGAAATCTAATAAGAGAGAGCAGTTTGCTGAACTAATGGTTTCTTTCAAGAGATTCCAGCCAGCTCTACCCCCAGTTCCTCTCCAATCTGTGTGAGCTGCGCTGCGACTTTTTCGCTTATTGCGACGCCAAGACGGGCGCTTTCTGCCTCTTTCTCATGCTCTTTAAGTCCCGCATAGTAGACTCGCTCGCAGCCTTCTGCAGGCTCGGCTGTTTCAAGCTCGGTCAATAAGCGATCCATATCGGATTTGATAGCCTCGGGATCGCGGAAGAGATCGAGGCGCAAGGCCCCAAAGAAGTGACAAACTCGCGCCGATGTGGCCTGACTGTCGATCACAGCCTGGCCAAAAACACCACCACTCAGTATCGCGGTAAGGATATCCACTACCTCTGCTAGCCCATAACCCTTGTACCCGCTCAAAAGCTCGCCTTCCCCACCAAGGGGCAAAAGCCCTCCTCCTCGCTGATAGAGCATGTCTTCGAGAAGACGATGCGCATCCGAAGTGCCTTTTCCTTTCGTGTCCACAGCCCAGCCGCTTGGCAAAGGCTTATTTTCTCTATCGTAGACTTCGATTTTTCCTCTGGTGACAACGGTCGTTGCCATATCGAGTGTGAATATTCGCCCATTATGAGCAGGTATCGAAAATGCAATTGGATTCGTGCCGAACATGGCTTTGCGACCGAACGTAGGTACGCCTAGAGCAGCGGTATTGGTCATGCCGATGCCGATCATATCCTTCCACGCAGCCAACTCGCTGTAGAAGCCTGCAATTCCGAAGTGATTGGAATTGCGCACCGAAGAAAAGGCTGCTCCAGCGACCGTTGCTTTTTCGATAGTTCTAGCCATTGTCCTTTTACTTAAAGAAAGACCCATAGCCCCATTTGCGTCGAGGACAAGTGAAATAGGTGTTTCACGGAGCACAGTGGGCTGAATAGCCCCTTTCATAATGCCCTTTTGTAAGCCATTCTTATATCTCCATAGACGCCCTACGCCGTGGCTTTCAATTCCGCGAGCATCGGCAGCGACTAAAATCTTGGCTGAATCTTGAGCCTCATCCTGTGGCATTCCAAGCTTAATAAATACATCAGTACAAAACTTTTCGAGTCTTGCTCGATCTATCCTTATCTTCCGGCTCATCCAGCGCCTCCTCTCTCAAACGCCCCTGCTCTTTCTCATATTCTTCTTCTGCATCAAATGAGATAGAACTCAATCTCAGTATACTGTAATGCGATCCTAATGGAGGAATGTTCAACTGGCAATCCAGGCAGTTTGTAGACTCGATACATATAAACTGGTTCCATGTGCTCAGTATCTCAAGATTTGCTGCACTTGCATCTTCACCTGGATTCCAGAGCACAACTGAATCCATATTCTCTTGTTCAATGCATATTTTTCGATACGCAGCAAGATCCACCAGCTCCAAGCGCTGTGGAGCATGCATAAAGGCGTGAACAATTTCGCCTTCAAAATAGGCTGGGCCATTCTGCTTTTCCCGGACATCTCCTTTTGTCCTGTCGATGTATTCTAAGCCATCCAATCCCTTGACCTGACATTTTTGAGGATTTTCTACCTTAAAATATGTATGAAATCCATCTTCACAAACGATCGGCAGGTTTTCGCGATTCTGTATGATAAGCGCCATCTCGAGCTTTTCCCCAACAATGATTATAATTTTCAATCCAAAATGATAAGGCCATGAATCCGGAAGCGGCTCTTGGCTTTCTGTATTAAGCACAATCTTTGTTCGGCCATCCCCAAGATCCTCTGCCGATTCCAAATTCCAGAATCTTGTTCTGACAAAACCATGGAGAGGAAGATTATCCATTGTCCTGTGCTTACTGAACCATGGAAAACAAATAGGAATCCCTCCGCGGATTGGCGTTCCTTCGCTAAAGCGGCTATAAGGGCTCAGCCATAATAATTCCTTATGATCTTTAGGTTTGAAACTTGCAATATGAGCTCCATACAAATAAAGAGAGCATTCCGCATATCTATTGCGAATATGGAGAAGAGGGAGCCCTCCTTTCCCTTGTATAACCTCTATGGTTCTTGGTAATGCGTAGTTTTGATAATCCTGGATATCCCTCATTTTTTATCTTGACAACCCCTTGAATGATGATATCATCTATCTTAGATATTAGCAAGATTCAAGGAGGCTTGAAATGAAAAAGAAATCTATGGTTTTGGTTGTCCTCTTCCTTATCGCCGCTATTCTTCTAGTCTCAGCCCAGACAGAGAAAAAATATGTTCTTAAATTCGGGCATGTTTTGACGACACAGGATCCTTACCACGAGGCATTCTTGAAGATGGCTGAAGCAGTATCGGCGAGGACAAACGGCAATCTAAAAGTCGATGTCTATCCAAGTGCTCAGCTGGGAGTAGAGGAGGATATCCTCGAACAGATCCGGCAAGGGGCGAATATTGGATGGAATACTGATGCAGCCAGACTCGGCATGTACGTCCCTGCAATCGCAGTTATCAATGCTCCTTACTTTGTCGACAGTCTCGAAGAAGTCAAAAAACTCAATACAATTCCTTCTGTAGCTGCATGGAAAGCCGAGCTCGAGCGCACTCAAGGAATTAAGATTCTTTCGTTCATGTGGGTCCAGGGCTTCCGTCAGATGATCACCAATAAGCCAATCCGTAAACCATCGGATCTTGCGGGACTGCGAATAAGAACTCCTCCTGCACCGATCTGGCAGGAATCGGTTCGAGCTATTGGAGCAACGCCCGTTGCAATGGCTTATGGAGAAATGTATTCAGCTCTACAGACAAAAGCGATCGATGGCCTCGAGTTATCTTTTACTGCTACCGCAAGCGGCAAATTCCAGGAAGTGGCGAAATATGCCTGCGAGACAAAGCACATCCTTCTTGTCAATTTCGAGGTTGTCTCTAGTAAATGGTTCAATTCACTGCCCGTAGAATATCAGAAAATCCTCCAGGAGGAGTGTGATAAGGCTGGGTTGGAAGTCTCCCGGCGCTATCTCGAAGAGATCGATCCGAAAAATGTTGAGGTGCTAAAAGCTGGCGGTATGACTATTATTCCCGCAAGTGAAATAGACATGGTTGCCTTTAAGGCCGCAGGCGAGAAAGCATATCAAAAGCTCGACCTGCTTGCAGTGCGAGACCAAGTCTATAAGGAACTTGGCAAGAAAAAATAAAGTCTGTCGAGGCGGCGCTGCCTTCTAGGCAGGCAGCGCCGCCTCAAAAGCGCCGCCTTTTCTTTTCATATTCAGATGCAAAGCAGGAGCCATCCACATGAAAAAGGTCTATCAATTTATTGGAAAGGCTGAGGTCATAATTTCAGCTACATGCTTCACCATCTCGCTTTTGCTTATATTTTCTGGTGCTATCGCAAGGACCTTAAGACACCCTCTAAACTGGTCGCAGGATTTGTCGCTTTTTCTTTTCGCATGGGGCGTTTTTCTAAGCGCAGATGCAGCAATGAGAGCCGATAAGCTTGTAAACATCGATCTGCTCATAAGCCGCTTATCTAAAAATATGCGAAAAATTTTCGCCACGGTTGTCTATGTCATCATTTTCATTTTCTTGATCTTTCTATCCTACAATGGCATCAAGCTAAGCATTTTTTCTCGTCGCAGAGTATTTCAGGGTATTCCAGGCTTTAGCTATTCCTGGGTCATGATGAGTATTCCTGTTGGATCCGCGTTGCAGATGATCACCATCATTCTCAAGATAAAAAACCTCTATAGAAAGGAAGAGCACTGATATGTTAATCGTTGCAATCTTGCTATTGGTATTTCTTGCTATCGGAATGCCTATCGCTTATGCAATTGGCATCTCTGGCTTCGCTTTCTTTCTTCAGCATCCAGAACTACCTATGACAATCATCGCCCAGTTGCCGATATCGCAGACACAAAATTTTACCTTGCTCGCAGTGCCGCTCTTTATCCTTGCGGGTAATCTAATGAACGCCTCTGGTATCACAAGTAGGCTCATTAAACTCTCCACAGTGCTCACTGGGCATATGCGAGGAGGCCTGGCACAGGTCAATGTAATGCTGTCGACTCTCATGGGAGGCGTATCGGGTTCAGCTATAGCGGATGCAGCAATGGAGGCGCGCATTCTCTGCCCCGCCATGATAGAAAAAGGATATTCGCCTGGCTTCACAGCAAACTGCACGGCTTGGACTGGCCTCATTACCGCAACGATTCCGCCTGGCGTTGGTATTATCCTCTATGGTGTAACAGGAGAAGTCTCTATTGGAAGGCTCTTTGCCGCGGGAATATTTGTAGGGATCTTTCTCACGGTGGTATACATGTTCACTGTATGGGTTATTTCGGGGCGCAAGGGTTACAAGGCTGAACGCGCTCGGGCTTCATTTCAAGAATGCATGCGGGCTATTGTGGAGAATATTTGGGCTCTGCTCTTCCCTATATTCCTTCTTGTAGGATTGAGAATCGGAATATTTACCCCATCAGAAGTGGGCTCGTTTGCTTGTGTATATGCAGTTCTCGTAGGCGTCTTCGCCTATAAGGAGCTCACTATAAAAAAGCTGGTGCAGACGCTCGGAGAAAGTGTGTTGGATGTCGGTGGCATCATGTTCATCATTGCGCTCTCTGGTATTTTTGGCTATGGAATCCCATTCGAGAAGATTCCAGATCTTATTTCCAATACAATCCTTGGTCTTTCGACTAATCGCTATATTGTCATGTTCATCATACTCTTCATTCTTGTCATCCTTGGAATGTTTATCGATGGGTCAGTAGTCATTCTGCTCTTTACACCAATATTTCTTCCTCTGGCTGCAAAGGTAGGATGGGATCCAGTGCATTTTGGAATTCTCTTCTGCACCATCATCACCATGGGGAATATGACCCCACCAGTAGGTTTGGCCATGAGCGCCGTATGTACTGTGCTAAATGTGCCTATCTCGGAATATATTAAAGATATGTGGCCGTGGTTTTGGGCAACCGTACTTGCTGTCTCGGTTTTAGTATTCTTCCCTGGCCTAGTGCTTGCATTACCAAGACTGCTTTTCTGAGAGCGAGAGGATAACATGGAACTACAAGGGAAAATCGCAATAATTACTGGTTCAGCAAGAGGAATCGGCTTGGAGATCGCCAAGACCCTTGCCCGTGAGGGAGCATTCTCTGTTATTGTAGATAGAAGTGGCGCGGAAGCTGCAGCAATATCCCTGCAAGAAAAGCAATATGGCGCGATGGCTGTTTCGCTCGACATAACGGATATAGATGCAGTGAACAATGCTGTAAAGACAATTATAAGCGCAAAAGGCCGAATCGATATTCTTGTCAACAATGCTGGCATTATAGCGCGAGGTAGCATCGTCGATCTCAGCAGAGAGCAATGGTTGCGAGTTATGGATGTGAATGTGAATGGTAACTTCTATTTCTGCAAGGCAATCATCCCTTATATGATTCAACAGCATTCGGGAAACATTGTGAATGTAACTTCAATTGCGGGGAAGATGGGCGATATCACAGCCGCTCCGGTATATGGAACTTCCAAGGGAGCTATCAATACTTTTACAAAATCGCTTGCTCGCCAGCTTGCCGAATATGGCATCCGAGTCAACGCTGTTGCTCCTCATGCTATCGAAACCAGCATGAGCTCCGAATGGACAACAGAAAAGAGGAAAGAAGTCATAGATGCAATTCCCTTAAAGAGAATGGGCAAACCCGAAGAGGTAGCGGAGGCTGTTCTATTCCTTGCTTCAGAACGCTCTTCTTTTATCACTGGCGAAATCTTGAATGTGAATGGCGGGATGCTGATGGACTAAGAATCATCGAGTCTAGAATGCCCGCTCGAAAACTTCTTCTTTTTGAGAGGAAAAGAATCGACCGCTTAGAATATTCTGCCTATTTATGCGCAAGTGCCGTTCGATGATCTTCACCGCTTCCGAAGAATGGGCTGCCAATGCGTCCACCAGATCGATGTGATCTCTAAAAGTCTGAGAGACATTCGGTTCTATGCCGATATCGTATACATAACTCATATTGAGATGTATGTTCAATTCCTTATAGAATTTACTGACAAACTGATTCTCAACCAGATTGCAGAGCTCTTTGTGGAATTGCCAATCGTGCTTAATGTATTTTCTAAGGTCGATCGGATCTTCTGAGATAGCCGTCTTCATTTCTTCTATTATTTTTCTTAGCACATCAAGGCGGGAATTCTCTATAGAGGCATATATAGACTTAACGCTATATATCTCGAGCATCTCTCGGGCGGCGATTGCGTCCAATATCGTCTCTCTTGTTGGTGTTCTGAGAAGGCACATGGAACGAGGTTTTATTTCCACAATGCCATCTGTTTCGAGCCTCTTTAGCGCCTCTCTTACTGGCATCATGCTGATATTCAGCTCTTCGGCTAGACGTCTCGTATTGATTGTTTCGCCATATTTCAGTTTTCCATTGCTGATCGAATTGCACAGATAAAGATAGACTTGCTCCGCCAGGCTCCGCTTTTCGATGATGATATTGTCTGATTCTTCCATTTTCGATTCCTTTCCTGATGATCTTTCTTTACTAAACCAGAATATACCCATTCTCCTTTGAAATCAATAATATCAGAAGCTGATATCTATTATCTTTTTAATTTCGATTTATTACACTACATGGGTGATCTAGCAGGCAATCTGCTTTGCTATGCCGTTATCCCATTACAATCTCTTGATTAGATTTCAAAAAGAGAATATACATCTTTCATAATCTATGAAATTGGCCTTCTTGCATCAGTCGACTGAGTCGCGGCGCGACTATATTCTAAATGGCCCTATTTCCTCTACTTTGATGCTTCTCGCAGCCCCTACACTCATGCTTGGCGTCGTGCAGGCACTCATGCCCCTCATGGATGGGCTGTTCGTAAACAATATCGCAGGAACTCTTGTGGCGAGCTCAGTTACCTTCAGCGAGCCAGTGATCAATATGACAACAGCGCTTGCACAAGGATTGAGTGTGGCTGCAATGGCTATTATTGGACAGCTCAATGGCCGCGGTGACCTCGAAGAATCAAAGCGTACTTCAACGCAAATTGTGGTCATGGGCTCGATACTTGGCTGTATTTCTGCTCCTTTCCTCATCTTAGCCGCCAAGATAATCTCAACACGCGTCAATCCCAGCATTTCTCACAACGTTTTTCTATATCTTTCGCTCTATGCGCTTGTGCTCCCGTTTTCTTTTATGGAATCTATTTACAATGGGATCAAGAACGCGAATGGCATACCAGAAGCGCCATTCATAAGAATGGTACTCATGCTTATCCTCAAGATTGCATTCAACTTCTTATATATCTATATATTGCGTATGGGGATTGTAGGTTGCGTCCTCTCTTCACTTTCCGCGAATATCATTATCACCGTATGGATGTTTTGGGAGCTGTTTCTAAAAAAAGGACCGGATAAGCTAGAACTCAAAGGATTCAAGTTCGATCCAGCTGCCGCCAAACAGCTATTTCGCATAGGTGCGCCTGCAATGGCAAACACCTTTATACTCAATCTCGGTTTTTTCCTTATCAACACCGAAGTAGAAAAATATGGACCCATAGTGCTCAATGGACAAGGAATAGCAAATAATATAACTCAAGTGGCCTTCAATGTTCCCAGTGCCTTCGGCTCGGCGGTTACGACCATGGTCAGCATGTATATCGGTGCGGAGAATCAACGAAAGGCTAAGGAATCCATGATCCAGGGAACGACTCTAAGCGCCTTAACGGCAGCCATTCTTATCGCCATCATAGTTCCTCTCTCATCGCGGCTGACTATCCTCTTTACAAGAAGGTCAGATGTCCTCGAAATAGCAAACAGGGCCTTGCATATATACACCTATTCCGTCATTGGCTTTGGAATTACAACCACGATCCAAGGAGCATTCATAGGGCTTGGGCGCACCAAAGTTCCGCTAATTCTGGGAATCCTGCGCATCTGGCTTCTGCGTTATGTTTTTGTTCTCGTAACGGAAAAATACCTCCAGTATTACGCAGTTTTCTGGGGAAACTTGTTTTCGAACTATGCAAGCGCGTTTATCGCCATTGTCTTGATATCCAGAACTAGATGGGAATCGGCAATAAGGCCTTCTCCACAATATGAGATCGCCAATGCGAAATAACAAAGGCGATCTCTTGGTGACATCCGCCAATGCTTTGCCTATCCGGCTTGAATCTTAATAACTCAAATCAAAAGATCCCTATCCTCGGCATATTCCGATCCTCGCACTTTCTTGAATAGGCGAACAAGTGCGGCGACATTCATTTTTTCCTTTTCTGGTCCGCTCAGGTCGGCTATGATTTCACCTTCATGCATCATTATTACTCTACTCGCTTGCTCGAGGGCGCGCTTCATATCGTGAGTGATTATTAGCGCCGTGAGGCTATATTCATCGATAAAGCGGCGCGTAAGAGCATCCACCATCTCTGCATTCGCCGGGTCGAGCGCTGCCGTATGCTCATCCAGCAACAAAACCGTTGGATGAGAGAGTACGGCCATCAAAAGCGTAAGCGCTTGTCGCTGGCCACCAGACAGCCTTGAAACATTCTCTCGAAGGCGGCTTTCGAGACCCATGCCTAGCTCTGCAAGCTTTTTCTCCATTTCTCGAGCAAATCGTGGAGGTGTCGCTATGCGAAATTTGCGAGGCCCTTTGCGAGCCGCGAGCGCTAGATTGTCGAGAACTGTCATTTCGCTAGCGGTACCAGCCATAGGATCTTGGCGAACTCGACCTAAATACATAGCGCGCTCCCATTCTGGCCAAGAAGTCACATCCTCGCCATTTAGACGAATTTGCCCAGCGCGCAATGGAATGCTTCCCGCTATAGCGTTGAGGAGTGTGCTTTTGCCTGCTCCATTCGAACCGATGATCGATACTGTCTGACCTTGCTTTACCTCTAGCGAAAGCCTGTTGAGAACCGTATGTTCCTGCCCTCCTCCCAAATCGAAACTTACTACAATATCATCTACGCAAATCATAGGAGCATCCTTTCTTTCATGAGCGCTTCCTTTTGACTCGAGAAAGAGCCACGGAAGCTATTATAAGAAGCGCAGTCAAAAGCCTTAGATCGTTGGGGGTAATACCAGCAACATAGCCCCAGGAGCGAGCGGCGTACATCAATGCTCTAAACAAGATCGAGCCGAGGAAAACTCTAAGAAGCTGAACACTTATGAATTGCGAATGGATAATGAGTTCGCCGAGCATGACGGTAGCAAGGCCTGCAGCTACCACTCCCTGCCCAAGATTGACATCCGCAAAGCCCTGATACGCGGCCGCCATTGCGCCAGAAAGACCTGGTAATGCATTGGCGAGCATTATTCCCCAAGTTCTCAATCTATTTGGCTGGATGCCCGCCTGAACTACGGCATTTTCATTGTCTCCAAGCGCACCCATAGCAATGCCAATCTCAGTATGAAAGAAAAAATCGAGAAGGCCAAATAGCAAAAGGCAGACCAGTACACAAGAGGCAAAGAGCGACCACTCCGACGGTAGCGCGCCTCCAAGAAAGGATCGCGCTAGCTTGAGCATGGGATTGTTGGTTATCAGTGGATAGTTCGGCTTTCCACCAAGGATCCGCAAATTTATCGAGTAAAACCCCGTCATAGTGACGATACCTGCAAGAAGAGGCGGAATTCTTAGCTTGTGATAGACAGCCGCCGTGGCAAAGCCCGCTACCCCTCCTGTGACAAAGCCTGCCAGCATTCCTGCAGGAACGGCTAGGGAACGCAAAACAACATTTGGCGATATATTAAGTGCCGAAGCTACTACTGCCCCTGCCGCAGCTCCTGCAGGAAAGGATCCCTCCACTGTCAAATCCGGGAAATCCAGAATTCTGAAGCTTACAAATACCCCAAGCGCAAGAATGCCATAGATGAGCCCTTCGACGAGTATTCCTTCTACCATCGATTACTTCCGCACTAGTTGATCATCCGAAATGACTACTTTCGCCCTATCGATTATAGACTGATCGACTGATATGCCGATTTTTCTTGCAGTATCGAGATTTAGTACGAAAGTCATGTCTTCACTCTCCTTTGGCAGAAATGCGGGGATATTCGCGGTTTTTTCTCCATTTAGGATGCGCACTACGATTTTGCCTGTTGCAACACCCATACGATAGTAGTCATATCCTAGAGCCGCAAGCACAGGTATTGTCTCCGCGGAAGAGGGATCTGCAGTAACAATAGGAATCTTTTTCTCGATTCCTACTTCCGCGATCCCATTAAGCGCCGAGAAAACGGTGTTGTCATTACCTAGGTAGAGCCCATCGATTCGCCCTGCAATAGATAGAAGCGCTTGTCTAGCCTCGGAGGAATTCGTGATAGTGGACTCTATATATTCGAGACTATGTTCTTGACAATAGTCTCTGACTAAGCTAAAGCCACAGAGTTCGCCTCGCCCGAAGCATAGATGTTTCCAATGCGCTTTATGCTTGGCTTCAATGAACAAAGAAGATCTAGTTGTTCCCGCACAGGAGTCATATCCGATGTGCCTGTAATGTTGGATCCACCCTTATCCATGCTTTCTACTAGATCTGCAGCGACAGGATCCGTCACGGCGGAATAGATGACAGGCCGATCCTTAATCTGGTTTGCTAGCGCTTGAGCCATCGGTGTCGCAATTCCAACGGCAAGTGCAACCTTCTCCTGTTTGAAATGCTGTGCGATCTGGGCAGCAGTGTTCATATCCGCATTCGCATTCTGCAGATCTACCTTATAATCAGGCTTAGATGCGGAGAGCTCGTCTAAGATGCCCTTTTCTATTGCATCGAGGGCCGGATGCGACACGAATTTTGCCACACCGATGACTTTTGCACTCTTTGGCGCACAAGATAAGAGCAAGATCCCTACACATCCAATC
>JAKJFY010000004.1:23259-37830 GCA_022704665.1 Spirochaetota bacterium | reverse complement strand
TAAATGATTTATCCATGCCTGAGCCATCGGCGCTTGCATGTTCCATGAAAATAATTGTTACTATGCATAGTAACATTTTCGGCATTGTATCTTCTGCGGTAAACTTCGTCAATATATAAAATGAAGAAAATTCAATAATTTTTAGAAAATTATCCTAAAGCTGCTTTAAGCCAGACTTTTGGAAAATAGCATTTCAAATTATGAAACAACATGTGCAAATATTAAAATATTATGCCTTTTAGAAATAAAAAGCTTTACTTTTGATAGAAACACCTTGACACGGAGTTTTAGGATATATATTCTTCGCAGAAATTGGCTTCATTCCATTATTTATGCGCATGTTTTGTATATGCGGAAGGAGGAATTCAAAATGAAGCAAAGGAAAATGGTTTTTGCAACCATAGTGAGCCTTGTGCTCTTCTTTGGTGCACAGGCTGTATTTGCGGCGCCAACCATAAAGATTGGTGTCGCCGGCGCACACTCTGGCGACCTGGCTTCCTATGGTCTGCCTACTGTCAATGCCGCCAAGCTGGTTGTCAAGGAATATAATGACAAGGGCGGCATCAATGGCCAAAAGGTTGAGCTCGTTATCGAGGATGATCAATGCAAACCAGAAATTGCAACCAATGTCGCTGCCAAGCTGGTAAGCACAAAGGTCGTTGCGGTCATCGGACATATTTGTTCGGGAGCTACAAAGGCAGCACTAGGTATCTATAAGGATTCCAAATTGGTGTGCATTTCGCCATCAGCAACGACGCCTCCTCTCACACAGAGCGGTGAATATCCGAACTTCTTCCGCACAATCGCACCGGATGATGCACAGGCAAGGCTTGCAACGGACTTCCTTGTAAATGATCTCAAAGTAAAGAAGATCGCAGTGCTCCATGATAAGGGCGACTATGGCAAAGGATTCGCCGAGTCTGTGAAGGAGTTCGCCGAGGCAAAAGGCGTTCAGGTAGCTCTCTTCGAGGGCATAAATCCAGGCGCCCCTGACTACTCCGCTGTCGTCAATAAAGTCGGCAACGCCAAAGTCGATGCCGTGGTATGGGGCGGCTATCACCCTGAAGCATCCAAACTCGTTCAGCAGATGAAAGAAAAGGGAATAAATGTCGCCTTCATTTCCGAAGATGGCATCAAGGACAACACCTTCATCGAAGTGGCTGGAAAATACTCGGAAGGCGTCTATGCCACTGGCCCTACCGATACCTCTGCCAACCCAATGGCCATCAAGGCTATCGAAGCTCACAGGAAAGAATTCGGTTCTGAGCCAGGCGCATTCTTCTTGAATGCTTATGCCGCAGCCCAGGCGTTACTAAATGCTATCGCAAAAGCCAAATCCACGGATTATGATAAGATTGTGGCAGCCTTGCAGTCGGAATACGTAGACACGGTGCTTGGCAGGATCACATTCGACAAGAAGGGAGATATAGTAGGCTATGGAAACTCCCTTTTCCAAGTTCAGAATGGCAAGTTTGTAGTATTGAAATAAGAATCGTGTTCTTCTGAGACTCCAGAAGCCGTTCTGGCCTAAAAGTCGGAACGGCTTCTCTTTCCAATCATGTCCTCGAGGATCGGCACATGGAATATTTTACAAAGCTTTTTTTGAGTGGAACAGCAAAAGGCAGCATCTATGCCCTTATGGCCTTGGGCTACACTATGGTCTATGGCATTATTCAACTCATTAATTTTGCGCATGGCGAGATCTATATGATAGGCGGCTTTACTGCGCTTATTCTGGGGGGTTTTTTCTTTTCCAAGGGCATGCCCGTCAGCTTAGTCCTTGTTTTTTCGATTTTGCTTTCGATAATGTATGCCGCGGCATTTGGCTTTACGATCGAAAAGATAGCCTATAAGCCGCTTAGGGAAAAACCGCGCTTGTCGGCTTTAATAAGTGCCATCGGTGTTTCGATAATACTTCAGAACTTTGTGCTCCTCTCTCAGACCGAGAAATTCCTGCCATTTCCCAACTATCTTCCTGAATTTGCCTGGTTATTGCCATATAAAGGATACCTAAATTCTACCCAACTCATAATCCTCATAACCACTGCAATAATAATGGTTCTGCTGACCTTAGTTATAAAGTTCACTCGCATGGGAAAAGCGATGCGGGCTACCGCACAGGATATGCATATGGCTCAACTCGTAGGTGTCGATATAAATCAGGTTATTTCGCTAACTTTTGTCATCGGCTCGGCACTTGCAGCCATTGGGGGCGTACTGATCTGTTCCTACATGGGGCAAATCAATTATTACATCGGCTTCATTGCTGGCATTAAAGCTTTCGTTGCCGCGGTTCTAGGGGGTATTGGAAGTATCCCCGGAGCAGTTCTCGGAAGTTTTATCCTTGGGTGGACAGAAAGCTTCGGCACAGGCTATGTCTCGAGCGATTATGAAGATGCCTTCGCTTTCCTTATTCTGATAATCATCCTCCTCATAAAGCCCGATGGAATTCTTGGTCGAACTCGAAGACAGAAGGTCTAGATTATGAAAGCACGCTCAATTCTTAAAGAAATCGGAAAATCTCTGATTATAGCCATTGGATGCATGGTCTTGTTATTCCCCCTTATGGTTATGAAAGTCAACGTGACAAGGGGGGTTGCTCATATCAATTTCCGCTGGAATATTCTTCCTCTAATTGGAATCGTAGCATTTGTGCTCTCCCTTGTCTGGAGCAAGGCTCTCGAGTGGAACGAAAAACGGGCTAGTGCAAAAAAGATGGAGAATGGACTGGTCAACAACCAAGCGCTAAGTGGAAGATATCTTAAGAACCCTGCGCTTCGCCCCATATTCCTTTTTGCACTCTTCGGATTTGCCGTGGCTTTTCCTTTTCTTTTTGGTATGTACCACACCAATGTCATGATCACTGCATTTATTTATGTGATCTTAGGCTTGGGTCTCAATATCATAGTGGGACTCGGAGGGCTTCTAAATCTAGGATATTCAGCTTTCTTCGGAATTGGAGCCTATACTTATGGGCTTATATGGAAATATATCGGGCCTTCTTTCGTTGCAGCCGGCGTCAATCCAGGCTGGCTATTTTGGATATCGCTTCCTCTAGCGGGCATTGTCGCAACGATCTTTGGCATAATATTGAGTTTGCCAGTATTGAGACTTAGGGGCGATTATCTTGCAATTGTCACCCTTGCCTTTGGTGAAATCTTCCACATGGTAATGCAGAATGCCGGAGATCTGACAGGAGGCGCTACCGGCATAAGTCTTATTCCTCGTCCCTGGTTCTTTGGCCAGAAACTGCGCCCCCCAGAAGCTGCCACGTATATATACTTCATAGCTTTTGTTTTCGTAATCATAACGATATTCGTCGTAAGACGAATCGAAGATTCGAGAGTTGGAAGAGCGCTCGAAGCGATGCGCGAAGATGAGGTAGCCTGCCAAGCTATGGGAATCGATATGGTCAAGAACAAGCTGATAACCTTTGCGGTTGGCACATTCTGGGCTGGAATTGCTGGGGTGCTGATGGCTAGCCAAACTACCTATATCAATCCGGACAGCTTTACTCTATGGGAATCGATAATGATCCTTATGGCTGTTGTCATAGGCGGAACGGGCTCGATTCCAGGAGTAATTGCTGGAGCAATACTCTTGAAACTTTTGCCCGAGTATTTCCGCCCATTAGCGCAGTACCGGATGCTCATATATGGCATTGCAATGATCCTCGTCATCATTTTCAAGTCCGATGGCCTCATTCCTCGCAAGCGCAAGCAATACACCTTCAAAGAAAAGGAGCTTGCAAAATGAGTACGGAGAAGCTGCAATACCATAATGAAATCCTGGAAATCGACAATCTAGTAATGACTTTCGGAGGGCTTCGTGCAATAGATGGAGTATCGATGCACATCGACGAAGGAGAGATCGCCGCTCTAATAGGCCCGAATGGCGCTGGAAAAACAACGATCTTCAACTGCATCACAGGTGTACACAAGCCTACCGAGGGAAAAGTAAAGATCCGAAACCGAGATGGACATGCCGAGGAGATCCAGGGTCAAAAGCCCAATGTCATCAACCGCAAAGGCCTAGCCCGAACCTTTCAGAATATCCGCCTTTTCAACAATATGACTGTGCTTGAAAATGTCATGATTGGCCGCCATAATTCGCTCAAGGCAGGAGTCTTCGCAGCAATAATGCGGAATGCTCCAACAAAGCAAGAAGAGCAAAGAGTCATCGAGGAGAGCTATGCAATCCTTAAGAAACTCAAACTCGACGCCTATGTCAATGAAATGGCAAAAAATCTACCTTATGGTGAACAGCGACGCCTCGAGATAGCTCGCGCGCTTGCAACAGATCCTTTTCTGCTTCTCCTTGACGAGCCTGTTGCTGGCATGAATGTCCAGGAGACAAAAGAACTAGAAGAGACAATAAATATCATCCGAGACCAGGAACACATCACTATTCTTCTCATCGAGCACGATATGAGCCTTGTCATGGATGTTAGCGAGCGAATCTATGTATTGGACTATGGTAAGCTCATAGCAGAAGGAAGCCCGCGCGAGATCAAGAAGAATCCCGATGTCATCAAGGCATATCTAGGAGAGTAAAATGGCGCTTCTTGAACTTAAAAATGTCCGCACTTTCTATGGAAACATTCAAGCCTTGAAAGGCGTCTCGATCTCCGTAGAAGAAGGCGAAATCGTAACACTTATTGGAGCCAACGGAGCCGGTAAGACAACCACTCTCATGAGTATCTGCGGTATTACCCCAATTCGCTCAGGCGAGATTTTCCTCGATGGTCACGATATTTCGAGAATGAGTCCCCACAAGATTGTCCAGATGGGTGTTTCACAGGTTCCTGAAGGTCGTCGCATTTTTCCTCAGCTAACAGTCTCGGAAAACCTCGATATGGGAGCCTTTCTCCGTACCAATAAAGAGAGCATAAAGCAAGACATGGAAGAAGTATTAACAATTTTCCCAAGGCTTGCGGAGCGTCGCAACCAGCTCGGCGGAACACTTTCGGGAGGCGAACAGCAGATGCTCGCTATCTCGCGCGCCTTGATGGCAAGCCCGCGTCTTCTTTTGCTCGATGAGCCATCGCTAGGGCTGGCTCCACTCATTGTCCAGAGCATATTCGAGGTTATTCAAAAGATTAATAAAGAGCGCAAAACCACAATCCTACTCGTAGAGCAGAATGCGAATATGGCACTCAAGATAGCAAATAAAGGGTATGTCATGCAGAATGGCCTCATAAAGATCACCGATACCGCGACAAACCTGCTCGAAAACCAAGAAGTTCGCAAGGCATACTTGGGGCTTTGACTTGCTATTAGTATATTTTTAGTATATTTATGGAAGCATAATCAGTTAAGTATAATCATAGGAGAAATATCCAAGGAGGCGAGTATGAAAGTTGGTCAGCGCATGACGCGAAATCCAGTTACCATTACCCCGAATACGACTGTTCCTGAAGCCCAAGCTATTATGCGGCGCGAAAAGATTAGGCGGCTACCCGTGCTCGATAAAAACGGCAAGCTTGTCGGCATTGTCAGTGCTCTCGACCTCATGCATGCATCTCCTTCGCCTGCCACAACTCTCGATGTATGGGAAATGCATTATTTACTATCAAAGCTTACAGTCGACAAAGTAATGACCAAAGATGTCATAACGATCACCGAAGATCTTCCTATCGAAGAAGCAGCCCGCATCATGGATGATAATCAGATATCCGGAATTCCGGTGATGCGCGGCGAAATCCTGGTCGGCATTATCACGGAATCTGATATATTCAGGCTTTTCATCGAGCTTTTTGGCGCTAGACACAAGGGCATTAGGCTCACACTTCTTCTACCCGAGAAAAGAGGAGAACTGGCAAAAGTGTCCAATGCGATCACGAAATGTGGTGGCAACATAGTCTCTTTTGCTACATTCGAAGGGGAAGATCCAACCAATGCCTACTGCACAGTCAAGGTGACGGGCGTTGAAAAGGAAACCTTGATCGAAGCGATTACTCCTGTCGTTGAAAAGGTAGTGGATGTCAGAGAAACATAAGACACAGCACCAAGATAGCTCGATATAAATTAGAATTAGCGCTGGCGTCTAGAGAAAGTCCCCTTTTCTTGTCGCGATTTCTTTGCTTCTATCGTTCCCCGCTGCCATTCCAAAAGAGAACTCCGCTCGAAATCGATGATGATGCCCAGATGCCGCATAAAATCATCTCCAATCTCGAGTCGCTCTTTTAAGCTCTCGAGCATTGCCCCCTTTCTTCTTATTTCTTCAAGAACATAGAAGAGCTCCGTGGTTGTGCGAGCAAGCCTATCGAGAGAAGTAACAATTAGGGTATCGCCGGCGCTGAGGCTATCGAGCGCACACCGCAATTCAGGCCTATTCGCTTCTTTCGAGAGGAGTTTTTCCTCGAATATTTCTTCGGCGCCAGCCTTTTTTAAGGCCTCGAATTGTGTATCGATGTCCGCTTCGATGGGTGAAGGTCGAATATAAGCTTTTCTTTCCGCCATTCTCTCAACTCCTGATAACCAGCTCCTAAGAAATGCCTGGCCACCAATACATCGATATCATGGAACGATTTCGTACACTACAAGCGCCTCTGAGCGCGTCGCATCGCTCGAGACGACGGAAAGGCCTCGGGTAATGGCTTCCACTGCACTCCCTTGAAGATCAGAAAAGTCTGCTTCCATAGTTGTGAATGGTTTTGTCGAAGCCACGGCTTTAATATATTCGGTTCCATAGGGAGGACCAAGCAAATATTGAAACTTGTCGTTTGGTCCTGGAAATTGCATTGCCTCACCTGCCCGTATTTTGCCCGAACCACCAAAGCGGTTTGGCCAGATGAGCTGAGCCACACCATTTACATCTACATGGTAGATCTTAAGGAAGGCATCCTTGTTCGAAGTCAAGTAGAGTTTAAGCCGTTCACCATTTCGATAGACGGCTCCCCCACCCCGATCCGTAGATAAGCTTAGCTGAAAATCTGATATTGCATAGGCTTGACTGCCCGAAGAAGTGCTACCTGAAGCTTGGCTTCCAGAGCCCGACATGAGCTGGCTCAAACTTACCGCTGTCTGCAAAGTCTTGATAGAAGGCTCAACAGATATTTCAGCTGGCAAAATTTCCTTCTTTACAAGATATTTGGTTTCGCTTATCAACGCACCTGTCGCAAGGTCCGTTAGGGAAAGAGTAGTCAGAACTCCCTCTCTATCTCGAACATACTTTCCATATAGAATCGAATCCGCACGATCCTGCCCGAAGAAAGCTGCATATTGCTCGCGAATTGCCGGATCCATAGCCGCAGCAACCTGTTTGTCGAAAAGCTTTATCTTTGATGTATGACCGAGCGCGAGCCGAAGTTCATCCTCGAACCATCGCGCAAAGGGCGTAGGAAGCTGCGTGTCGGCATAAGTGAAGCTTCCCAGAGCTACCTGAGCCGAAGGCAAGTAATGATTGTCGAGCATATGATCGAGCAATGCGGCTAGGACAGTGCTGTCATTCGTGGGCTGTTCTGCAAGTATCTGCTTTGGTTGAGGACTTGGGGCCAATTGGGCTACGACAGGACTCAAAAGCAAAACCGATATAACTAAAAAGAGAAGAATAGTTTTAGAAATAAAGCAAATCTTTTTATTCATAATAACAACACCTTAAAGAGATGCCTATAGTATATCATGATTTCTCATTCTCTGGGACTTTTTTGAAATATATGCGAAGGAGTGAACTCAACATTTTGTAATGATTTGGATATTTAAGGTGCATCAGCTCTTGTAAGATCTCTTCTAAGTGCAAGGAATTTGACTCTTCGAGCGATTCTCAATTCGATTTACATCATAATAAAATAAGAGCCGCCCTAAGATTTGCTCTCAGGGCGGCCAACGCAGAGAATGTATTCTATCCTCGAGAATAATTCTGAATCAGAACACCGAATCAGGCTGATAGTAATCCTTTGCGTTCTCTTTTGTTATAAGCTCTGCAGCAAGGATAATCTTCGACGGAATCTTGGCTTGGTAGAATCCTGGTAAAGGCTGGTTGCGCGAGCCATAGACAGCGAGCGAGATACCTGTTGCTATCATAGAGGGCGGATAAGTTACATCTGCCTGCACAAGCGGATCGCCATCGATTATCTTTTTGATCATCACTTTGCTGCCTGCACCGCCAAGGAAGTACTTAATATCCTTGCGTCCAGATTCCTTGTATGCCTGGAGCACGCCTACGAGAACATCGTCGTCCTGAGCCCAGACCGCATCGATCTTCTTGTACTTCTGTAGGTAGTTGGTCATGATCTCAAGGCCTTTCTGCGTATCCCAATAGGCTGGCTGCGAGTCGAGGATTCTGATACCAGGATATTTCTTAGTCATTACTTCCTTGAAGCTATCTACACGCTCGCTGTTGATAACACAAGGAATACCTTCTAGCACGACAATATCACCCTTGCCGCCAAGTGCCTTGCCGAGCCATTCCGCCGAAGCTCTGCCCATGCCAGGGTTATCGCCTGCAATGTAGACATCCTGCACTTCCTCAGTGAGTCCGCGGTCTACTGAGACTACATAAATGCCCTTTTCATATGCCTTTTTCACTACAGGAGTAAGAGGTGCAGAATCATGAGCAAGAATGACGAGCGCATTGATACCCTTCACCATCAAATCTTCAACATCGTTGACTTGTTTAGCAGGTGAATCGGCAGTTACTAGATAGAATTCGATATTCTTATCCTTGGCTTGCCAATCTTTGATTGCTTTCTGTGCCCAAAAATTGATACCTCCCGTCCAACCATGGTCAGCAGTGGGAATGGAAACACCAATTCTGACCTTCTGGGCAAATACTGGTACTGCGACAATGGTTAGCAGCAGCATAAAGGCAATGACGATTTTTTTCATAACGCCTCCTCCAATACAATGCATATTTCTTTCTCAATCGGGCAAATGCCAACGGCTACCCGATAGATTCCCGCTTTTTTATCCTTTGCGTTCTCCTATTTTTCACTTTTCACTCCGGCTGTTATTGATCCATCCTCTCTGAATAGATACTGCACCAATGATGACGAGCCCTTTTACAAGCCCCTGCAGATAAGGAGAAATACCAAGCATGTTAAGCATATTATTGATAATACCAAGAATTATAGCACCAATCACAGAGCCCCAAATAGAGCCCTTTCCTCCTGTCATGGCAGTACCGCCTATTACAACCGCGGCGATAGCGTCCATTTCGTAGTCCTTGCCTGCATTGGTCGAACTCAGTGAATTGAGCCGCGCTGAAATGAGCACTGCTGTCATTCCAACCATAAAACCTACAATCACATAAGAGATCAGCCGTATCTTATCGACATTTATTGCAGAATAGCGAGCGACCTTCTCATTCGAACCCACTGCGCATACATAGCGGCCATATCTTGTCCTGTTCAATACGAAAGAAAGAATCATCGCCAAGATAAAGAAAATCCATACAGGGAGAGGAATCCCCAAGATCACCGACATTCCCATTTCGCCATAGGAGGAGTTCACCGATCGAAATTCTCCTGCTTTTCCGATGTACAAGGTCAGCGACCTGAAGATAGCCATTGTTCCAAGCGTTACAATGAAAGGAGCAATTCTCCCTTTTGTTATTAGAAAGCCATTGAGAAAACCCGCACTTAGAGCAATGGCAAGCGAAACAATAAACGCCGACAGGATGCTCAAGAAAGTGCCAAGCCACATCGGTGAAAAACCAACAAGAGCATTGGTGATCATATTCAACATAAGAATGGCACCTGCTCCGGCCAGTGCGGTCATAGAGCCTACTGAAAGATCAATTCCTCCCGATATGATAACAAAAGTCATACCCAGCGCGATGATTCCTGTATAGGAGACCTGCCGCAGAATGTTGAGCAGGTTCTGAATTTCAAGAAATCTCGGATAGAGAATCGTCGAAATGATCATCAAGACGAGCAGTGCAATCAAAGGGCCTGATTTGCCTAAAGACGTCTTCTTGAAATTTGGAATTTTCATTCAATACCCTCCCTTGACGCCTGTCGCAAAATACATGATTTCTTCTTCGCTCAATTTATCCGATCTTAGCTCACCAACAATTTGACCGGCTCGCATGATTAGCACTCTATCGCACATCCCAATTATCTCTTCCAATTCAGAAGATATGAAAATGACCGATAGACCGCTAGCAGCTAATTCATGAATAAAGATATAAATATCCTGCTTTGCTTTTACATCGATTCCCCGCGTCGGTTCATCCACAATTATAATCTTGGGCTGTACATCTATACTTTTTGCCAAAGAAACTTTCTGCTGATTACCACCTGAGAGTTGCTCGAGCTTTGCCTGAAGCGATGGTGCTTTAATAGAAAATCGATCGATATAAAACTTTGCCTTATTCTCTTCTGCCTGTTGATCAATAAATGGCTTTGCGTAGTGCTTTAGCGATGCTAGGGTGATATTTTTTACAACGTCAAATGAAGTGATGATTCCAGCGCCTTGGCGGTCTTCCGAGAGATAGCTTAACCCTGCATCGACAGCATCCCAAGGGTTTTGTATAGACAACTTATTACCGTTCAGAATAATTGTGCCTGAGCGTGCACGCCTTAGACCCATAATTGTCTCAGTGAGCTCTGTTCTGCCTGCTCCAATGAGACCCGCAAAGCCTAATATCTCAGAAGCATGGAGATCGAAACTAATGTCGTAAAGAAGCTTATCTACACAAAGATTTCGTACCGATAGCACCACATCGCCAGGTTGATTCTTCTTTTCAGGGAAAACATCCTTTAGCTCGCGCCCTACCATCCTACGCGCCATTTCATCTATGGTTAGATTCACAGTATCTTCGAGGCAAATAAACTCTCCATCCCGAAGGACCATTACGCGATCACAGATATGCTTAACTTCCTTGAGCTTATGAGAAATATAGATGATAGTGACATCTCGTTGTTTGAGTCTTTCAATTAGCCCAAGTAGTATCTCTATCTCCTTGCTGGTAAGCATGGTGGTAGGTTCATCCATTATGAGAAGGCGAGAATCAAAAGCGATAGCTTTAGCTATCTCGACCATCTGTTTCTGCGCTACTGAAAGAGCTTGAATGTGTGCATATGGATCGATTGTGGAAACTTCCAAATCGGTAAGAAGCTGGCGCGTCCTATCGACCATTGCTTTGATATCCAAAATTCCATGTTTTCCTACAAGTTCTTCACCGAGGAATATGTTTTCATATACGCAGAGATCCGAAACAAGGCTGAATTCCTGGGGAATCAGGCTTATACCGATTCTTTTCGCATCGGCAGGGCTCCTCATATTGATGAGCTTGTTATCGAACCAGATCTTGCCAGATGTTGGTTGGTATAGTCCCGAAAGAACCTTAATGAAAGTAGATTTCCCTGCCCCATTCTCACCAATTATGCCAAAGACCTCCCCTGTACAGATTTCGATAGAGATATCGTTGAGGACCCGAACTGAGGAAAATTCCTTGGTTATGCCTTCGGTTCTTATAATTGTATACATTATTTTTTCATCGCCGCATCGAAGGCAATCGTCGAAGGTACAAAATCTACCTCTCGCACAAAATCAAGAGCTTCCTTTGCGCCGTATTCTCGATCCATACCAGAATCTTCCCATTCCACCGAGAGCGGCCCTTGATAACCAGCAGCATTGAGTTCACGAATAATATTCTCGAAATCCACGTCTCCATGGCCGAGGGAGCGGAAATTCCATCCGCGACACGTATCTCCGAAAGCCATATGAGAGCCAAGGATGCCCGCTTTGCCATCGAGTGTCACTGCGGCGTCTTTCATGTGCACATGGTAGATTCTGCTTGCGTAGTCGCGGATAAAAAGATGGGGCGTTATGCCCTGCCATATGAGATGTGAGGGATCGAAGTTGAACCCAAGAGTCGGCCGATTGCCGAATTCCTTGAGTAAGCGACCTGCGGTGTAGTAATCGAACGCTATCTCAGTCGGATGCACCTCGAGTGCAAACTTGACACCGCATCGATCGAACTCGTCGAGAATAGGTGTCCATAACTTTACTATCTGCTTAAAGCCTTCATCTATCATTTCGTCTGGAGTCTGTGGAAAGGAATACCAGAATTTCCAGATAGGGCTCCCCATAAAACCTGTTACTACTCCGCATCCCATATTCTTTGCAGCTTCAGCGGTATATTTCATCTCCTGTATAGCCCATTTGCGGATTTTTTCGGGCTGTCCCTTGTATTCCGCTGGCGCAAAACCGTCGAGACGAGAATCCCATAGGTCGCCCACACACTGCCCTGCAAGATGCGCGCCGAGCGCCCAGCAATTAAGTCCATTCTTCTCAAGGATTACTTTGCGCTCTTTGACATAGTTCGGGTCGGTTGCTGCCGCTTTGACATCCATATGATCGCCCCAACAAGCTATTTCAATACCATCATAGCCAAACGATTTGACTTTAGCGCAGAATTGGTCAAAGGGAAGATCTGCCCATTGGCCTGAAAAAATTGTCACTGGTCTTGCCATAGTCGTCCTCCTATAAAGCTATATTTTCTTTATCATATAAGCCCCTAAAGCACCTCACTAGAATGTCAGCCAAATCGCACCCTTTTGTGAGGATTCGACGCACTTACCGATAAAACGCACACCGATAGCGCCTTCTTCTGCGGTGGGGCAGTCTAGATCCTCCGCGGTGAGTGGTTGGCCTAATTTTTTCTTAATAAGCGCGGTAATAAAAGTCTTATAGAGATTTGCAAAGGCTTCGAAGTATCCTTCTGGATGGCCTGAAGGTACTCGCGAGTATGATTGCGGATGAGGATAGAAAAGATCTCGTCCGCGAGAGAGCAAGCGCGTAGGCTCACCAAGCTTAGATACGAAAAGGTAATTTGGATTCTCCTGCGACCATTGAATAGTACCCTTGGTTCCAAAGATTCGCACTTTAAGGCCATTGTCGTAGCCGATAGCGATCTGGCTAGCCCAATACAATCCCTTTGCACCACCTTCATACTCGATCATGATCGATGCATTGTCATCAAGCACTCGACCAGGGACAAATGTATCGAGCCGCGCACAGAGCGATTTAATTTTGAGACCAGTAATATAGGAGACGAGATTCTCAGCGTGGCTCCCGATATCTCCGACGCAATTCGATTTGCCCGAGAGCGTTGGGTTCGTCCTCCAGGAAGCTTGCTTGGAACCCTCTCGCTCAGTTGGAGTAGCGAGCCACTCCTGTGGGTATTCAGCATTGACAAAGCGTATGTCTCCGATATCCCCTCGGCGGACCATTTCTCGCGCTTGCTTGACCGCGGGATAACCAGTATAGGCATAGGTCACGCAAAATAAGAGATCTTTTTTGCGGGCAAGCTCCTGAAGCTCCCTCGCCTCTGATTCTTCAAAAGTTAAGGGCTTGTCGCATACAACATTGATTCCTGCATTAAGGAATGTTTTTGCAATAAGATAGTGCAATGCGTTTGGGGTAACGATGGATACAAAATCGATGCAATCGGGTCTGCTCACTTCTTTTTCTGCCATCTCAACATATGTCGCATAGAGCCTGTCGCGCGATAATCCTAGATTTAGACCCGTTTCACAAGTATTCTCGAAACTCTGCGAGAAGCTGCCTGCGACAAGCTCAGCAAGCCCATCCATTGCAATCGCCTTGCGATGCACATCGCCTATAAAGGCTCCTTTGCCGCCACCTACCATTCCATACCGCAACTTTTTCGAGGTATTTACCTCATTGCTACCTTCAATCATATAATACCTCCTCAATTCATTATCAATTGATGAAATTACTCCACTCCCAGCACATATTGCATGATTAGATTTTCGAGATATTCTTGCTTGCCGGATGTGCGACCGATTTTGTCGGCATTGGGAGCACTTGGCGCAGAGGCAAGCTGTGCAAGTTCTTCGAAACCAAGCTGGCCATCTTCGAAACGTTTGCCAATATCGCTGTCGAAGGACGAATAGCGCTGGCGGACAAATGCATCGAGCTTTCCATCCTCCATGATCCGATGCGCTGCGAGGAGGCCTGCGGCAAATGCGTCCATGCCGCCTATATGCGCTTCAAAAAGATCGGCTGGATCGACGGAGTTTCGCCTGATTTTGGCGTCGAAATTGAGGCCTCCTGTAACAAAGCCTCCTGCATGCAGGATTGCGAGCATGGCAAGCGTTGTATCGTAGACATTTATTGGGAACTGATCGGTATCCCAGCCATTTCTGGGATCGCCTCGGTTCGCGTCGACCGAACCGAATATGCCGAGTGAAGATGCGGTTTCCAGTTCGTGGTTAAAATCGTGGCCCGCAAGCTCTGCGTGATTAGCCTCGATATTGACGCGGAAGTCCTTTTCGAGACCATAGGCGCGCAGGAATCCTGCAACAGTCTCCACATCGAAATCGTATTGGTGTTTTGTGGGTTCCATGGGTTTTGGCTCGATATAGAACATTCCCTTGAAACCATGAGCCCGTCCATAATCCCGGGCCATGGACAAAAATCTGGCTAGGTGATCCTTTTCGCGCTTGAGGTCTGTATTTAGAAGTGTCATATAGCCTTCTCGGCCACCCCAGAACACATAGCCCTGACCGCCCAACTCGATTGTAGCATCTATCGCTGCCTTGACCTGGTTGGCAGCATAAGCCACAACCTCTAATTCGGGATTCGTTGCAGCACCATT
>JAKJFY010000004.1:0-23254 GCA_022704665.1 Spirochaetota bacterium | reverse complement strand
CAATTGTAGCATCTATCGCTGCCTTGACCTGGTTGGCAGCATAAGCCACAACCTCTAATTCGGGATTCGTTGCAGCACCATTCATATAGCGCGGATGCGTAAAGAGGTTGGCGGTACCCCAAAGAAGTCGGACTCCCGTCGCTTTCTGACGTTCTTTGGCAAGTTTTACCATGTGAACAAGGTTTTTCTCGCTTTCATTTGGATTCTCGCCTTCGGGCGCTAGATCTCGATCGTGAAAACAATAAAAATCAGCTCCGATCTTAGTAAAGAATTCGAAGGCTGCATCTAACTTGTGCTCATGGGCTTCCATCGCTGTGCTAGCATTGCTTGTCCAAGGATGGATATGGGTAGCAGCCCCAAATGGATCGCTGCCATCCGCACCGAAACTATGCCAGTATGCAATAGCAAAGCGTAAATGTTCTCGCATGGTTTTGTCGCCAACTTTTCGCTCTGGTTCGTAATACTTGAAAGAAAGAGGATTGTCGCTCTTAGGACCTTCATATTGGATCTTTCCTATGCCAGGGAAGTATTCCTTCTGTCCAACAAAATATTCTGCCATTCGCTTTTCCTTTCTGGAATTGTTCTTCTCAATGCCATCTTATCTATATAGAGGAGTCAGCACTCCCAAATATTTCTCATATTCGGCATAGGCTGCTTCATACTTTATAACCTTAAGCTTTTCGGGCTCGATATTGGAGCCTCCATCGAAGCTCACATGCTCATCGACTATCGTTTCAATCTCCACAGGCTGAGAGCTCTGATTGCATTCGTAGCACCAGAGAGCCTGGAGAGCAGCACCTAGGGCTGCCGCCTCTTCTTCTCTTGGAACTTTCACTGGCAGGCCCGTCACATTTGACGCAATTTCGCGCCAAAGATCGCTTTTTGCTCCGCCCCCTGTAAGCCTTATCTCGCATGCCGGGAATCCAAGTCTTCTGAAAGACTCTAGGCCAATTCGCATTCCGAATATCGCAGCTTCCATCGATGCTCTGACGATATTTTCCTTTGAAAAATTAGTAGCGGTTCCTCCGAGGATGCCTGCCTTCCCCTGTGGCAAGTTTGGAATTCTTTCGCCATTGAAAAAGGGCAAGATTACAATACCTTCGGCTCCAATTGGCGCTATAGCCGCGCTATAATTCATGTCCTCTATGCTCATGCCAAACAGCAAACGGATCTGTTCGCTTGCCACTGTACAATTCATTGTGCAGAGAAGAGGAAGCCATCCACCAGTGGACGAACAAAAAGCCGCGAGCTTTCCTTCGGGATCGATGAGTGGGCTGCTCGAGTAGCCATAGAGGGTTCCACTTGTTCCAAGACTCATGGTAAGGCAACCATCGCGAACCGTGCCGGTACCGATAGCGCTCATCATATTGTCGCCGCCACCCGCGGAAACAAGCGTTGCTTCTGGTATTCCAAAACGATTCGCCGCCTGTGCGCAGACCCTCCCCGTTGGGGTAGAAGGCTCGATCAAGGTTGGCAAATAATCGACCAGATTCGGATCGATGAGATCACATATGCGATGTGACCATGTCCGCTTTCGCACATCTAAGAGAGCGGTTCCGGATGCATCTCCATATTCGGTAAGATAGCTGCCTGTCAAAAGGAGATTGATGTAGTCATGTGGCAAAAGAACATGTCTTAAGCGTTTATAATTCTCTGGTTCATGTTTTTTTAGCCAATAGATCTTTGGAGCGGTGTAGCCAGGCAACATTAGAAGCCCGGTCTCTGCCAATAACTCTTCTTCTCCTCCAACAAGAGCCGTTAGCTCCTCGCACTCTTCAGCCGTGGATGTATCATTCCAAAGCTTGATAGGTCTAATTGCCTTGCCATGCTCATCTATAGGTACGAATCCATGCTGTTGCCCCGAAACGCCAATTGCCACGATTGTCGCTCGCAGTTGGGGCGAAATCGACCCAAAGCAGGTGTAAAGCGCTTCTTCATACCAAGAAGCGAGCTGCTCTCTAGTCCCGTCATTCTTTGCGATTATAGAAAGAGGAGTTTGAGCTTTGGCGACTATTCGCCTGTTTTCAGGGTCGTAGAGGATTACCTTGCAGCTCTGTGTGCCAAGATCTATACCACACAAGCTCTTCATCGCCGCTGACTTCCTCTAGAGATGAAATCTGCTATACAAAAATTTACGTAAAGATCAAACTAACGTAAAAAACTATAGGGTCATTTCCCCAAAAATACAATGCATGATATTGACAAATTATATCCATTATTGACATTCTCTCTATAGGGAGATTGTATGGAGATTCGCGATGCTGTCTATGTATATAGGCTCATAAGTGGGGAGAGATTGGCATGGCACGGTAGGTATCATGCTCATCGAGCTGGAGAGTTCGAATTTCACTATTTCATGGAAGGGCAAGGCGCTCTGCTCATCAATCGTTCAAAATTCGTCATCGACGCCAATAGTATTTACTTTGTACAGCCTCGCGAATTTCATTCCATTCTTCCCGAAGCCGTCGAAAAACCTATCAGTTATTATGCAATTCTATTCGCTCCGCAAGCCGACAATTCGGCAGATAGAGAGATTGTAGCACTTATGGAGCATCTCTGGCACTCGAAGAATCGGGTTTTGCGTGCAGACGCAAAAGATCGATTCCTTCTAGAAGATCTATATAGGCTGTCTAAGTCCAACTCGGAGCGCTCTCGAAAAGCGGCTGAGCACGCGCTTGTCAGTATTCTATATCGCTGGTTTGATCAAATCGAAGCCTCGGCTGAAATTGTCGACTCCAAAAGATCAAAAAATGAACACGTCGAAAGAGCTCTTGCTCTTATGTCCAAGCATGTAAGGGATAAATTGAGCTCAGATGACCTTGCTGCTATGCTGGGCCTTTCCGAAGAATACTTCATACGACTTTTCAGGCAGCATTTGGGCATGTCTCCTTTTCAATATTTTACGAGGTTGAAAATAGAAGCCGCATCAGCTGTGCTCGTCGACAATCAGCTTACGGTCAGCGATGTCGCCACGCGCTTTGGATTCGAAAATCCATTTCATTTTACCAAGGTTTTTAAGAAATGTACGGGGCTTCCACCTCGAGAATATCGCAAGATTTTCTTCGAAGCAGGAAAACCTCCCGCTACTCCCGCTAGGCCCCCGCTGGCGCAACAAGCCTCGAATAGTTAAAAATATAGGCGCTAAAATACGGAGCTTCGAATGAACGAATTCAAAAAACTATTGCGTTTCGCGCGCCCATACCGAAAAATTGCGCTTTTTTCCTTTGTGTTGCTTGTCATAATGGTGACTTGCGACCTTGCGGTGCCAAGGCTCGTCGGCCATATCATCGATCAAGGGATTAGGCAGAAAGACTTAAATACTGTTATTTCCACATCGGCTATCATGCTAGGCATATCCGTATTGTCAGCCCTGGCCGCCGTGCTGAATAGCGTCTATTCAATTCGGGTCGGGGAGGGTATTGCCCGCGATTTGCGCGAATCAATTTTTATCAAAATACAGAATTTTTCATACGGAAACGTAGACCAGTTTTCGACCGCCAAGCTCATGGTTCGCCTTACAAGCGATACTGCAGCGGTCCAGCGCCTTTTTCAGATGTCACTTCGCCTTGGATCGAGAGCCCCGCTCTCGATGATCGGGAGCATTGCTCTCATGTTCGTGACCAGCAAGACATTGGCTCTTACTATGATGCCAATTTTCATTGTTGGAGCGATTGTTATCTTCTTTTTTAGCACAAAGATGGAGCCTTTCTTCAGGACTGTCCAACAACGCCTCGATCGCCTCAATACCGTGCTGCAGGAAAACATAGCAGGCGCTAGGCTTATCAAGGCCTTCGTGCGAGGAGAATACGAGACAGAACGCTTCGAAATAGCCAACGAAGACTTGGCCCGAGAGAATATCAGGGTTATGCAGATAATGGCATCGATGAGCCCTATTCTAACCATGCTGATAAATATCGGCATCATACTCGTTGTATGGCTTGGGGGTTTGCAGGCGATTCAGGGTGATCTTACACTGGGGCAGATCGTTGCATTTACAAATTACCTCATGGCAACCCTTCACCCGCTAATTTCCATGACTCAGCTTTCTAATAACTGGGCAAATGGTCTGGCATCATCAAAGCGAATCAATGAAGTGCTGGATGCCGAGCCAGAGGTTGCAGAGCTGCCCAACGCCTCTTCGCTTCCACAGACTATTCGTGGAGAGGTCGAATTCGATCACGTATACTTCCATTACAATGGAGATACAGCCCTTAAGGTGCTGGAAGATGTTTGTACAAGAGCCGAAGCAGGTAAGGTTACTGCTGTTCTAGGCGCGACAGGTTCGGGGAAATCCAGCCTTGTCAACCTGATCCCGCGCTTCTACGATGCACGCTCAGGAAAGGTCATTATCGATTCCATGGATGTTCGACTCCTAAAGATTTCATCGATTCTCGAACACATAGCCATAGTTCCTCAGGAGACTGTGCTCTTTTCGGGTACAGTCAGCGACAACATCCGATATGGAAAGCCTGATGCAACCGATGAAGATATCATTGCTTCCGCGATTGCAGCCCAAGCTCACGACTTCATCATGAATATGCCAGAACATTATGAGACACATATCGAAGAACGCGGAGCGAATCTTTCCGGCGGACAAAAACAGCGTATCGCGATAGCTCGTGCCCTTATCACCAAGCCTTCGATTCTCATTCTCGACGACGCAACAAGCGCCATAGACGTGGAAACAGAAACAAGAATTCATGCGGCCATAGCAAAAGCTACCAAGGGAATAACCCTCATAATGGTGGCTCAACGTATCAGCACAGTGCTTAATGCAGACAAGATAATCGTGCTCGATGAAGGAAAGGTTGTCGCAGAAGGCACGCACAGAGAGCTCCTAAGGAAAAGCCTAATATACAAGGAAATATACGATTCCCAGTTGGGTACGGGGGTGCGCCATGGCCTATGAGACAAGCCCTTCGATTCAGGATGTGCGCACCAGCTTCCAAAGGCGTGCGGGCAGGCCCACAAAATATGAAAGAGCTTCTGATCCTCGCAAGGCGATGAAAAGGCTCTTCGGATATCTAATGCCATTCAGACAGGCACTGATTTTGATTGTGTCCATTGTGCTTCTGCAATCGCTCCTTGGATTGGTAGGTCCTTATTTGCTCGGTAGCGCAATAGACCAAAGTATCGGAGGCAAAGACATAAATAGCTTAGCTCGCAATGCTGTTCTTATGCTCATTGCTTATTTTCTTAGCAATACCTTTAATCTGATCGCAAATAGGAAAATGGCGACCATATCCCAGGATGCTCTCAAGAACTTGCGCCGCGATCTATTCGCGCATATCCAATCGCTTCCTATGCGCTTCTTCGATACTAATTCCGCTGGTGGGCTCATGAGCAGACTTACGAACGACATCGACGCTATCAATCAAGCTGTATCACAGAACATCATCTCACTTGTTGCAGGTGTCATTACGATGTCTGGTATTCTAGTGAGCATGTTCGTTCTAAACCATTGGCTTGCCCTAGCCAGCCTCATTGTTATCCCAATAATGTATTGGTTCAGCAATTTTGTAGCAAAATACACTCGCAAGGGATTTAGGGAATTGCAAAAAGAGCTGGGCGATCTCAATGCCGTGGCTGAGGAGACCATCTCTGGCTTTAAGGTGATCAAAGCCTTCCGCCGCAATGATTCAGCAATCGAAACCTTCAGAAGGAAAAATGAATCGGTATATAAGGCGGCTGTCTATGCAAATTCCTATGCATTGCTTCTTATGCCTCTTACGGGAGTAATCGGCAGTTTCTTTGTCATAGTGCTGGCTAGTCTTGGCGGCTGGCTAGCTCTTAGAGATCTTGTCAGCATTGGCATGATCGCCACATTTATAAACTACGCACAGAATTTCACTCAGCCTTTGAGGCAGATATCGAATCTATACAACTCGATCCAGGCAGCATTAGCCGGAGCAGAGCGAGTCTTCGAGATAGTCGATATGGAACCAGAAACAACTAAGGCACCAAGACTAGACGAAGCGAAAACAAACCCCGAAACTGCAATAAGAGCCAGCGAAGATTCTATGCCTGATACTCCCAAAGCTCCTACGGTCTTCAGCCTTGAACAATTTCAGGGCAATGTTAGCTTCAAGAATGTAGTATTCAGCTATATCCCTGGTAAGCCCGTAATCAAGAATTTCAATGTAGATATTCCTGCTGGGCTTACGGTAGCGTTAGTGGGACCTACGGGAGCCGGTAAGACTACGATTACTAACCTTCTCACCCGCTTCTACGAGATCGATGAAGGACAGATTTTATTCGATGGTGTGGATATCCGCACTATTCCCAAAGAAGCAGTCCGGCGCGCCATAGGTCTTGTTTTGCAAGATACCTTTCTCTTTGCGGATTCCGTGCTGGAGAACATTCGCTTTGGTCGGCTGGATGCAACCGATGAGGAATGTATCCAAGCCGCCAAGATGGCGGAAGTCGATCACTTTATACGACAGCTTCCCGAGGGCTATCAAACAAATCTCTCGGAGCGCGCAAGCAATTTGAGCCAGGGTCAGCGCCAACTTTTATCCATTGCGCGGGCGATCCTTGCAGATCCGACAATACTAATCTTGGACGAAGCCACAAGCAGTGTCGACACGCGCACAGAACTTCGCATCCAAAGAGCTCTTTTACGCCTCATGCAGGGAAGGACGAGCATCGTAATTGCCCATAGGCTTAGCACCATTCGCGATGCCGACAAGATCATCGTAATCGATAATGGCGAAATCGTAGAAATAGGAGATCATCAAGAGCTTCTTGCAAAGCGAGGCTTTTATCATAATCTTTACATGAGTCAATTCAAAGGAAATGAAATATAATCGAAGACAGATTATTCAGTTCTATTCGAGCATCTATAAAAACATGGGAGGAAAAACATGAATCGAAAGGATGTACCGCTAAGAGATTTTCACTACGATATAGCTCAGCTTAGAGATCATTGGTTTGCGCTCTTTGCTGGTGATTTTTATGAAGGAGTTTTCAATGCGATGACCATTTCCTGGGGCAGTTATGGGCATGTATGGGATAAGATGGTATTTCAGGTTATGGTACGTCCCTCAAGGTATACCTATGAATTCATGAATCGATACGATAGCTTTACTCTCAATGCCTTTGCTCCGAAATATAGAAAAGCTCTCTCGGTTCTCGGTTCGAATTCAGGTCGAAATCTAGATAAGATAGCGCTGGCTGGCCTTACTCCTATGGCTTCGCGCAAGGTTGCCGCCCCAAGCTTTGAAGAGGCTCGGCTTGTAATCGAATGCCGAAAAATATTTTGGCAGGACCTCGATAGCTCGAATTTCCTCGATAGCTCGATAGAAGAGCACTACCTCAGCAAGGATTACCATCGAATCTATCTAGGCGAGATTGTCAATGTAAGTCAGGAAGAAATCAAACCATGAAGCATGTCGCTCCATATATTCTATATCTATTGCCGCATACTTGATTTTCTTTTCGGAAATAGGTATTTTCTCAAGGGAAAATCCTATATCAACGATATGAATTTTATCATAAGTACAATGCAACTCAGCCAAAAATGCAGGATGGCAAAATCATGAATCTTCTCGAAATCAAGAATATTACACTTCTCAAAGAGGGCAGGCCCATTTTGAACAATCTCAGCATGGAGATCTGGAATGGACATGTCCATGCGATTATTGGTCCTAATGGAGCAGGCAAGTCTACTCTAGCAAATACCATAATGGGACTATCGGGCTATCGCGATTTCGAAGGCGATATTCTTTTCAATGGTGAGTCCATCAAAGATTTTTCCGTAGATGAGCGGGCGCGAAAAGGGATTACTTTGCTTTTCCAGGAGCCCGCGCGCTTCGAAGGCCTTTCTGTAAGCCTGTTCATACTTGCGGGAGCCAAAGAGAAATCCCAAGAAATCGTCGAGGAAGCACTTCGCAAGGTAGGGCTCATACCAGAAAACTACGCAAAACGTGCAGTAGATAAGACGCTCTCGGGAGGGGAACGAAAGCGTATCGAGCTTGCTTCGATCTATGCGATGAAGCCTCGCCTTGTACTTATGGACGAGCCCGATTCAGGTGTGGATATAGATTCGGTAAAATATATCTTCGGAATTATCAAGGACCTCAAGCAAACTGGTTCCACTGTAATACTCATCACCCATAGCCCTGAAGTCCTAAAGCGCGCAGATCATGCATTTCTCATCTGTGCTGGAACTCTTGTCGACAAGGGCGAAGTATCGCGAATGTTCGACTACTTCAGTGGAAAGTGTATCCCCTGCCCTCACAAAGGTCAGCCTGACACAGACAGACTAGTCTCTACATTTGCTGTGAATTGAGAGGATAACCATGGCTGAACAATCATTCATCGATAAAGACCTTCTTATCGCAGAGCTCTTGGCATCGATCAATCAACATAAATTCGCCCCGGATGTCGCACATATAGAAATCCATGGCAATGAGGTCTTAAATCGAAATCTCGTCGATGGCCTTATCGTAGAATCTCAATCCTTGGAGGATGGGGTAAGCGTTAGAATTCGAGTCAAGCAAGGTGTTACGATAAAGAATCCAGTGCACTTTTGTTTCGGTCTTATTCCTGAAAATGGAGTGCAGCGAATCATCATCAATACCTTAATCGAAGAAGACGCCCACGCCCAATTCATAGCAAACTGCACTTTTCCAAATGCGATCAATATTCAACATCTCATGAATGCAGAGATCGAGCTCGAAAAGGTCGCTTCTCTATCTTACTTCGAGCGGCATGTCCATGGGCCGAACGGTGGTGTCAGAATCGTGCCGGTTACAAAAGTCAGGCTAGGCGAAGGGGCGCGATTTTCCACTGAGTTTGAGCTCATTAAAGGAGCGGCCGGTATCATCGAACTCGATTATGCAGCAGAGGTGGGAAAAGATGCCACGGTGGACATGAAGACCCGTATCTTCGGTCGACTCGAAGATAGTATCCACATCAGGGAATCCGCCAATCTTCTTGGCGAATCCTCGACAGGTGTACTGACAAGTCATATCGCCATCAAAGATAAAGCTTCTGCAATCATCGAAAACGAAATCGTCGCCAATGCCCCTTATGCACGAGGCCATGTCGATTGCAAGGAAATAGTCCAAAACGAAGCTCGAGCCCGTGCTATTCCGGTAGTTCAAGTGAACAACCATCTTGCCCATGTCACACATGAAGCGGCGATTGGCTCGGTCGACTCAAAACAGCTCGAGACTCTGCTAAGCCGTGGGCTCACCGAAGACCAGGCTACTGATTTGATCATAGAAGGGCTATTGAGCTAATTTCCGGCTCGAAGCAATAATTATACGGCCATGCGAAGCGAATCCTAAAATACAATAGGGCTACATTGCTGCGCTCTACCCTGCCTTTCTTTTCCTTCTCTCTTCCTGAACCTCGTAAGCTCGTTTACAGGCTTGATAATGCTCTTCTCCGTCCAGCATAAGCTCGGGCTCGGGTTCTTTCTTACAGGCTTCGATGGCATAGGGGCAGCGCGTATGGAAGCGGCAGCCGCTTGGAATGTCGGCGGGGCTCGGAATCTCTCCATAAATTGGCAGCTCTTTGATAATTTTGACCTTGCCTGATTCTGGTTCTGGGACAGCCTCAATGAGAGCTTGAGTATAGGGATGCAGGGGGTTATCGATGATATCATCGGCGCGGCCAATTTCCACTATGCGACCTAAGTACATTACCGCGATGCGATCGGTAAAATAGCGCGCTGTCGAAAGGTCGTGCGTTATATAGAGATAAGTCAGGCCAAGTTTTTTCTGTACCTCCTTCATCATGTGAAGGATCTCGGCGCGCGTGGAAAGGTCTATCATGGAGACTGGCTCATCTGCGACTAGCATCATTGGGTTCAAAATGAGCGTGCGTGCCGTTGCGACTCGCTGACGCTGACCGCCAGAAAGCATGTGCGGCCATCGACCCATGAAATCATCGGGCGGTATGAGCTTGACCTCTTCGAGAGCTTTGACGATCATGGTATTGCGCTCTTCGACGGTCGCCTTGATCTTATGGATGATGAGAGGCTCCTCCAGCACATCCCTGATTTTGAAGCGCGGATTCATCGAAGCATAGGGGTCTTGAAAGATCATCTGAACTTTTCGGCGGTAATCCTTGAGCTTTTCTTTGTCGAGGTTCGTCACATCTTCGCCGTTGAAAATTATCTGACCCGAAGTTAGCTCGAGAAGTTTCATAGCCAATTTACCCGTCGTAGTCTTTCCAGAACCCGATTCGCCTATTAATCCAAATATCTCACCGCGCCTTATATCGAACGAAACATCATCGACCGCTTTTATGAGCTTCTTCTGCCCGCCACCTATGATCGACTCGGCAAAACCCTGATGTGGTTCGAAATATTTCTTGAGTTTTTTTACACTCAGTATTACATCTGCCATGTATTTTCTCCTATCTGGCTTTCCGATTTCTCAATGAAAGAGCCAACATGCAGCTTTGTGGTCTGACTCAATTTCTATCAGGGGTGGCTCTTCCTCGAAACAACGATCGAAAGCCTTATTGCAGCGAGGACTGAAACGGCAGCCCTTTGGCGGCGCAATGAGATCGGGCGGCGTACCAGGAATAAAATGGAGCTCCTCTACTTTTTTAAAAAGCCGCGGTGTTGCGGCCAAAAGGCGCTGGGTATAGGGATGAGCTGGTCCCTGGGCTCCATAGATTTGATCATTGGTCCCCAGCTCGACAATCTTGCCCGCGTACATAACGCAGATTCGATCCGATATCTCTGCTTCGAGCGCCAGATCGTGCGTGATAAATAGAAATGAAAGGTTGAACTGTTTCTTAAGCTTCTTTAACAGATTGATAATCTGCGCCTGAACAATGACATCGAGCGCGGTTGTGGGCTCATCGAGTATGACAATCTGGGGTTTGAGAAAGAGAGCGGTAGCGATGACTGCACGCTGCTTCATGCCGCCGGAAAGCTCATGCGGATAGCGCTGCAATATTTCGGGAGGTAAGCCAACATACCCTAGATATTCCCTCATTAACTCTTCGGCATCGGAGCGAGGCATATCCTGATGCTCGACCAGAGTCTCCATCATCTGGTGGCCTATGGTGTATACAGGCGTGAGACAATTCATAGCTCCCTGGAAGACCATCGATATCTTCTGCCAACGGATGTCCTTACGCACTTCCTTCTCAGGAAGCGGGATCACGTCAACTCCATCCACGAATATCTTACCTTCCACATAACGACCAGGGGGAGTCGGCATTCGCAATATCGAAGTGCCAAGGCTAGTCTTGCCACAGCCCGACTCGCCTACAAGCCCCATGCTTTCGCCTGGAAAGAGTTCTAGATCGATCCCATCGATGGCGCGCACAGCGCCTTTCGAAGTAAAGTAATACATCTGAAGATTTTCAATTTTCAGCAAGCTGTTCATCGAGGTTACCTTGTCTTTAGTTTTGGATGGAGTATTTTATCCATCGAGAAGCCTAGAAATGCAAAGGTCATTCCCATGATAGCGATTAGAAGTCCCGGCGGCAGGACCCACCACCAGATACCTTTGAGGATTGCTGCTCCCTGCATTGCATCGTGCAGAATCTGACCCCAGGTGACAATAGTTGCGTCTCCGAGGCCCAAAAGGCTAACAGAAGATTCATAGACTATTGCACTTGGCACAGACAAGGCCATGGATGCAAAGCTGTATGGAATCAAGATTGGTACCATATGCTTGAATATGATCCTCGAATGCTTGGCACCAAGCGCCTTGGCAGCCTCGATATATGTCTCCTCCTTGATCTGAAGAGCCATGGATCTAACTGTCATCACGGAGCCAGTCCAGAAAAAAAGCACCATCGCAGTAATCAACATATATATGCTAGGTTTGAAAATAGCTGATACCACGATGAGCACTGGCAGAATCGGTATCGAATTCACAATCTGATATATGAATTGCATTGCCGAATCTACGGCACCTCCAAAGTAAGCCGAGATGATACCATACATGACTCCAATCAATACCGAGATCGCAGAGGTCAAAAGCCCAATTATCAGAGCCCATTTGAGACCCGCTACAAGACCGGAGAAGATGTCGCGCTTTGAATCGTCAGTTCCCAATAAGCCAGAAACTGATCCTGTTACGACAGTATAAGGATCCTCGACCTCAGAATATCCAGGAACAAGTAACAATGCTCGCACAATGAACTTATAAGTCCCTTTGAGAGGCTTGAATTCGGTGGCCATGCCTTCTCTCGTCTGATTGAACAATATATTGCAGGTCTTGAAACTCTTGCTGGAATATGCTTCGAGAGCTTCTTCGCTTTCATGGCTTTTAATAAATGTAAACACCGATTCTCGGCCATCATTGTCCAATGAGATTCGTATATCCTGACCGCTCAGACCTTGCTCGAAACGCTGCGCAAGCTCTATGGTCTGGCCATCGGGCCGTTCTACCGCAACCTGAATTGGGAGATCCCCATGTCCTATCATGTGGAATATGACATCGAGGGGAGCTTTATCTGCGCTATAGTCATAATCGAAGGTGTAGGTGGCAAGTTTGATACCTCCATCCATCTCGATTACTTCATCCTCGGGATTCTCGAGATGGACGGTGACTGCGGCTTTCTGCTTTGAGAAAAAATTGGTCCATGCAGGAGGCGCACCTGATGAGTTATCCTGCCAGTAGTCTATACTCCGCCACTTAGTATTAGCCTCTTTCCAGGGGAGAATAAGAGGCTCGAAGATAACGATGAGTATCGAAATAACCAAAATCGCTAACCCAACAAGGCCAGAGCGTTCCTTCTTGAATTCGGACCAAAACTCCGAGAATCTATACTTAACATCTGCAAACTTCATGCCTTGCCTCCCACCTTGATGCGCGGATCCATAAACCCATAGGTGAGATCCAGCAAGATAAGCCCGATTTGGTATAAGCCCACGGTGATGGCTAAGTCTCCCATGAGAACGGGAATGTCGTTCTGCTGTACCGCAATCCAGTATAGATTCCCCAACCCTGGCCAGGAAAAGATGCCTTCGAAGATGATTGCTCCTCCAATAGAGGCAAGCAAAGACAACACTGACATTGTGATTAGAGGAGGCGCAGCGGTACGCAGAGTGTGCCCGAAGAGCACTTTATTCTCAGGGATACCTCGAGCACGAGCTGCCATAATGTAATCCTCCTGAAGAATGCTCAGCACAATATTCCTAACCACAAATGCTATCCCCCAGAACCCAATGAGGAGCAATGTCAAAAGCGGCAGAGTCATGTGCCACAGAAAATCTATATAATACATGATCCCTTGAGGGGGTGGCACAGTGTGCATGCCCCCCGAAGGAAATATCTTCAGTTGATAGACGAAGAACATTATAAGAATCATCGCTAGCCAAAATGTCGGCATGCCATAGACAATCATGGTGATGAGGCTTGTGCTTCTATCGAGCGAACTGCCAGGTTTCTGAGCTTTCTTAAGCCCGAGAATAATGCCAACCACGATTTCGATGGCCATAGACACTGTAAAAAGTATTAACGAACGAGGAATCGCTTCGCCGACAATGGACAACACTTCTCTGTCGCCACGAGAGGATTTTATGATAGTCGACTTTCCAAAATTGAAAGTAATAGTGTTCCAAGTGCGAAAAAGGATTCTCTCCATGAGCGGCCGATCCAGCCTATAGAGCCTAATTAGCTCCTGGCGTCGCTGCTCTTGAAAACGCTGGAGAGCAGACGGCTGCATGTTTTTGAGGCGCATGGTCTCTGCTCGCACTTGCTCTTCGATGCTTGAACGCATTGTCTGTTCATTTACTGTGTTGAAAAGGACAGACATGATAAAAATGATTATAACATAAGTAAAAATGCCTTTTAGCACTCGCTTGACGGCAAACCACTTATACATAAAACCACCTGTTTCTTTGTGATTCCTTGAGAGAATTGCACTTCGATTATTACATTAAAAGAGCATTTTATAAAAGAAGAGGGCGCCGCCTCTTGGAGACAGCGCCTCTCCTCTGATTAAAATCAGAAGACTACAAGCGAAGTAGCCTGGACTGCTGGTGCTTCTGTACCGAAAACAGACTGCACTACTAAGGTGTAGGAGCCTGATTTAAGAGCACCCAGATCTTTAGCAGGAATCACAGCCTGGAAGGTACCTGCTTTGACATACTTAGCGGTGTACAGCGTCTCGGTATTATCATCCTTTATCAAGGAAACCGTTACCTTTGCCTTGTTATCAGCTGCTTTGGCGGTATCATCTGGATAGGTCACCGCGGAAACTTGGATGTCGATCTTCGCATCGGCATTGCGCGCAGCAGTTGGTGGTACCTTCACATCATCGATGCGCGTAATGGTCGTGCGGAATAGCTTCGGGAAATAATCCGCTTTGTACGGATAATCCCTGAAAGCTGAAAGCTCGACGTAGTTAGTATTGAAATCGACCTTGCTCAAGAAGAATGGACCATTGGAGATGTAAGCATTGCCATAGGTATCGATGAATTTTATGGCTGCATTATAGCGAGCAACAGCCTGCTCCGGGGTAATCCACTGCTTGATGCAATCGGGAACATACTTGGCAGCGACGAAGTCCTGCAGTTTTGCCTTGATATCCGCGACACACTTCGTGTTTATGACATCGACTTCCGTCATTGAAGGATCATTCGAGAAAGAATATTGTGTTCCAGACTTTGCGCCCTCTGCGACAATCTTGGCCAATGCTTCGTAGATCTCCCATGAGACCAGGGTTTGGCGTCCGGGGTTACCTGCCTTGGGGCTTACCGCACCGGTTGCTGCTACACGGTCTAGATCCATCGGCCAGTTGAAATCGAAATAGGTCGTAAAGCTGCCATCCTTATTGAGCACAGTACCTTTGGAAACCGGCAAATAGGCCTGATATTGTGAAGCATAAGCTGCATCGTAGTATTTATCGTCCTCGCTATCCTTGTTAGCCCACTCGTAGGTAAAGGCAGTCGCATACATAATATCAGCGACTGTTATGGGCTGCCCACTATGCCATTTGCCATAGATGTACTGCTGGTTTGCAAGCTTGCTGTAGGATTTCAGATCGTTGTTCTTTACATAGTCATATGTTCCTTCGCCTGTTACATCCTTATATTCGACCCCACTCTCCCACTTCTTTGTCTTGGAATTGAAGATTACTGCGGCTTTATCGACAGGAATCAGGCCAACAGGGGGCTCGCCTTCCTTGCCTGCAGCAATTTTGGTCTCAACATTCTTGAGATCGTATTTTACGCGAAGAGGTGTATCTTTGGCTGCATTAGGAGACTCAAAGGTCGAGGGATCGGTACAAGCTTCGATGATGGCCGCGGAGTAGACATCCGAGAAACCATCGACACCTACTGTGTCCCATGAGCTCATGAAGAGCGCACCACGAGCCGAGTACTGCGTGATCTTTAGAATCTTTTCGCCTTTTTCGTTGGGTTTTACATCCGCAGATCGCACTGACCAATTGTTGAGGCCATCGCCTAGGCCATACAGCATGCGCGAATTGAATCGAGCTTTATTGGCCACATAGTATTGGACTTGACTGCATACATAGATGCGAACCGCTTCCTTCAAGGCCATTTCCTGTACCTTGATGTTATCTTTCCAATACTCATCGGCAGTAAGGAACCATCCATTTATATTCTTCTGAGCAATGCGATCGATCTCCTTATTCTCGTAGTTCCAAAAGCCTTCGGTCATTCCGCCCGGCATATAGCCATAGTAGGGTGAATACATCTGGCTAATAGTAACATCCCACCATGCACGGGTAGCTCCAGCTCCCCAACCCTCGGTATACATCGACCATTCCCAACCTGCGGGGTCGCTACTATAGGCAAGATTACTAGCTTTGGAGCGGTCATATTCGAGGCGCTCTACCTTGATTCCAGCTTTCTCGATTTGGTCAGCAATATATCGACCTTCGAGAAGTCGACCTGTTGGATCGTCGACACGGATAATGAATTTGACGGTGATGGGCTCTTTATTATAGGTCCACCACTGGCCGGACTTTACGAGCTTTCCTTTGTTTTCAGGTAGGTCGGCTGCTTTTTTCAATGCAGCCTCGATATCTGCCAAGGCTTTTTTCTCATCACCGCGCACCGTCATACCTAGCTTGGCGGGCACGAGGTTGAAGCGATAGGTTCCAGGCTGTCCGGGTGTCTGGGCTGTGATCATTGGCTCGCCAGCACCAAGCAGAATCTCATCTACGATCTTTTTTCTGTCGATGAGCCAATTGAGTGCGTAGCGGACCTCCTGAATCGCTAGGGGATTGAAGACTGTCCGACCATCTTTGGTCTGGAATGTATAGGGCGCTTTGTTTGGAATGTTGTTCAGCAGAAGAGACCAGCTTCCGGAAGGCACTGCGTAGGTGGAGAGTCTTTCCAGATCAGTTGGTTGGATGCCTTTATAGGTCTTTCCGTCAAGACCAGTGAAGAAGACATCCGTTTTCCCTTCTGCGGTATCCTTGATGGCGATGGTCTGATCCATGCGCACATCGTAGATGACCTTGTCCGCATAGGGGCCGTTCTTCACCTGGGCTGTTGCACCAAACAGCAGCACCATTGCTATGAACGATACACAGAGAATCTTTTTCATGCATACCTCCTTTTTCTCAGGTTTGCTTACCTCCATTGTAGAACGTGCATTTTGAGTTGTAAAGAGAAAAATCATGATTAGTGGCTTGCAGTGCCCTCATAATAAGCGTATTCTTATATTGATTATACAAATAAAACTTAGGTGAAAGGTCTAATGTCAATAATAAGCGTATCGAATGGACATTTTATCGACGATAAAGGTCGCTGGCTTATCTTGCGCGGAGTCAATCTCGGTGGAAGCAACAAGGTACCCATGGTCCCCGATGGCCGTACTCATTTAAAAGACGGATTCTACAGCAGCACGAAGATTTCCTTTATTGGTCGACCTTTTGCGCTTGAAAAAGCTGATGAGCATTTTTCGAGGCTTGCAAGCTGGGGTCAGAAGTTTCTGCGGCTTGTGGTTACCTGGGAAGCTATCGAGCATGAGGGACCAGGCATCTACGATACGGAGTATCTAGACTATCTGGAAGGTATAGTGGAAGCCGCTGCTCGGCATGGGATATCGCTATTCATAGATCCACATCAGGATGTATGGTCTCGCTGGACAGGAGGAGATGGAGCTCCAATGTGGACGCTCGAAGCCGTGGGCTTCGAGCCATCTAAGCTTCATGAGAGCGGCGCTGCAATGCTTCATCAGGAGATGGGAGCTCAATACCCAGAAATGCAGTGGTTCTCGAATCACTTGAGGCTTGGTTGCGCTACGATGTTTACTCTTTTCTTTGCAGGAAATGATTATGCGCCTGGTGTTTTCGCTAAAGGAAGGCCAATCCAGGAATATCTTCAGGAACATTATTTCGAAGCTTTTGGTGTGCTCGCTAAGCGAATTGCTCCTTATGACAATGTGCTTGGATTTGGTTCCATGAATGAGCCTGGAGAAGGCTTTATCGGAATTAGCGATGTCAATGCTCCACGGAGCGATATGCTTCTGCCTGGGCTAGCACCGACTCCCTGGGAAGCGATGTGTGCTGGGGAAGGGTTTGAGACAAGCACTAATAGAATAGCTATAAAAGGCGGAAAATTGCGCTCTTTTGAAAGAGTGCCTTTGGGTACAAAGGGAGTCCGCGCATGGAAGCAAGGAGAAGTCTGTGTATGGCGTAGAGCTGGCTTATGGGATATCGAAAACGATAGACCAGTATTGAAACAGCCCAGTTGGTTTGCTCCTAAAGGAACATGTAGTGCGAAAACCAGAGAGAGGAAAAACAAGACTGTCCCAAATACTCATTCGTTTTTCAACGAATGCTATCAAAAGCCATTTGTCGAGCGATTTGCGGAGCATTTAGCTCATGTATCTGGCAAATCAAGTCGCTTTATGGTATTCGTGGAAGGTTTTCCACAAGGCGATATGCCCGCGCTCCAGCCCAGCTTTCTCTATGTCAACGAAAGCCATTGGTATGACTCATTGACTCTCACAATGAAGCGCTGGACTGGTTTTCTTGCATATGATTCCGAAATGCAAAAGGTCATTATTGGCTCGCATGCGGTGCGACGCTATTTTCGAGAGGCCCTGGGGAGAATTGTGCGACATTCGAAAAAATTCATGGGTAATGCTCCTACTCTGCTTGGCGAATTTGGCCTTCCATTCGATTTAAATAATCGCAAAGCATATCAAACTGGAAACTTCGAGCTGCATGAAAAGATACTTTCTTTATATTATGATGCTCTAGACGCAAATCTCTTAAGCGCAACGCTGTGGAACTATACGGCTGACAACACTCATGAGCATGGCGATGGGTGGAATAGAGAAGATCTTTCGGTTTTTTGTAAGGAAGACGGCGGAGGAAGAGCGCTTGCTGGTTTTGTGCGCCCCTATGCACCAGCTGTTGCAGGCGATATCCTCTTGATGCAATTCAACCGAAGAAAAGGCCGATTCATCCTCGAATACAAGCCTGACCATTCTATCAAAGCGCCTTCTGAAGTATTTGTTCCGATGATACAGTTTCCTCGCGGGGCCTTGATATCTGCTTGGGGAGCAACATTTTCTGAGCCTGATTATCGTATTGTAAAAGGAACAAAGAAGGCCAGCTTACCAGCAGGCGCGCTAGCAGGGTCCTCTCAGTATCTTATGCTCAAAATAGATGCTGAGCCGAGCGCTAATCTCTGTCGCGTGCTCATTTCACGGCTTTGAATATCCAATCGCCCATTATTTGCAAGGCTTCAGGCGCAAAACTTTCCTCGATTTCGCTGTATTCCGATGGCAGACCCGTAGCTGCATGCTGAAAGAGGTGGTTGAGCCCTTCAAGCTCTATAAAAGTAGAGGAATTGTTACTGGCCTCTGATAAAGCCGATCTAATCGCCTCAAGGTTTGGTCTGCTAGGCACTTGGAGGTCTTTCGATCCATTAAGCGCAAGCACTGGCACTTTCACTTTTCTTAGGTAATCCGCAGGATCCAACTCAAGAAAAGTGCGAATCCATGGTGACAATAGTGGCGCTATTACTTGCGGAACCTGAGCTTTTTGGGCTTCTTTGTCTAGGGGAGATAAGACCGGATTCAGATCGATCTCTTCGCAGAAAACATCAGTCAATTTTTGGCGGAGTAATTGCTCATCTCGCTCCTCGATTACAATGTCGTAGAGCCTTAGGTTGAGATTGTTTGCTTCGATGATCTGTTCTTCGCTCAAGCCCGAAGCTCGGCCAATAGCCTCATTCTGCATGAGAAGGAGCTCATAACCTTGAACTCCTGGACCAGCGAGCAGCACGATGAAAGCTGGTTTTGAAGACTCACGAGTCCCATTAAATGCAGCAGCCTCACATGTATCACAAGTGCTTTCGTTCCCTGCATTATTAGCACTCGAATACCTAGTTTCACCCATCGCCGCAACCATTGAGGCGATAATCGCGCCCTCACTGTGTCCGATAATCCCGATATTGTTCTCATCGATACCTTCTTGCCGCGCGAGAAAATCAAGAGCTGCCTGAGCATCAGCAGCAAAATCAAATGTCATCGCTGCTTGATAGTCACCTGTGGAAGCTCCTACGCCGCGATCATCGTATCGAAGTACCGCTATACCTCGTTGCGTCAGATAATCAGCGATTATGAAAAAAGGCTTATGCCCTAGAATCTCCTCATCTCTATTTTGTGGACCAGAGCCCGAAACAAGGACTATGGCAGGAAAAGGTCCGTTTCCTTTCGGTAGTGTAAGAGTACCAGCAAGTTGTACTTCTTCGGCTCCTCCATTGAATCTGACTTCCTTTACGCGGTAAGCCAATGATGCCGGCTCTTTCATAGGCATAGACTTTTGTTCTGTATGGATTTCCGCAGATGGCTGCCTCAAGAGAATGAGAGGAAAGGACATCCCAGATTGCTTCCAGAAGCCTTCGAGCTGATTACCTGCTACATCCAACGTGCCTGTGTAGCTTCCCCCAATAGATGCAACCTCGATCACAACGCCTTTGCCCTCTATGCGAACCCCTGACACCGGAATGCCCCTTGCCCCCTGATCGGGGCTGTCCATCGTGGCTACATAGCCAGTTTCCGAATCCGCAATATGAAAGACGATTCTCAGGCTCGATATGCTGACCTTGAGCGTCCCCCTCCATTCGCCTGCTAAAGGTAGGCTATCCTTCTGAGATGGGGCAGGCTGTTGAGGCAGCTGAAATGGTTCGCCCTGCTGAGACTGCTGAGCTGGCTCATCTTGCTGAGCAGATACTGCAGCTATGCTGCACAGCATGAAAAATGCTACACATAACGCTAACGAATTAGAATACGATTTCATATTCCCCTCTAAGTCTTAAAATCCCATTTCTCAAGCTCTCTGCGCCAAGGCACTGAGTCGGCTGCTCCCTTTCTAGTAATGCAAATAGATGCGGCATGCGCAGCAAGGTCTAAAGCTTTCTGAATATCCATTCCCTCGACTAATCCAGCTATGAAATATCCAGAAAAAGTATCTCCTGCTGCTGTTGTATCTACAACTTTAACCCGATAGGCCTTTTGTCGCAGGATTTCACTCTTTTGAGCGCACATAGAGCCAGCCTCTCCCAGAGTGATCACAATCAAGGCTTGCGGAAAATTGCGCATAAGAAGCCCTGCAGCTTTATCTGGATCATGCTCGCCCGAAAGACCAGCCGCTTCGATCTCATTCATGATGAAAACATCTACAAGCTCGAGAGGGTAAGTCGGAACAAGACTAGAATACGGCGATGGATTGAAAACAATAGTCATCCCTTTGGTTTTCGCTTTGGCAATTATGCTGGACATAGAGGATATCTCATTTTGAAGAATCAGCATTTCACCAGGACTGAAGCCCGCAAGAACGCGGTCGATATACACCTCTCCAATATCCTGATTAGCCCCACCGAATAACAGAATGCAATTTCTGCCCCGATCATCAACCTGAATAATCGCATGCCCCGTAGGCACATTAGAAATCTCTACAAGCTTGGTGTCCACACCTCCATCTTTCAGTACATTGATCAAAAACTCCCCTTCTTTTCCGACTTTGCCTGCGTGCACCACCTTTAGCCCTGCTTTAGCCATTGCCAGGGATTGATTTAAGCCCTTGCCTCCGGCAAAAACCGAAAGAGAACGCGCTGCTTTTGTCTCGCCTGGCCTGACGAATTCATCTACACCATAGACATAATCTATATTGATCGAACCGAAATTGAGGACTCTCATCTGTACGCTCCTCCAGCCCTTTCGGACCAATCATAGCATAAGATTTTGATTCCTGCATTGACCTAAGACAATGGTTCTAGGCTGAATCTATACTTTGAACATTGACAATCCTTCAGAATCATTCAAATACTTGAACTGTGACACCTGAATCGAAACATTCCCTTTTGAATACATGGGAAAACATCCTCGCTCATCTCGATCGAGTGCGCGAAAGCGACAACGAAGAGGCACAGATACAGCTTCTCATCGAGCTTCTCATCAATCTTAGGCTTATTGGAACGGACAGCGCCATTCCCGACATGCGAATCCAAAAAGGCAATATTGAGGATATCTATGGTGAAATTGAAAATAAGACCCGCAGCATGCTGTCCAGCGTTAGAAATCCCTCTTCAAAATTTATCTATTATGCGCGCGAGGTTATAAAAAAATTCCCTATTCGCCAGGATGCCGAAGAAATGATCGAGCGAATCCGTTCGGATGCAGAGGCCTTCGAAGAGAGTCGTACTGAAGACGACCCGCTCAGGGGCTTTGCCAGCGATCTGCGCAAAGAAGTGCATCGTCGCCTTTCTCCACGTATTATCAGCCATTTTCTCAATCCGTATATAGAGTTAGCCGCACATAGAAATCCCAAGCCAATAATAAATGCGGGCTATGTAGCTCTCCCCTATACATTTTCGCCAGACGATGAAGATGAACAGTTTATCGATCTGGCTACCGATCTTCTTAAGCGACTACAATTCCTCTGGGATTATGAAGAAGGAGATATGGCGACAGTTAGGCAGCATTTGCGCAATAATCTCGATATCTTCGAACGCTGCTTTCTTCGAGCGGAGGTCGAGGGCCTTCTCGGTATTCTAAACCCGGAAAATCTGTCCAGCGCAGACAAAGAGCTCGATGCTTTTAAGCGCCTCGCAAGCGTAAAATTCTTTCTGAAGGAATCGTATCTGGAATCGAGAATCGATCTCTATGACCTTATTCTGCTCGACTTAGGGCTCGGACGCCTTATCTTTCTTCTTGCAAACGACCTTACCAATAACTATTTTGCTGAAGTCACTCCCCGAAATATGCGCGATGCACTCGAGGTGATGCGCGAGTTGCTTACAATCTCTAGCATAAAAGGCCTTAGAATCCAGAATGTCCAATTACGACAAAATGAACTTGGAGAACTGCGGGAATCATCGGTCTCCGATTTTATAAAGCTCAAGCATAGCCTCGAGGCAATTTCTTCTGAACTACAGCAATATATCCAGTCGGAGATAATAGACGAGATGACGGGGAGCCTTAACCAAATTCTAGAAAATTATCGGGTTCCAACATCCAAGCTTTCTCAGATAAAGACAAGGTTTTTCAATAATTTCATTCGCCGTACACAGATCCATGTGCTAAGCGAATTTGTCGAGAAGGTCTCCACCGCTGTCAACAAAGAGTTGGAGCGGCAGCAGGGAGAAGGCCAGCTCTATCTGCGCTATCAGCATATGCTGGAAAAGAGTTCCTTCTCCGAGTACATCGAAGAAAAAGGAATCGATGCGTACATTGCAGTAACCTGGCGCAAGCCCGAGCAGTGGCTGCGCCCCTTTTTGGGCGGCAAAGGCAACAGTATTATCGATATGGCGCAGATAGGCCTGCCGGTTCCTACAGCCTTTGTTCTCAGCTATCCTCTTCTCGCTGTTATGAGCCAAAACGCCGATCAGATTAGGGCAGGAATTATCGCTAAGCTGCGCGAACTAGAACTGAGGACTGACTCACTATTAGGCAATGGAGATAGACCATTGCTTCTCTCTGTCCGGTCGGGAGCTCTCACCTCGCTGCCTGGTATGATGTCGACAATCATGAATATAGGCCTTGTACCCCGGGTACGAGCATCTCTGTCCCAAAAATATGGGACTGATTTCGTCGACACTCTGTACCTACGCTTTCTGGAAAACTGCGATAGCGCTTTGGGTCTTAGCCAGCAAAATCCTAGAACAAGATTCAGAGATAGCGCCAAGCAAGGCGCAGCGCAGAGCACTATGCTAAGCAAGAATAAAGCCTCTGACCGTTATCTACAGCGTAAAAAGACAAAAATGCTCGAGTCTTTCCTAGCTGCATATTTAGGGCCTTCCTTCCTGACTGATGAAGAAGAGCAGCTTTTTACCTGTATC
>JAKJFY010000048.1:0-10358 GCA_022704665.1 Spirochaetota bacterium | reverse complement strand
AGGGAGCATATCGAAGCGGCTCTTTCGGCGATGGGAATAGATGTGGAGAAGCAGGCTCGATACGACGAGAAAAATCCTGGTTTCTGGGCTTCGCTTTCTCAGCAGAGGGATGAATACCTGCATTTTCTCACACAAACCGTCTATGAAACGGCGCTAGAAAATAATTGTATCTTAATTGGGCGGGGGGCTCATATAATTCTACGCGGTATCCAAAATTTGATAAGCATCCGAATTGGCGCTTCCAAAACAGTTAGAATCGAGAGAGTGCGCAAAGCACAGAATATAGATTCGCGCCATGCCCTTCAGATAATCGAGAGCAGCGATCACGATCGAGCCGGCTTCCATAAGTACTTTTTTTCCGTGGACTGGTACAATCCTTCGGAATATGACATGACCTTGACAACCGATCGCTTCGATCCAATCCATGCCGCCTCTGCGATCGATGCCTTTAGAATGTCCTTTATAACCGAAGACAGAGAAAAAGAAGCTCAGGCAAAGCTGAAAGATCTATTGCTTGGAGCGAAGATAGTCACAGAGATTACCTACAATCGCAAAATACCTATTCATTTCCTTGAGGCAGCGGTGGACCGCGGTGTTGTGGTGCTCCATGGAGTATCGAATAGCCGTGCTACTGTGGACAGCGCTGTTGCTACAGCGAATCTCGTGCCAGGCGTCAAACAGGTAGAGAGCGCTATTCAGCTCGTCCAGGAATTTACTGTCATTCCGTGATCGATACATAATGAATAGAGCCCGATATCAAATTTTTCGTGAGGATGGTGCGTGAAGTATCTGACATCATTTCATGCAATTCTAGAGACTCTCAAAGCCGAGAATTCGCGGTGCAGCCTCTATATAACGGAAAATGCCCAACGGCGAGGCCCCCGGATACGAGAGATTATCGATGAAGCTATATCGCGTAACATTTCGATCCAATATGTGCCTGAATCGAGGCTTGAGGAGATGTCGAAAGATCAGCGTGGAGCCATTCTGGCGCTCGAGGAGGTTTTTAAGAGAAAGCCTTCCTTAAAAGCTCTATGCGATCGAGTCTCTGAGCCAGAGCCGAGCCTTGTCTTGGTCCTCGACCATATCGAAGACCCTCAAAACCTGGGGGCTATCCTGAGATCCGCCGATGCCTTCAATGTAGATGCCGTCATCATGCCGGAACGGCGTGCTTCTCCGATCTCCAATGCCGTGGCCAGGGCATCGGCGGGTGCCATAGCATGGGTTCCCATTTTGCGCGTGAGCAATCTCAGATCGGCTATCGATACTCTCAAGAAAGCAGGTTATTGGGTGTATGCTGCAGATATGGGCGGTAAGCCGCTTGTGAGCGCCGGTATGGCTCAAAAAGCCGTGATCATTCTTGGCAATGAAGGACATGGAGTCTCGGAAATACTTAGAAAGGCAGCTGACGATATTATCTCGATTCCTATGCAAGGGCATGTCGAATCGTTGAATGTCTCTGTATCTGCGGCAATTCTCATGTATGAGTTTTGGCGCTCTAACTCTGGTTCCTCGAATACCTGAGATCGAACATAAGAAATATGGGATTCGACATATAACATCTGACATAGAGAATCCGATATAGAAAACCTGATTTGGTCCTAATAGCAAGCCGGTTGTCCAGAAAATATATCGATAGCTATCAAAGTCAATCAGATATCCCAGATATCCCTGAATTTGTGCTCGCGTTCGCAGTACTTGCAGACAAATGTCGTTTCGCCCTTTCGGATGAATTCGGTGGGGACACCCTCGTGGTGTGCCGGATACGAGATGCAGTTTTCGTTCTTGCATGAGATTTCGTCGAAGTTGTAGATACGGGGCGGCATGGATAGGCGGTACTTCTTGGCCACATGAGCATGGCGTATGAGATTGAGCGTGCAGCCAGGAGCGATCGCCGCAAGTTTTTTCAAATCTTTTTCGCCAAAACTTATTATATCCGGAAGGGAAATGATGCCCTTATAGATTCCTTCGCGGTTGGAATGATAGACACCATGGCTGGAACGAACATCGAGCTTGAGAATTTTCCGCACAGCATCGATAGTATCCCAGATTTCGCCTATAGGGGCTCCCCTTGCAATATGATCGATGACGATTCCTTCTTCGACAGGCTTTATTCCGACCTTGTATTCAGGCTTGGCCGTCTCTTGGATCGGTGCTTCATGTACAAAGTCGTCGATGAATTGGCGTGGCTTGGCATGTTCGCCTTCGAAATCATCTCCAATGTGGCCCGATAGCATGGCAATCTCGATTATGCGTGTCCAATAGCCGTTGATAGATTGGCTATCCCAGCCATTTAGAGGCAAATCGTCGAGGAAAAATGGTATTGTCGGGAAGTTGCGATCGCGTGGCAAGGGGTGATAGAAGCGGCAGCCTTCGGGCAGTCGACCGAGATAGTCTTTCTTGAAGGTGACCGATTGGCGCAAATAGGGAGCTCGCTCGAGTACAGCTTCGCCCATGCGCTCCAGTTGAAGGCGAGTGAAGTACCAGATGGGCGCTATCTTGTCTTGTGCGAGGTACTCATCTATGGATTCGAAAATGCGGACTTGAAAACCATTCGACCTCATTTTTTCTACATAATATGAAGGCATGGACAACAATGGGGGCGCTATGAGGTCTACTTCGACTTCCTTAAATATTCTAAGGCCATCTACCTTGGAATGCACGGTTCTTCCATGATAGAGGTCGCCAGCCATAGCCACGTGTATATGTTCTTCTTTCCAATTGAGCTGTTCTAGGAAAGAGAATTCGTCCAGAAACTCTTGAGTCGGATGCTCGTGCTTGCCATCGCCAGCATTTATAAAAGAAGGCTTGGGCTTCTCTGTTATGTGGGCATATTCTGTAAATGCCTGATCGAGCCAGGTGCAGACGCCTTCGAGAGTTGTGCGAAGTATGAAACAAGACTCATCGGAGTAGCCAAAGAGCATCTTGATAGCATCGGTTATAGATTCGTTCTTATTGAATGAGCTTGTTGCGGCGTCGAAGACATTGACCCGAGCGCCCAGGAATTTGCCTGCATTTCTAAAGGATTCGCGGGTCCGCGTAGAGTTCTCCATAAAAATCAAGTACACCTGATAATCCTTATCGTTGATCCGGAACTTTTCTACATCGCCACCGGCTCGCGCGGTTTCTTTCAATTCTCGAGTCTTGCGGTAAAGATAGAGTTGTTCATCCAGCGATAGATCGTTTACTACCGAAATAGATCTGCCTTTGAAAGGACCATTACGGGCCATGTCTAGCCTCCTTTATTAGATGGACGGCCGCTTCGAGCCTTCCCGTCTGAGGATAAAAGTCATAAAGTGTCATATTTTCGAGCTGCCAGCCTTTTTGAAAAAGGTCTCGCAGATCGCGTGCAAGGCTTGCAAGATCGCAGCTGATATAGAGAAGAGCTGGAGCATCTACAAGAGAAAGCCATGTGCGCACCTGCGGTGCCATTCCAGTTCGCGGTGGGTCGGCAACGATACAATCGAAGGATAGGCTGGTCGGAGCTTTTTGTGTCCAATGTTCCACTGTGGTGCACGAAAACTCGATCTTTGCCTTTGTCGATCCGAGGTTCGTTCGAGCAGCTTCCAAAGAAGCAGCTTCGCTTTCGACACAATCTATAGCTTCGAATCTTTCCGCCAGGAATAGCGAAAAAAGGCCGGCACCGCAATAGAGGTCGAGAGCTCGCTTACCCTCCAACGGTGCGACTTCCTGTGCAATTAGCTTTTCGAGCATTGAGATATTGCTCTGAAAAAAGCTTGCAAGCGAGAACTTCAATTCCTTACCGATTACTTTTGCCTTTCCAAAGCCGTCTCTTCCTTCAATGTAAAGGCGATCTTCCTGGCCAAAAACTACAAAGCGAGGTCTGTCGCCGATCAGGGCGGACAGGGCGCGATAGGGATGGGCTTTTCTATTTTCGGAGATCAGCCAGCGCTCGATAATTGGAACGAGGGCAGGGCAATGAGATGCCCTTACGCTCTCGCGTGAGCCAGTCTTTGCAAAACCAAGACTACCGTCTCCACAGGCATGGATCTGGGCGCGATTGCGATAATGGTAGTTTTCTCCTGTGATGATTTGAAGCTCTCCGGGATCAAAGCCTCCGATACGGATAAAGGTCTCTTGAGCCGCTTGTTTTTTGAGCAATGTTTGGTATTCAAATCCAATATGCTGAAGAGTACAACCGCCGCAGTCGCCAAAATGAGGGCAAAAAGGTTCCACCCGATAAGGGGAGGATTCTTCTATATCGATGAGTTTTGCTCTCGAAAAGCTAGAATGTTCTTCGATTATTTCCGCAAGCGCCGTCTCGCCTGGAATAGCGAAAGGCAAGAAGACTGCTTTTCCTTCTGAAAAAGCTATACCCTCACCGTTTGAAGAGAGTTTTTCAACCCTAAGGGTGAGCGTATCAGCGCACATGAGCCTGTACTAATGTATCGAATTGCGGACTCTTTCGCAACAGGGTATAGTGAGGGCATGAGCATCGGTATTCGTTCGCTAGGGGCGGCTGAGGAGGTTACGGGTTCGAAGCACCTTCTCGAAGTAGATTCTACAAGGATTCTCATAGACTGTGGAGCTTTTCAGGGGAAAAGGGCTAAAGCGGATAGCAAGAATAGGGCTTTGCTTGGAGATGATATAGAGGCTTCATCCATCGATGCCCTAGTGCTTACTCATGCGCATTACGATCATTGTGGGCTTGTGCCCTACTTGGTAAAAAAGGGTTTCACTGGCAACATCTATGCTACATCGGCCACCAGAGATCTCGCAAATTTGATTATGACGGATTCCGCACACATTCAAGCGAGAGATGCCGATTATCTTTCCAGACAAGCGGATAAAAGGCACGAGAAATTCGATTGGAAGCCTTTGTATGACGACTTCGACGTTATACGAGCGATGGATCAGTTTTTAACGGTCAGCTATCATAGGCCTATATCTATAGCTGATGGAGTACAAGTAGAATTTCTCGATGCAGGCCATATTCTAGGATCGACTTTTGCGCGAATTTCGGCAAAGGACAAGGCTGGGAATGTAGCTATTTTTGGTTTTTCCGGAGACTTGGGGCGCAAAGGCAAGCCAATAATCAAGGATCCCGAATGCCTCGATAAAATAGATTTTCTCATTCTAGATAGCACCTATGGAAATCGTCTCCATGAATCCACAATGGATGCTCTTCGACACCTCGAAGATGTCGTTAATAGGACTGCTGAAAGGCGAGGCAAACTCATCATTCCAGCATTTGCAGTGGAGCGCACACAGGAGCTGATCTTTTGCCTTCATCTTTTGCACGATCAGGGTAGGATACCCGATATTCCGATATGGGTGGATTCGCCCATGGCTCTCAATGCGACAAGTATCTTTGCGATACATCCAGAATGCTACGATAAGGAGACTTACGATCTTTTTACGACCCATGCCAAGAATCCCTTTGGTTTTTCAGCTCTCAATTTTTCCCGATCCGTGGAGGATTCCAAGGCTCTCAATCAGGCCAAGGGTCCTCTCATAATCATTTCTGCCGATGGTATGTGCGAATTTGGACGGATTCAGCATCATCTTATGCACGAGCTCGGTGATTCTGCGAATACCGTGCTCATCGTGGGATATATGGCCGAGGGAACATTGGGCAGACGACTCAGAGATGGCGCAAAAGAGGTGCGTATTCAGAGCGATTGGTTTCAAGTTCGCGCAAATATCGAAGAAATCGATGCCTTTTCTGCGCATGCCGATTGGAAAGAGACTGTAGAATGGCTCGATTGTATCGAAAAAGAACGCCTAAAGGGGACTTTTCTTGTGCATGGCGAACCGGAGGCACTCATGGCAATGCAGGGCCATCTGCAAGATGCTGGCCTAAAGGATATCGAGATTGCGAAAATGGGTGTTATCTACAAGATAGCCTAAATCTTATCGAGCTTTGAGACTCTTTCGGCATGGCGCCCTCCTTGGAATTCTGCATGCAAGAAGACGCTCAAGAGTTCCTCGACTGGCTCTTTGTAATCCACACGGCCGCCAAAGGCTAGGAAATTGGCATTATTGTGCTCTTTTGCCATGCGTGCGGTATAGCCATCATGAATGAGTGCGCAGCGAATACCTTTAAATCTATTGGCGGCAATCGATATGCCAATGCCCGTACCACAGCATACAATGCCCAAATCGTAACCGCCCCTAAAATATTCTTTTACGGCTAGGGCTGCCTGATCTGGATAATCGACACGATCTTCGGTATCGACACCTAGATTGACAACTTGGTGCTCCTGGCTTTCGAGCCAGCGCAAGAGACGAAATTTTAACGCCACAGCGCCATGATCGTTGGCTATCAAGATTTTCATGAGGACAGAGTAATTGGCAAGGCTAATGGGGTCAAGCTGGGCTACTTACATCTAGTTGCCCATAGACTCTAGAGCTCAAGCTCAGGGAGTATTGCTCGAAGTTTAGCCATGGTTTCTGGATTGCGCTTTGATGGAGCAGTCATAATGGCACCCCTCATGGCAGCATGACAGCTGCACTCGGCATACTTATTTAAGGCTGGTACCACTTCCAGGATCAATGCCTTGGCATGAGCTGAGTTTGCATTGAGGTTTTGTACGACCATATCAACGGTCACATCCGCATGGTCTATTTTCCAGCAGTCGTAATCTGTCGCCATACAGACCATTGCATAGCATATCTCTGCTTCGCGAGCCAATTTTGCCTCTGGCAGCACGCTCATATTGATTATGCCAGCGCCCCAGGAACGGTAAAGCTGGCTCTCTGCCCTTGTCGAGAAAGCAGGTCCTTCCATACAGATTAGGGTTTCATTGGTATGCAGGCGCAATCCTCGCGCTAAAATGAAAGGCTCTATTATCGAACAAAGCCGCATGCAAAAGGGATCCGCAAAGCTCAAATGAGCGACAATGCCTTCCCCGAAAAAGCTGGAGCCTGGCCTGTCCTTGGTTCTATCTATAATTTGAGAGGGCAATACGAAATCGCGTGGATGAATATCCTCCTTGAGGCTCCCAACCGCAGAGAATGCTAGGATCTCACGGACACCGAGCATTTTTAGAGCCGCGATATTGGCTCTCGAATTGACTTCGGTGGGCAGAAGAAAATGCCCTTTTCCATGGCGAGGCAGGAAGGCTGTCTTGACGCCTTCAATCTCCGCAATGGTGATGTCGTCGGAGGGAGATCCCCAAGGAGTATCCACTTTGATTTCTTCGACTACCTTTGCTCCCTGGATTTCATAAAGGCCCGATCCGCCAATTATGCCCACCTTTGCTTTTTCCATGCTCTTTTCCTCCCTTATTGCCATATTCATTTATTGCAAAGAGATTGCCTATGCTTCCATCAATTCCAGAGCAGATAGCGCGGCGCCAAGAGCACCGCAGAGCTCCGGAATTTCTGAGATAATGAGTCGTTCGCCGAGCTTTATTTCGAGTTCTCTAACTACACCGGTGTTTCGGGCTACGCCTCCTGTCATCATATATGGCGCTTGGCCTCCAGCTCTGCCGATCATCGAAGTTATTCTCGAAGCGATCGATTTGTTGAGCCCGTGCACTATGTCTGCAATAGAGCGATTGTCCGCTATGAGCGAGACGACTTCGGATTCGGCAAAAACCGTACACATGCTAGAGATCGTAAGGTCGCTTTTCCATGCTAGGCCAGTGCTGACCATATTGTCGATATCTAGCTCGAGGGCGCGAGCCATCATCTCTAGGAAGCGCCCTGTGCCGGCTGCGCATTTGTCATTCATGACGAAATTGACAACGCTGCCTTCATTGTCTATACGGATAATTTTGCTGTCTTGTCCGCCTATATCCACTATGGTGCGAATAGTGGGGTCAAGAAAAAACGCGCCTTTTGCGTGACAGGTTATCTCGGTTTTGCTGCCTGTTGCGAATGCTATGTTGTTTCGGCCATAGCCTGTCGAGACAATAGATGCCAAGTCGTCCGGTTCTATATCGAGTTGCCGACATGTTTCCTGCAGCGCTTTCTGCGCGCTTTTCTGTGTTTGGGCACCGGTGGGTACTAAGCTCGAAGCGAGAATTTTCCTATTTCGATCGATGACAACCATCTTTGTCGTGGTCGAGCCGCTATCGATTCCTCCAAAGAGGGCCGAATGCCTTAGCTGTAGCTTTTTAGTTTTCTGTGGCTTTTTTTGTCGAGCATGAATATTTTCAAGGAAAGCTTCGAGGCGCGTAGAGAGCTGGCCTTCGGATTGAGGCGTAAAATCGGATTCGATCTTCAAGATAGGTAGGCTTACTTCTTTTTTTACTCGGGAATAATCAAAACCATAATAGTCGCAAAATTTGACGGTATTATAGATTATTCCACAGAGATTCTCATTTTCCCAAAGCGCCCTGCGGGGCTCGATATTTGCCATACGCATACATGGGATAAAATGCAACAATTCTTTTGCATACCAATCCATAAGCTCATCGAAGCTCATATTTTCAGCATTCGGAGGCAACAAGCCAAGATGTCGGTTTCCGCTACAAGTGGCATCGATCACGGGATAGGGCACCTTTTCTTTTATGGTCGAAAGAAGTTCTTGACTTACGCGCGCGCCTGCTATCGCGATGAATGGGGCCGCAGAATCGAGTTCTTTAGGTTTAGAAGTAGCCTCAGATGGAGCCTCAAAGAAAGCATCAGATGCAAAATCAGAAGAAGAAACGGAAGATGCCCTGCATGCTTTAAGGAATCGCTGTCGATCAAAGGAGGCAGGATTATTTTCTATATAGCGTTGAGTCAAGCGGACGAGCTCTTTTTTGACATTTTCTTGTGCGCAGCCGTCATCTATGTGTGGAAGGTCGAATAAAAATAGAAATCGATGGGATTTCTGCGCGAGCAGCACATCGTATGCTCTACGAATGGAATCGCAACAGTTTACCAAGACAAGCTCGTCCAGCTCAGAGCTATGCAGCAAGAAGGCCTTTGCATGGCAGCAAAGGTTTGGATGGGTCCATTTCTCGGCATATTCGAAATCCGGAACTTCATGGTTGAGCAGCTCGGAGGTCTCTCCTAAGGCATATAAGAGCTCGATAGGCGTGTATTTGCAAGTGTAGCCAATCATCGCGATGCCTCTAGCTGTTCCAGAAAAGCATTGACTCGTGTCGCCATTTGGCCATCGGCCACATTGCGTGGATCGCAGCCGTCTCCATCGAGCACCAGGGTAGGGAAGCCCTCCTTTTCGAGTGCCATTTTTGCTAAATGAGACATGCCCATCGTTTGCTTGCATCCCCACTGGCCAAACACAATTACGCCATCGGCGTGCAGTTTATTTGCATAGACTATGGCTGCATCGATTCGTCTCTGCGCACCTCCGTTGTTGATATTGTATACAAGGCGTTCGGCCATGCTTTCGTAAGGCCTTTCTGGGTCCATATCTATGAGTGTATCATAAGTCATATCGCTTGCTAGGATCTCGGTGCGCTCGTTGTTTTCAAGAAGAACTCTAATAGAATCCTGCCAATTTGGCAGAGTGTGCAGCCATAGAATGCGTTTTTTCCTTCGATCTAGAGAGGCTTTCTGTGCCAATTCTTTTATTGCAATGGCGTATTGTTCGCTCTCGGCTGTTCCCAGGAACACATGCGTCGCAACAAGAGAAAACAGTTCGCCAGTCATGGATACGGGGAGCGAGGTCCTTGCGCGAATGCTCAAGTATTCTCGGTAGGCCTTGATCGTGCGATTGGCCCTATCGACGGTGTCTCGAAGTTTCGATTCAGACATAGAACTGTGCAAGAGATCCTCTAGAACGACAGTGAAATTTCTTAGTTGCGAAGCCACATAGTGTACAGACTCCTTGTCTACTGTATGAGGCACGTCGACTATGAAATGAGGGCTGCCATATTCTTCGGCAAGGCACCTAAAGGATAGCTGATTAGCATCGCAGGCCAAAGTGGTATTGGCTATAATTAGTGGCTTAGGAAGTACTCCTGTCTTAGCTGTACCGATCATGATTTTATGATAAGAGCACAAGCTTTCGGATATGCCAATAGCTTCTGCCGATTCTGCAAAGACCTCTCCACAGTCTGAATTTGCAATGTATACGGACAATGCTTCCGGAAAAACAGCTGTGATATCCATCGCATATAGAAGCTCGCATGGGAAGAAGATATTGACCATTGCGCTACGCGACGAATCCTTAAAAGAGTGGCTCATGTTTCTGCTTATTGCAGCATTCATGCGAGCATACACTCTATTTAGGCCTTTACCACCGAAATATGCATCCTTCCAGCCACTGAGCGTATAGCCTGCAGCCAAAATATTACGAGAAAGCTGAGGATTTTGAGGTACCTGGCTCGAAACGGCTCTGCCGAATCTATGAACAATGGAATTCATGCTACAGCATCATAGCCGAGATCGGGAATCGAACCCGACACCTGCGCATTACGAGTGCGCCGCTCTGCCAG
>JAKJFY010000047.1:0-10939 GCA_022704665.1 Spirochaetota bacterium | reverse complement strand
AGACCCAATATGGAATGGGCTACCGGTTCAATCCTGAAGCCTTTGTGGAGAAAGCATGATGAAGCTTAAGCTCCGAACACAATTTGCGATTCTCACTATAGCCGTGACACTCTTCCCTCTCGTATTTGGATTGCTTTTTTTTACAGGCCAACAAGCCAAGCGCGATCCTCGGGTAACGACACGACTCTTTATCGATGAGGTGGCAAAAGAGTGGATCTTGGACAACAATATCTCACTCGAGGATATTCGGAGCGCTGGCGAGCGGGTTGGATTGCCTATTATGGATGCCGCCCTGGTAGACCCCGATGGTACAGTTAGGGTCTCTTCTTTTAGGGACTTGCCAGCAGGAATCAAACTAGACGTTATCGATCTTGCGCGGCCACCTCTTCTTCCTTATGGCAAGCCTAAGCCGGAACTGCGTTTTTTGCCTATAGATGCGAGCCTTGAAAAAAGCCCTCTTCTGATTTTCGACATTCAGCCTTTCTTATCTCGAGAGGATATTAGGAACCGAAATTTTATGCTGGTGACAAGCCTTACGCTTGGAGCCTTCATTGTTGCGGGATTTATGTCTTTCTTGATACTTAGATCGACAGAAAAGGCAATCAACAATCTAATAGAAGACACGGCTATAGTCGCAAGAGGCAAGCTCGATCACGAGGTAAAGGGAAGCGGTGCGCTAGAACTTCGCTCCCTTGCGGATAGCATCAACCATATGCGAATCACACTGCGGGACATGATTTCCAGACGAATGAACATGCTCATTGGAGTAAGTCATGATTTAAAGACACCTATTGCCCTTATCCAAGGATACACTGACGCACTAAGCGATAATATGGCCTCCGATGAAGCAACAAGGATCCATTACCTCGAAATCATTAGAGAAAAGAGTGTGCAGCTCGAAGATCTCGTCTCGGAGTTGATCGAATTTATGAAGATCGACGATCTAAATATGCCCCAAGAGGCTGTGGATTTATGGCCGCTTCTAATGTCTTTAGGCAAGCGTTTTGAGGAAGATGCTCGTCTTCTGGGGCTTGAACTCCTATATGGCTTTGGGCACTTTGATTCCGTTCTATCGAAAGAAGAACCAAAAGACCTTCCAAGAGTCAGAATGAACCGTGCGCTATTCGAGCGAGCCGTCGAAAATCTCATATCCAATGCATTCCGTTATACGGGAGCCGGTGGCCATGTAGAACTTGCTTTGGATATAAAGAATGGCCAACCAGTATTGATCGTGGCCGATAATGGGCCTGGCATTTCCGAAGAAGACCTACCATACATCTTCGACGCATTCTATAGAGGAACGCATTCTAGGAAAGAAGCGGGCCATGGTTTTGGTCTTACGATTGTAAAATCCGTTGTCGACCTTCATGGTTGGAGCATTGAGGCTCGCAACAGAAAAACCATGACTCAGAGCCAAGCTGAAAACAACATGCAAGAAGGAAGCAAAGACCAAGGCCTTGTGATCGCGATTACCATGAAGCCAGCGATACATGATTAGAGTCTAAAAACGTTGTTATTTTTGCTTAAGAATATCAAGGCTTTGGAACACTGGCCATGCGCTCTGCGGTAGACCAAAGGCCGAGGGCGGGATTTGGAACAAAAAAGTATTCCTCGCCATCTAGAGTGTCGTGGAAGCCCGCGCCCGCGAGCCTGCCCTGGGGCAAGTATCGCGATTTGGCTTTTTCAAGGTCGATGTAATGATAGCCGACAGACTCTATTTCTTCTTTAGTCATGCCTGGCCCAGGGGCGTAGCTTATGGTGAAGCGGCCTTCGCTGGATCCATGAATTAGATGAGCTGCAGCCGAGAGATTTTGCGATAGGGCAGGCTCGCGGGCGACAAGATTCTGAATCTCGCCTGAAGGCCTATAACCAAAGCTTCGTATCACGGCATCGATAGCAGCATCTTCTCCAAAGCTGCGAAGCCCGGGCGCAAGGATTATGAGCTCGCTTTCATCTGCCATTGCCATTCTTAAGCGATAAATCGATTTGTTTCCTAGCCATGTGCTTCGATATTCGCTTGGATCGAGCCAGACCACCGCTTTTTTAATTGGCTTTTCGAAAAGCGCTATGTTCAGCTCTGCAGAAAAGGCACAAGCTTCTTCGAAGCATCTTCTATCGTATCCAGCAAAATATCCTTGCTGTAAAGGCGCGCCGTCTCTAGGCGTCCCTATGACGGTAAGAATCCAAGCTATTGGAGGCAATTTTGCCTTGGAAATACTCAAGGCCTCGTCGAAAAGGGCTCTCACTGGTGTATCTATACGCCCCATAATGCTTTCCATCCCACAGGTGGCCCCTAAATAATGGCTCTTATCGATTGCTTCTTTTCCTCCGGTGCCTACAAAAATATTTTTTGCATGGTTCGCCATTCCAGCAACCTCATGAGGCACGACCTGGCCAATCGAAAAGACAAGATCTATATCTCCTAAGGCGAGCAGCTTATTTGTTTGAATAGGGTAGGAATATCTGACCTTGCCGCTTGAAATCTCTCCAACGCGCTCTTCTGGAATCTTTCCGAGCTCGACTACATCCTTTCGCCAATCATGGACTCTGAATAGTGTTCTAGGCGAAAGAGGATACATCTGTGAGATTTCATCTGCGGTCATGGGTGAATGAGTGCCTATGGCTGGTAAGATCGCCACAACACGGCGACCAAGCTGCTCGACCAATAGATCGGTTATCAGGCCTGCCTTGGAGTGATATCTTGTGATATCGGGAGGAATGATCAGAATCTTGCTCGCATCGAGCGCACTCGATTCTTTTATAGTCCTATCGACCAATCGTTCGAGTTCCAATCGATCTATGCCAGATTCTCGCTTTTTCTCAGCTATATTCATTGTAGAATTCCTTTATTCGAAAATTTAAAAAGAGCTTGCATACCTTTCTTTCAAGCGACATTATATAGAAAACATCTCAGGAGGGACATATGCTGCAACTTTCTCGCTTTTCCATGGGCACTGGAGACCGATTTGGTCGAGAAGGAGAAGCTCAAATAGGCGCTTTCCAGGACTTGCGAGCTAAAGGAGGCGAAGCGGACATCGTTTGGAACAAGAGCAATCGCGAACATGTGCTGATAGGCTCAACGCCTGCAGACCAGGCAAAGGCTGCATCGGAAGCGATAAGAAAGACAGGTTGGGATGGAGGATGGTTTATAGATGCAGATCATATAACCATGAAGACTGTCGATTGGTTTCTGCCATACTGCAATTTTTTCACCATCGACGTAGCAGAGAGCATAGGAAAGAAAGCCTCGTCAGATTCGCGTTTATCTTTTTTGGATCGAGCAGCTTTTCTGCTTAAGGATAGTTCAGCGCCTGTCTGGGTTGAGCATGCTGACTTAGAGAGCGTGGCGGATAAATTCCTTGCGGCTATCGAAGAAGCTGGAAAGACTTACCGCTATATTGCAGCGAATAAGCCTAAAGATTCTTTTGTTATCGAGCTATCGATGGATGAAACTGATAGACCGCAGACTCCGGCGCAGGTTGCGGCAATTCTTGTTGCTGTCGCCGCAGAGAAGATTCCGATCTCGACTTTTGCCCCACGTTTTCCGGGGAAATTCCTAAAGGGTATCGATTATGTAGGAAACACGGCTGAATTCTTCCATACTTTCGAAGAGGAAGCTAAGGTCCTTCTATGGGCTTCCGAATCTTTAGGCCTTCCAAAAGGGCTAAAGCTTTCAGTGCATTCTGGTAGCGATAAATTCAAGCTATACAAGGGAATCCATGAGATCGCCGCAAGGCTTGGGGCTGGCGTTCATCTCAAGACTGCGGGTACTACTTGGCTCGAAGAGATTGTCGGCCTTGCCGAAGCAGGAGGTAAAGGTCTTTCGGTTGCAAAGCGTGTATATGAGCAAGCATATGTTCGAATCGACGAACTCACGGCCCCCTATGCCAACGTCGTTGAAATCGATGCCTCTAGCCTACCCAGTCCTCAGATAGTAGCAAGCTGGGATTCGGATGCTTTTGTAAACGCTTTGCGTCATGAATTGGATTCATCTAGTATGCAGCCAGGCATGAGACAGCTCATGCATGTGGGATTCAAAATCGCAGCGGAGATGGGCAAAGAATATCTCGATGCTCTAGAAGAATACCGCGAATCTGTATCTCGCAACGTCCGGTACAATCTATATGCACGACACCTCGAGCCGATCATCTTCGGCTAAACCATCATCGAAGACCAGGCCAAGCCTTCGTCGCCCTGGCATTATGGGGAAAATTCTCATTTGCTTTGGGATAGTAATTATCTTCTTTCTGATTCTTGCGCTCGTCATGCAGAAAGAATCGATGAATCTTTCGCGCGAATATAGCAAAAACCTCTCGAATTATCTACTCGTGCATAGATTTAGGCTCAATCTAAACTCATTTCATGCCCAGGTGGATCGATATCTTCGTGAACCTTCTTCGGTAGATATCGACTCTATCTATAATGGCATATTGCTTTTAAATACACAGTATATTGAGCTCCTTCCAGTCGCCGACATTTCGATCTATATTGAATTTGAAGTACGAGCAACTGGCTATGGCCTCGATGCCTATCTTCCTCTGGTATCGCGTTCAGTTGGGCTGAGAGCTGGGGATTCGCCAGACTATTATCAGGTATTTGTCAAGGCAAGCCGAATTCATGGCTACTTAGATATTTATCTCAACAGAATGCTTTCCGAACTTATGAAAAATGGCGAAGAGACTTATGTCAGTCTCTCGCATAAGGCAGAACTACTCAATCGGACTATTCTTATCTCTATGATTCTTGCTAGCACTATTGCCATAGGGGTCATTCTTTTTGTGACTCAGGCTATCACCGCACCGCTGCGAAGGCTAGCAAAAGAAGCGGAGAAGCTTGCCAAAGGCGATCTGGATGCGGGAATCGTAGAGGTGCATACGGGCGATGAAGTGGAAACACTGACACGTTCTTTTGCGACAATGGCGAAAAGCATCAAGGAGTATGTAGAAGGACTCAAGGAAAAGTCAGAACTCGAAAGGCTTTTGCATGAAGAGGAGCTTGCTCTTGTGAGCATGGGCAAAGCACTTCGTGAGGCTCAGTTTCTAAACCTTCAGGAACAGATGAAGCCTCATTTTTTATTCAATGCCTTGAATACTATTGCCCGCAGCGCGCTTTTGGAAAATGCAGCCAGAACTGAATCGCTTGCTATCTGTCTAGCGACATTATTGCGCGCGACTATAAAAGATAGCGGAGCGCTTTCTACACTGGGAGAGGAGCTAGTAATAGCGCAGGCCTATCTCGAATTCCAGCAGGTGCGTTTTGGAGATAGGCTCCAATGGAATATCGATGTGCCGCAGTCTTTGCGTAAGGCGAGGGTTCCTCGTCTGATGATCCAACCGATCGTAGAAAATTCGGTTCGTCATGCGCTCGAACCTAAGATCGAGGGCGGTTTCATATCGATAAAGGCACAAAAGCGCAAGGAAGGGCTTGTATTGTGGTTTTTAGATAATGGCATTGGCATGTCGAAAGAACGTCTTGCAGATGTTCGAGAAAAGATTACAGCTTCTTTGCAGATGCATAGCTTTGAGCAGATTAATCTTCCTCAAATGGTAGAAATCCCTTCCAATGGAGAGAACGATGTCAATGAAGAGGTTTTGCTGGAGGGAAGGAGTATAGGCCTCGCAAATATTGCGACCCGTTTTGGAATTCTCTATGGTGATGGCTGTCGCTTCGAGATAAGCTCGAGAAAAGAGAAGGGCACTCTTGTGAGAATTACTCTGCCGCTAGGAGAAAACCTGGGATGATTCGTATTCTCGTTGCAGACGATGAAGAACTAGAAAGAAAAGCAATGATCCTTATTTTGAATTCCGCGCCATCGAATGAGATTCTAGATGTGCTGGAAGCTTCCAATGGGATCGAAGCTCTGGATATCTCGCAATCGCAGAAGGTCGACATCGTATTTCTAGATATACATATGCCAGGAATTGATGGACTTAGGGTTGCAGAGAAGCTATCATCTCTTCCTAACCCGCCAATAATAGTAATGGTGACAGCCTATGATTATTTTTCATATGCTCGCCAGGCCTTGAGATATGGTGTCATAGAATATCTTCTTAAGCCAGCATCGACAGCAGAAGTCTACAATGCGCTTTTTCTAGCATTTAGCGAGATAAAAGCTCGGAAAGAGGAGGAGAAAAGGCAAGCGGAAGCTAAGCGTGCAGCAGCTGACTTAAAAGACTTTCTCCGAGCAAAAGTCTATTCGGCATTACGCGAAAATACAATGGATATGGAGATCGTTAGACAGCTGGTAAAACTGGAAACGGGGAGCGAAACTTGGCTCTGCATAGCTCTTGTAGCAGGAATAAAGAAATTTATGTCTGGCGATATGTTTTCTCTAGCCTCAAGTGAGTTCCAGAGAATCTTCCCTATTCTTACCGAAAAATTCTTAATATCCGATATTGGACTTGCTGAATCCAAAGCAATGCTTTTCGTCTCACCCAGAGAGCCAAGAGCTGAAGCGATGAGAGGCGAGCAAATTCTGGATCCAATAATGAATATATTGATAATCCTCCCCTATGAGATAAATAATGGCGAGAGCGATGAGAGTTTCCAAGATTTCTTTTCTAGATACAGGAAGCATTTTGAAGAAGAAAGCATTGCACGCTTCCTTTTCCGCTGTCGAGATGCCGGAGCTAGAACACTTCGGATAGGTATCAGTGCTGCAGACTATCGTTTGGCATCGACAGCTCTCAAGATGGCCACAACCGCCTTCAACCTTAGCTCTGTAGATCGGCCAGTCATCGTATTGAATCCGACACAGATCGATGAACTGAAGGTTAAGGACCCCCATACGGTTGCTAGCCTTGCATTGCTGTGGCTTGAAGACCATTTCATGGAGAACATTGGTCTAAAGGATTTGGCCATGGCCATCAATACAAGTCCTTCTCATCTTTCCCGCTTGCTTATGAAGGAGACCGGAATTAGTTTTGGGGAGATCCTATCACGAATCCGAATAGCAAGAGCGAAAAGCCTGCTTTTGAATGGTGTCTCGGTGAAAGTTGCATCATTTCTGGTTGGCTTTCGCGATCAAAGTTATTTCACAAAAGTATTTACCAAAATAGAAGGTATCTCGCCGTCGCGCTATATCGAACAATTCCAACCAAGATCGAGCTAGAGTCTTTCCAAGCATCATATTGCCAAGAATAGGCATGGAATTACCAAACACAAAACAAAGAATAGCCTCATATAATTACTAATTGCAGGTATATCTCAAATATCTGCAAAAGATTAGATTTGATAGGAGGTTGTGCGTATGAAAAAGTTTCGTATTATCGCGCTTGCCTTGTTGCTTATCCTCTTACCGTCGATGTTGTTTGCTCAGGCTAAGCCGATTGTATTGAGGCTTGCCGAGACCCATCCCAAAGGCTATCCCACGGAATTGGGAGATGAGGAATTCGCTCGCCTTGTAAAGGAACGCTCGAATGGTCGAATAATTGTCGAAGTCTATCCGGGCTCTCAACTTGGCGAAGAAAAGGCCGTGATCGAACAGGTGCAGTTCGGAGCCATAGACATCACTCGTGTATCTATCAGCCCAGTTGCCGCCTTTGTTCCAAAACTCAATGCATTCCAGATGCCTTATCTTTACAGAGACTCAGATCATATGTGGAAGGTGTTGAAGGGCGATATCGGCATGGAGCTCCTTGCGAGCCTCGAACCTTTTGGTTTCATTGGGCTTGGTTGGTTCGAAGCAGGAGCGAGGAGTTTCTACAATAGCAAAAAGCCAGTCTATACACCCGCGGATCTGAAAGGCATGAAGATCAGGGTGCAAGAGAGCGAGCTAATGTTGGGGCTAGTGCGTTCGTTCGGTGCAATACCCACACCAATGCCCTATGGCGAGGTCTATTCTGGTCTACAGACAGGAGTGGTCGATGGCGCAGAGAACAATCCGCCATCCTATTATTCTGCAAGTCATTATGAGGTTGCAAAATACTATACTCTAGACGAGCATACGATGGTCCCAGAGATAATCATCGGTTCTAAGATTTCTCTTGGCAGATTGTCGAAGGCAGATCAGGATTTGATCAAGAATGCTGCAATGGATGCCATAGATTATCAGCGTGCTCAATGGGATGCTTATGTCAAGGTCTCGATGGATGCAGTAAAGGCGGCGGGCTGCATCATCATCCCAATACCCGACAAGACGGAATGGATGAAAGCAGTGGAGCCTATGTACAAACAGCAAACAAAAGAGATTCAGGATCTCGTCGCAAGAATTCGCGCTGTAAAGTAAGCATTGGATTCTTTTTGACGAGGCCGTCGAGATGCACGCAGGGTTGCATATCTGAGTCTGCCTAGTATGCGATGCAGTCTTGCGTGCGTTTCGATATAGTCTTCTATGCCTGAAATTGAGGTTCATCATGAAAAAATTCATTGTCTCCGCAGTTACGTTTATCCATATCCTATTAATAGATCTCTCTATGATCATGATTGTGGCGATGCTCCTATTGGTATTCGTCAATGTGGTGCTGCGCTATGTATTCAATAGCGGTATCTATTGGTCAGAAGAAGTTGCTCTCGTGCTAGAGGTCTGGTTTATTTTCCTTTCTTTGGGGCTCGGAGTGAAGTATCGCCTGCATTTTTCCATAAATATCGTTAACCGAGAAAAAATTTCCGCCTCTCTAAATCGCGCTCTGGATATGCTTACCGATCTTATCTACATCTTTATTGGCGCGATCATGATTATATATGGAAGCAAGCTTGTGCAGTTCACTTTTAGGTCAATTATGCCCGCAACTATGCTGCCAGCGGGAATTCTCTACCTTGTTCTTCCGTTGTCGGGCTTTGTGGCGATTGTCGAAGCTATTTTTCATATTTTCGGATTCAATATGTTCGACGAAAAACTCGAAGCATACTTTTCCGGTCAAGGTGGAAGAATCAGAGATATATTGAGGAGCTAGCGCTATGAATGTGACAATTCCCACGATAATTCTTTTGGGCGGATTTGTTCTTCTGCTTCTTTTGAGAGTACCCATTACTTTTTCGCTCGCTACGGCCTCCATAGCGACCGCTCTTTATTTGCATATACCATTAATGGCTATCGTGCAGCAGATGGTGCAGGGCGTAAAGTCATTCTCTTTGCTTGCCATTCCGTTCTTCATCATCGCTGGCGAGATGATGGCACGGGGAGGCATAGCGGAAAAAATCATAAACCTCGCGAATGTCCTTGTCGGGAGGGTTCGCGGAGGTCTTGGCATGGTCAACGTAGTCGATAGCATGTTGTTTGGAGGCATCTCGGGCTCTGCGGTAGCCGATGTCGCCTCTACCGGTGTCATTATCATCCCTCTTATGAACAAAAACGGCTACGACAACGATTTTTCGGTGGCCATAACCGTGACGAGCGCAACGCAGGGGATAATCATCCCTCCCAGCCACAATATGATCATCTATTCGGTTGCAGCTGGCGGTGTGTCTGTTGGGAGGCTTTTCCTCGGTGGCTATATCCCTGGTATTCTGCTTGGTATTTCTCTAGCTATTATTGTATATATTCTTTCTGTAAAAAGAAATTATCCTAAAGGGAAAAAATATTCTTTCAAAGAAGGAATCAAGATCGCCATCGATGCTTTTTGGGGATTGTTTGTCGCGGTGATTATCATTGTAGGCGTTGTTGCGGGTGTTTTTACCGCAACCGAATCTGCTGCAGTGGCCGCAGTCTATGCATTTATAATTACATTCTTTGTATATAAGCAGATTCCACTCAAAGAATTCAGAGGCATTCTCTATAGTACTCTAAAGACGCTCACAATGGTCATGACGTTGATTGCGACAGCTAGCTCTTTTTCGTGGCTCATGGCTTACTTGCGGATTCCTGCTATGGCTACTGAGTTCTTGCTCTCTATAACGGACAACAAGTACGTATTGCTCTTCCTTGTCAACATACTCCTTCTCTTTCTTGGAATGATCATGGATATGGCTCCGCTAATTCTCATTGTCACTCCAATACTGTATCCTGTATTGATTGGGAAGTTCGGTATGTCGCCCATCCATTTTGGCATAATGTTGATGATCAATCTCGCCATAGGTTTATGTACGCCACCCGTGGGATCTGCCCTTTTTGTGGGATGTGCAATTGGCAAGATATCTATAGAAAAGGCGGCAAAGGCGATGATTCCATTCTATATTGCTATGATTGCGACATTGTTCCTTGTGACCTATGTCCCTGCAATCACAATGTTCCTTCCGAACCTTATAATGCCTGGGCAGTAGAAATGGAAGACTTAGCTAAAACTTTAGGATTAATTTTAATATAAGGAGTTTATCGATGTCGTTTGTTGAATCGATGTTCAGTCTGGAAGGCAAGATAGCAGTGGTAACGGGTGGAGGAGGCATGCTCCCATCTTATATTGCAATTGCCTTTGCCAAGGCCAATGCAAAAGTAGCTCTCTGGGGCCGCGGAACTCATCATCCCATGGAAGAGGCTGCTAAAACAGTCAGAAAGCAAGCTGGTTTGCCATTGGATAGCGCCAACGTTGTCGGCCTTACAGTCGATACTGGCTCTACAGAAGCCTGCGAACAGGCTTTGGAACGGACAATTCAGAGCCTTGGCGTGCCCGATATTCTTCTCAACGGCGTTGGTGGCAATATTGGGAGATCGAAATTTGTAGAATTAGATGAAAAATTGTTCGATGACGAGCTACAAGCCTCTATCGGATACATGGGCATACGACGCCGCAAAGGCCGGCGTGCTCAATCTCACCCAAGCACTTGCAAAGGAGTTTGCCCCATATGGAATTAGGGTCAATGCTATTGCACCCGGTTTTTTTGTCGGTAATCAGAACCGTGCGCTTCTCATAGATGAAAAAACAGGCGATCTCACGCCAAGAGGGCGAGCGATTATTGCGCGTACACCATTTGGTCGTTTTGGAGAATATGAAGAGCTTTGGGGCACCGCGCTCTACCTAGCGAGTTCGAAGGCATCTGGCTTTGTAACTGGAGTTAGCATTCC
>JAKJFY010000046.1:183-10949 GCA_022704665.1 Spirochaetota bacterium | reverse complement strand
GAACCTAGTGAGCATCGCGAAGTTGAGATCAAAATGTCTTTCAATACCTCTCGTTTTGGCTCGATTGACTGCAGAGTACCTGACAGCGCCAGAGTGATGGTGCTCAACAAAGAGACCGGAGAATCTACATTCTTCAATGGGTCTTCGATTTTGCCAAACCTCCAGGAAGGTTGGTATTATCTAGAGGCAAGCAGCGCAGGGTATGAAGTTAAATCTGAAACTATCAAGGTCGTGAGAGGCGTGCAGGTGGTTTGGGAGCCTTTCAATAAGCGTTCAACCCTGCAATCAGAAGACATTCAAGCCTGTTTTCCACCATCAGGCACAAAGCTCGCACAATGGCCAACAGCATTTATTGTACCCGAAGTCGCAAATGCTGAACGATATGAACTGCAGATTTCTGCACAACCAGATTTCAAGGGCAATATAATATTCGATATTGATGGATTCATCTCCAATAAGATGGATGCTTCATTGGCAAAACTGACAAAAGGGAATCAGTATTATTGGCGCTATAGAGTAAAGAAGAACAATTCTTGGGGAGAATGGTCGCAGCCTGTTTCGATTGCCCTTGGTTATAGAGTAATCTACGATGGCAATGGATATACGAGCGGATCTATTCCTTATGATATAAATGGATATCTTCAAGGAGATACCGCAATAGTTCAAGAAAGGCCCATTGGTTTTGAAAAATGGAGCTATGGCTTTAGTGGATGGAATACGAAAGCTGATGGCAGAGGCACTAACTATTCATCAGGATCAGTCATTCCCATAAAAAATCAGGATATCACATTGTATGCTAAATGGCGTCCTCTCGTCATGTCGTTGATAATGGTTATCCCTCCTGCTAAGCCTGGTGATAGCAATGAGATTATTCAAGTTCCAATTGATTGGAATGTGAAAGATGTTGCTTTTGTCGCAGAAGGAGCCTTTCATACTATGATCATTCGGAAAGATGGAAGTCTCTGGGCTTTTGGCAACAACTCATTTGGCCAACTAGGCGATGGTACAACTAAGACTCGAACCAATTTTGTTAGGATAATGAAGGATGTTCGTGCCGTGTCTGCTGGTGAACGCCATACAATGATTTTGAAAAATGATGGATCCTTATGGGCTGTGGGAGACAATGGAAGCGGACAACTAGGAGATGGCTCTTATACATCGCATCTCAAGCCGGTCAAGGTTATGGATAATGTTGCATCCGTAAAAGCAGGAACTCAGCACACAATGATCATCAAGCAAGACGGTAGCCTCTGGGCCGCTGGAAGCAATACATTTGGCCAACTAGGCGATGGGACAAATGCGAGTAAGCCTTCATTTGTCAAGATAATGGAAAATGTCAAAACAGTTGCTGTAGGAAATTGTCATACTTTGATCGTAAAGAATGACGGCACACTATGGGCGACAGGCAGCAATTCAGATGGTCAGCTATGCGATGGTACCCACAAAGATACAAACATGCCGATACATACCATGGACAATGTTGAATTAGTGGCTGCAGGTGAATCACACTCGATGATCCTCAAGAAAGATCTTGGTCTTTGGGCAGCTGGCAGTAATCTGGCAGGGCAGCTGGGCATTCATGGGAATTCTGAACAGTCTGTGCCAGTCTTGGCAATGAAAAACGTGAGGGCTGTCGCAGCGATGTATAAGCAAACGATGATTATTAAAACAGATAATACCCTGTGGCTAACCGGCATGAGCTCAGATGGACCATCTATTCCAACTAAGATAATGGACAATGTGGAATCAGCGGCCGTTGGGTATTATCAGGCTGTGATCTTAAAATGACGCAAATTGCTTATAGGTCAGCAGTGATTCCAATATGTTCTTGACAAGTGGAAAAACAATACTATAATTTTTTGTATGAAAATGAGATTTAATAAAATAGTGCTTCATTTGCTTGCTGCGTGTCTGTGTCTTTTCTTCCTTGTTGGGGCTCCTAGTTTCGCTCAAGACACTGCCAATAGATATGCGCTTGTCATTGGCAACGCCAATTACACAAAGCTCCCCAAATTGAGAAGCTCCGTAAATGATGCAAGCGATATGGCGGATATCTTAAAAGAGCTCGGTTGGAATGTCACGCTTCTTTTGAATGCGGATCTTCCTCAGATGGAAGATGCGGTGGTTCGGCTAGGGAAAAGTGTCTCCATTGCGCCGAGCGCGGTCGGTTTATTCTATTACGCAGGCCATGGGGTACAGATAAATGGAGTGAATTACCTCATCCCTGCTGATGCCGATATCCCGAGCGAGACATTCTTAAAGACAAAATCGTTCTGTGTGCAGAGTGTCTTGGATGAACTTCAGAATGCGAGGAATAATCTCAATATCATAATCCTCGATGCCTGCAGGGATAATCCCTTTAGCTGGGCGCGATCTGGTTCTCGAGGGCTCTCGGTCCTGTCTTCGCAGCCTCCAGGGAGCATTATCGTCTATGCGACTTCCGCAGGCAGTGTCGCCCGCGAAGGTTCTGGAAGAAATGGAATCTTCACCGCGGAGCTCTTAAAGAATCTCAAGATTCCTGGCCTTGAGATTGAGGAAGTATTGAATCGAACATGCTCTGCCGTCCAGGAAGCGACCTATGGAGAACAGAATCCTGCAGTCTATAAGCAATTCTTCAAGTCCTTCTATTTTAATGAGCTGAAAGAGAAGCAAAAGCCTATTGAGCCAGTGATATTTAGCTCCTCACAGACGGCTGACCTCTTAGTGAGAGCCTCTGAACCCGACTCAGAGATATACCTAAACGATGTGTATAAAGGCAAAGCCCCCTTATTGATACAAAAAGTAGAGCCAAATAAGCGACTCAAGGTATCTGCAAAAACAGCAACCTCGAGTGGTACGGATGAAGTCACCTTAGAGCCAGGAGAATTGCGGGAGATCACTGTTTCTATGGCGCCACTTAAGGGGAATCTTGTCATTATGGCGAATGAGAGCGATGTCCAGGTGCTCATCGATGGAGAGAGTAGAGGGTCACTTGGTTCTGGGATATTCCGCTCTCTTCCCCCGGGCTCTCACACTGTTGAGCTCGTTGGGAAGGATTCCTACTATAGCGAGAAGGTCGAGATTAGAGCAGATACAACGACGCAGATTACTGCAACAATGACTGCTGTTGGCTCAGCAGACATTAGAATCCCCACTGATTCATTAGCGAAATTGCATATAGGATCAGAGATTAGAATCATTGAAGGACCAGGAATAGTGCGGAATTTGCCAGAAGGGAATTATTATATAGAGGCCGGCGGAAAAGACTATGTTTCAGCCAGTACTTTTCTCAACGTAAGAAAAGGCCAAGAGGTATCATGGGAGCCCTATAAGAATGGCTATATTTCCTTCGATGTCCTCACAAAGGGCTCAATCCTATTCATAAAAGAGCTTGCAAAAAGCTATCCCGCCCAGGGACAGATTTCCGACATTCCTCCTGGGCTATACCATGGCGTTCTTACAAAGAGCGGCTACAAGGATTCAGAGATCGAGATCGATGTGCAGCCAGGAAAGAAGACAGTGGTGAAAGTAAGCCTATTTATGCCCGAGCCCGGTAGAATAATCATGCAGAATTATGGCGTAAATATAGCTATGTATGTGAATGGCAAGTACTGGAATGCAAACACAGGAAAGGATGGGCTCATCTACTACGAAAATCTTCCGATAAATACGCCTCTCAAGTTAGAGTTTGAGCTTTCTTCATATAAAAGCGGAGAAAGAATATCTATACCCACGAGGACTCTCAAATTAGAGGAGGGCCAGACTCTGCAATTAGAGCTCGATGCTGGGCAAATCAGGGTCCCATTAGCGGACGGAATTTTCTACATTAGTGTGGGAGGAACGAGTTATACCGTTTTCCCATCCATAGATGACGAATTTATTACTCCAAGGCTTCCTGTAGGCACCTATTACTTATCAATTAACTATGGCTCTAGCACTACTTACAGCGGCTATGTGGATGTAGAAAAAGATAGGGTAACTTCATTTACGGATCATATTTCACAGATCATAACTAGCCTTCAGGCTCAAAGAGCTGAAACAGTAAAACGCCTTGAAAAAGCAAAAGACACAAAGATCAATGCTCAGCTTTCGCTTGGAGTAGGAATAGTAGGAGCAATAGGCGCAGTTGCATCCTATATTGAAGGCGCAAAGGTGAAAAGTGCGTACAATCTTTCGACCGATTCAGCTGAAGCAGCCAGCCTTCGAATGCAAGTGCAGCTCTATCAGATTCTATTTCCAGTAGCTGCAAGCATTGGGGGAGCAGGATTGGGAACCTCGCTTGTTCTTCATGGACAATCAAATACCTCTTCCTTGCAGAAATCCATCGATGATATCGATGAGCAGATTCTAAAGCTTCAAAGGAGAGCATCGAACTTATAAAACCAGGCCATTAGTATGATATGTAATAGAACAAAAGTCTTCAGATTTCTCTTACTCGCCTTCTTGTTGCTTAGTGCTCTCTTTGCCTGCCAAGATCTTTTTGGCCCACTTGATAATCCTGTAGATAGAGAAAGCGAAAATTACCAAGGATATGATACAATCTTGGATAAAGATAATATAGAACTCTTTTTTCCCACTGCAAATTCGAGACTGGCGGGAATCCCAACTAAATTTACCGTATCTGAAGTTATAAATGCGAGCGCATATCAGATTCAGATTTCAGGCAGCCAATCTGATTTTGAGAACAATATTTTGTTTAACAAGTCCGATTATGCCTCCAATAGAATAGATATTGAGCTGCAAAGTCTAAGTCGAGGAATATGGTATTACTGGCGAGCTCGTGCGCAACAGGGCGGAGAATGGGGAAAGTGGACTAAAATATCATCTTTTATTATCGGTTATACAATAACTTATGATGGAAATGGAAATAAGAGCGGCACAGTTCCAACCGATACCAAAGCCTATATAGAAGGAGACACGGTCACTGTTCTAGGGAACACGGGGAGACTCGCTAAGGCTGGCTATAGTTTTGCAGGCTGGAACGCGAAGTCAGATGGTTCAGGGACAAGCTATCAAGTAGGCTCCACGTTCACGATGGGTTCAAGCAATATAAGCCTATATGCGGAGTGGACTATTCCTAGTTATATCTTGTTCGCGACAGGCTGTAATAGCGATGGTGAACTTGGCGATGGGACTTATTCTCAAAGATCAATGCCTGCACAAGTGATGGAGAATGTCCAATCTGTTTCAGCTGGCGAATATCATACGATGATCCTTAAAAACGATGGCAGCCTATGGGCGACAGGCTATAATAGTAATGGTCAACTTGGCGATGGGACTAATAGTGACAGATCAACGCCTGTACAAGTGATGGAGAATGTCCAATATGTTTCAGCTGGCGGATATCATACAATGATCATTAAAAACGATGGCGGCCTATGGGCGACAGGCTATAATGGCTCTGGTCAATTTGGCGATGGGACTAATAATATTATCAGATCAACGCCTATAAAGGTGATGGAGAATGTCCAATCAGTTTCAGCTGGCGAATATCATACGATGATCCTTAAAAACGATGGCAGCCTATGGGCGACAGGCCGTAATAACCTCGGTCAACTTGGCGATGGGACTTATGTTGACAGATCAACGCCTGTACAAGTGATGGAGAATGTCCAATCAGTTTCAGCTGGTTATTGGCATACGATGATCCTTAAAAATGATGGTAGCCTATGGGCGACAGGCTGGAATTACCATGGTCAACTTGGCGATGGGACTTATGTTGACAGATCAACGCCTATAAAAGTGATGGAGAATGTCCAATCTATTTCAGCTGGCTGGGGTCATACGATGATATTATATACTGAGCCCTAGAATTCAGACCATTACCGACAATGCGCCACAGCTCTTTGACAGGTCAGGGAAGTAAAAGGAGAAAGAAGAAGCTCTGAATAAGGAAATGTAGATACTTGCAGTATTGCGAGAAAGGCCCTTCTATGGGTACCGCAAGGTTGCACATGCACTTTCAGCTTTGAATGTGACAAGGAAGCAAGTTCGGAGGATAATGCGTAAGGCTGGCTTACTAGCAATCTATCCAAGGAAGAATCTCTCTAGGCCAAGGAGAGGATCAGGAAAGTATCCTTATTTACTAAAGGACAAAACTATCTGGCTACCAAATCAGGTATGGGCATCGGATATCACATATATAAGGCTTTCAAGTGAGACATTGTACCTTGTGACTATTATCGATGTGTATTCTAGAAAGATTCTCTCATTTAGGATATCGAACACGATGGATGCAGAGTTCTGCATAGCAGCGCTGGAAGAAGCGATTCTATGTTAAGGATTATCAGAGCATGAGAGAACTCAAGGAAGGAGTTACTCGCTATATGCATTTCTATAACTCAGAACGCTTTCATGAGTCCATTAGCTATGAGACACCTGACAGTATCTATGCAAGTAAGTTCTCAGTTGGAGAGCTAGAGGATATAGCATGAAGGGAATGATCCACCTTAGAACCAACAACAAATGGTCTTGACAAAGGGGCGCAGCTCCGTTTTATTTCTTAAGGACCCCTTTGGGGCTAATTCAAGTTCAAGCCACCTGCTCTTCAGATGATTGTTGACTCACTGCGATTCACCTTTAAGAGCCATAAGTAAGGACTTGGGTACTAATTTCTTAAGGTAATCACTTACGATATAAGAGATAAGTCATTTCTTAGCTAAGACAAAACACAAGTATGATCATTATGCAGTATAGAAATATGCTTCGAATAGCGGGTGGTTTTGACTATAAATTGATGTATTTCATAACTATATTTCTTACCTGGAACAGTATAAGTCAAGATAAATATTGCTCTTGACTTTATATTATTAGACAATCTAGATTTCTCTTTATGAAATGCAAAATTTTTCTTATTTTCGATCTTATTCTAATTGCGGCTGTGCTACCTGGCATCAACGCCCAACAGCGTATTGTCTTGGCAGGGCGCGGGGCTAATATGCTTGCCGATGCGATCTATCTTTTTCCTGATGCAGGAGAGAGACTTGTAGCTTATTCAAGCGGCGATCAAGGCTTGGGGCTTTTTATGTCGGCAGTCGATCCGGCTTTTAAGGAAAAGGTTTGCTTTGACAAGAGTGCTGGGGTAGAAGTGATCGCGTCGTTCAAGCCTGACCTCGTGATCCTTAAATCGATAGCCAGAAGTCAGTATGAGGCTCCGCTTAATGCGCTTGGAATCCGCCAGCTCTATTTAACGCTCGAGACGCCTGAGCAATACTACGAGGACATCGCAACATTGGGCAAAGTGCTAGGAAATCAAGTACAGGCTGCTGAAGTAGTTAGCTGGTATGCTGACCATGAGAAGAGAATAGTAAGCCGTACATCGAAGTTATCTGCTTCCCAAAAACCAAAGGTCCTTTTAATGCAGTTAGCAGCTTCAGGAGAATCGGTTTGGCAGGTTCCACCTGATTCATGGATGCAGACAATCATAGCGGAGCGCGCAGGTGGTATTCCTATATGGAAAGGGGCGAATCCTGGCTCTGGGTGGGCGACGGTATCGGTTGAACAGATTGCAGCCTGGAATCCTGATATAGTGTGCATCATCAATTATCGAGGAAATTCATCGGAGGCGGCCGAGGCTTTCAAAAAAGATAAGCGGCTTTCCTCTCTCAAGGCGGTAAAGGAAGGAAAGGTATATGGTTTTCCGCAGGATTTCTATTCCTGGGATCAGCCGGATACGCGGTGGATTCTGGGGCTCACTTGGCTTGCAAAAAAACTTCAGCCAGTGCTATTCACCGATATTTCGGTGGCGAGGACCACAGAAGACTTTTTCAATTTTATGTACGGATTCAATGGAGCCTCCTTCCGTGCTAGTATCGTGCCTAAGATACAAGGCGATGTAGGGGAACAGTTCTAGCGTGAAGCATGAGTTTTCTTCATCAGCGATGGTTGATCCTCCTTCGAGCTTAAGCTCTCATCTGCCTTCTCATAAAACTTCCCATGCGATTTCACAGCGATCTCATTTAGGAGTTTTTTTCGCAATTATGCTCATCGCACTAGCAGCGCTTTCGCTTTTTATCGGTCGCTATCCAGTACCTGGCATAATGAATCCTGCTTTGCTCAAAACAGATCCAATTGCGCGTCAGATCGTACTAAATTCTCGCTTGCCGCGCATTCTAGGAGCAGTGCTGCTTGGGCTTGTTCTTGGAGGAGCAGGGGCTTCGCTTCAGTCTATTTTTAGTAATCCTCTAATCGATGCAGGTTTTCTGGGTGTGTCACAAGGGGCGGCCTTCGGAGCTGCGCTCGCGCTCGTCCTAGGGTTGCGCGCGTATTCGGTCATCGCTGCGCTGGCCTTCGGCATGGCAGTGCTGGCATTGGCGCTCTCGCTCTGGCTCTCGTCGCGCTTCCGCTATGGTGGGCAGATCTTGAGGCTTGTGCTTGCTGGGCTCGCTGTATCAGCCTTTTTTTCATCTCTTTTATCCTTGATGAAATATATTGCAGATCCTTTGCATCAGTTGCCTGATATTGTGTTCTGGACCATGGGATCGATGGTGCCAATGAGTTGGAAAAGGCTAGAATCCGCATCGCCAATCGCGATTCTATCTCTTGTAGTCCTCTATGCAATGCGTTGGAGAATCAATTTGTTATCTCTCGATGATGCGGTAGCGCATTCGCTTGGTGTGCGGCCATCTCTAGAGCGTAGAATAGTCAGCGTGGCTGCTGCGGCGGGTGTAGGTGTAATGACGGCAGTGTGTGGAGTGGTCGGATGGGTCGGGCTCATCATTCCTCAAATTGTACGCGCTGTAGATGGTCCAGATGGGCGATTTGTGGTGCCGCGCTCCATGCTTGGAGGAGCTATTTTTGTCCTAATTTCAGATACTATCGCACGCTCTGTCTTTTCAGGTGAGATTCCGCTCGGCATCATAACCTCTCTTTTGGGTGCGCTGAGTTTTGCGATCTTGCTTACCACGAGAAAAGTGGAGCTCGCACGATGAACAGCGAATCGAATCTTTCTGCGTGCAATATCTCTTTTAGATGGAAAGAGGATCAGCCATTGCTCGAAGATATCTCGCTCGATGTAGCGCGCGGCCAAACGCTTGCCATCCTCGGCCCCAACGGCGCCGGCAAAACAACCCTGCTCTCCATTCTCTCTGGTCGCCTTAGTCCGCGCGCCGGTTCCGTCAGCCTTAATGATCGCCCGCTAATCTCCTATTCGGCTAGGGAGCGCTCGCAGTTGATAGCATTTTTGCCTCAGCTTGAAAAGCTCGCCTTCAATTATCGAGTCTTGGATTTTGTATTGATGGGCCGCACGCCTTGCATGGAAGTCCTAGCCTTGCCTGGGCCTAAAGATGAAGAAGCCGCAATGCAGGCACTTTCTCTTTTCAGGCTAGATTCCTTTAGCATGCGCAATATTGGCGAGCTTTCTGGTGGCGAGTTTCAGCTTGTGCGAATAGCGCGCTGCCTTGCGCAAGGGGCTTCTATTCTAATTCTGGATGAGCCAGCAAGCATGCTAGATCCAGCGCATTCGCGGCATATCGCTGATGCGCTTGCTTCCCTTGCCGATTCAGGTAAGACGATAATCTATACAACGCACGATATCGAGCTAGCCATTTTTCTAGGAGGTCATGCACTTATTATCTCAGAAGGAAAAATCCAGTGGATCGGCGCGGCGGGTGGCTTGGTCGACAAAGGAATCCTTAGCCGCGCCTATGGCATTTCATTTTCTATAAAACAGCTGCCCAGCGCTTTCTAAACAGTCCCCTAATTAATGGCCATAAAGAGAATCCACATGATTACAAAAGACCGAATATCAGAAGTTGCCGTAAGTTCTCTGTCTGCCTCTGGATAAGAGGCTCTCGAGTAGCTCAGATGGTCTTTCGAATTTCCCCAAGAGAATCATCGCTGCAATGATGTAGGGTTTGTAGCTGGCCTCTCTATATGTGTCATCGCGGTAGCGATCGAACACGCTAGCTGAGACCTCACCAGCTGAGCAGGAGACACCTGTTATGTCAGCGGGTAAGCAATGCATGTAGAGCGCCTGAGGGCAATGCGGGCCAGCGCTCCTCGTCAGCTTCATTTTTTCCTCGGTGCATTCCCAGTCTTTGAATTTTGCATTGTTGGCAAGCGCTTCTCTCTCGAGTTCTTTCAAGCCTTCTTTATCTCCAGCATGGAGAAGAGGCACACGGCGGAGCATTACATCGTAGGGAGCCCAGCTTTTCGGATACACAATATCGGCATCTTTGAAGGCTTCGTTCATCGAATCAGTGTAAGAGAAGCTTCCGCCTAATTCGGCCGCCTGTTTCTTAGACATCTCGACGACATCGCTTATGAGGTCATATCCTTTTGGATAAGCTAACACAATGTTCATACCGAAGCGGCTAGCTAGCCCTATTATCCCCTGTGGCACCGAAAGTGGCTTACCGTAAGAGGGGCTGTAAGCCCAGCTCATAGTGATCTTCTTGCCTTTAAGTTTATCGAGGCCCCCAAAGTAATGCACAAGGTGCAGAAAATCCGCCATAGCTTGGGTTGGATGATCAATGTCGCTTTGAAGATTTACTATAGTAGGCCGAGAAGGCAAAACACCTGCCTTGACTCCCTCATCGAGAGCTTTTCCCACTTCCCGCTGGTATCTATCGCCTTCGCCTAGATACATATCGTCTCGAATTCCTATGGCTTCGGTGAGAAAGCTTATCATATTTGCAGTTTCGCGGACGGTTTCGCCATGAGCTACCTGGCTCTTTCCCTCATCTAAGTCCTGGATGTATAGGCCCAGCAAATCGCAAGCGGAAGCAAAGGAAAAGCGAGTTCGGGTCGAATTGTCGCGGAAATTGGATACTGCGATGCCTGAATCC
>JAKJFY010000046.1:0-101 GCA_022704665.1 Spirochaetota bacterium | reverse complement strand
TGGCCTCGATTTCTGGGACTGTCTTCTCCCATGTTAGCAAGAAATCCTTTTTACACATTGCAATTTTCTTGCCGCGAAGATCATCTATGAGGTTCTCGATT
>JAKJFY010000045.1:0-11378 GCA_022704665.1 Spirochaetota bacterium | reverse complement strand
GTTGATATTCGATGAGATCACTGTTTTAAGGCGATCGAACATTCCCATAGTTCATTCCTCCACTTTATGAATATAGCTCGCAAGCTTCTTGTAATGCTCTAGCAATGCGAACGATATCGATTCAATAGATGCAAGAAATTCTTCTTTGTCAAGCGTGTTATACTCGAGTGTATCTATCACGATGATTTGGTCGCCGCTTATCGCATAGGCACCATGAAGAAGATCCGTGGCGTTGAGCTCCAGGAGCGTCCTGAAGAGCGATTCGGCGTTCTCTTTTGGTATTGGCATGACATTGGCGCTGATAATAACAAGAGGGTCCGACAGGCTGACTATCATTCTGGGGTAGCCCTTGCTTTCATCCTCAATCAACCAGGAACTATTGGAAAGCTCCTGATATTCGATTCCGAGGTCGATGAGATAGCTTTCTATTCTGGTCAATGCTGACATTACTACCTCCTCCTTGTACTTCTATTGTCTTAGATCTATGCGCTCAACCGAGCGTTATAGTTCCATCCGGAAATGCCGTGATTACTGCTTCACATGTCTGACACCGGCCTCTACCGGGCTTTTCTATATCAATAAGAGAGTTGCAAGCTGGGCACTGGACAGAGAGGGGATATATGCCATTTATGGCGAATTTAAGACCTGTCAGCGCGCTTTGGGCATCTGCAGCGGTCGTAAAATAGCCCTCGAGTCCAAGTATTCTCTGCATTCGTTCCATGCGAGGCCGCATACCACAAAGCACGAGGTCGCCATGCCGGTCTCTCAATTTCTGCCTGAGCGCGAGCATTAGCCCCATACCTGCTGGCCCGATATCTTCAATTGTGGAAAAATCGACCACCAGGTAGCGTATGCCTTCAGAGAGTATGCTATCGAATGATTGAGCAACTATATCCAGATTAGCTTCTGTAACCGCACCTACAAAGTGCGCGACGATGCAGCCTGGGAAATCAGTGGATATCTGGGACGAGATTAGGGCATCTGAACCAGGTTGAGAAATCTTCTGGATTCGCGAAAGAAGTCCTGATGGCATTATCTATCAATAATATGAGTTAGGCTAGGAAAAGTCAAACACCCCTAGAAGAAAGGGTGCCTAACTACCTTTACCACAAGATTGTCGTACACCCGCTAACACAAAGGTGCTATGGCGCAAAACCTCCATCCAGATTGATTACTGCTCCAGAGGCGATGCATGGTTCGGCATCGATAAGATTGAGAGCGATGCTCGCTATTATATCGGCTTTGGAAAGTGAACCGGTGGCTGTCAGCGATGCATGGCGAATTATGGTTTCTCTATCGAGATATTCAGTCTCAACTGGACCAGGGCACACGACGATGGCTGCGACATTGTTGGAAGCGCCTTCCACAGCGATGGATTTTGCCAGCACACCAAGTCCGGTCTTTGCAGAGGCATAAGCTGCGGTTTTCTTGTAGGAGCGGATACTATCTGTTCTTGTACCACCAAAGAATATAAAGCGGCCATATTTTCTTTCCATCATGCCAGGCAAGAATCGGCTTGCCAGGGCTCCTGGAAGTGCTAAATCGGCAAGCGTTAGCCATTCCCAATCTTTTGTGGTACAAGCTCTTAGGGGTTTTTCTAGGAATGGACCAAAGGCGCAGACGACTATATCGGGCTCGCAATCTATCTCATCAAGACGCAAATCTAATGCCTGAATGAATTGGACAGGGCTCGAAAACTCCAAGTCTATCAAGCCACGGCTCTTAGCCTTAAGAAAGCTGTCTTCTTGCAGTTTATCCGAGGCATTTCGTCCTTGTATAAGCAGCGCTGCACCTCTGCTCGCAAGCTCGTTGGATATGGCAAGACCAATGCCCCCTGAGCCGCCTATGAGAAGCGCGAGTTTTCCGCCGAATGTCGATGTGCGATTCTGTACTTGGATGCGGCTTTGGATATCTTCTGGGTTATGATTGCTCATGGCTTTAGGATACTAGAATTTCTTTTTATTAGATAGCGACGATTTTGGCTAAGGTCCCATCTTTAGCGGCTTTGGTGCTTGCATCGCTCTAATATCTTTTCGATGCCGGGCAAAAATCTTATGTCCTTGGCGCAAATCTTGCCCGACTTTCTGAGCGAGCATGCACTCATCATGACCGAATAAAGCTCTCGAACATTGCCAGGCCATTTGTGGGAATACAGCTTGTCAAATGCATCGCTTCCTATATTAAAGCGACCCATTGCATATTGATCGCAAAAATGCTGAACAAGCAGGGGGATATCTTCTTTTCGCTCGCGCAAAGGAGGAGTTTCTATTACGAAATTGGCAATGCGGAATAAAAGATCGTCTCGAAACTTTTGTTGGGTTGCTAGCTCGATTGGGTTTCGGCTCGAGGCTGTAACAAGCCGGAATTTAGACGAGCGGGCTTGAAGGCTTCCGAGTCTGCGATATTCTCCATTATCGAGAACACGCAGCAGGCATGGCTGCGAAACAGGAGAAAGGCTTCCAATTTCATCTAGAAAGAGCGTACCATTATTTGCCTGCTCGATGACTCCGCTTCTTGAGGAAGCATCGGTATAAGCTCCTCTTTCTGTGCCAAACATCTCACTTTCAAAAAGAGTGTCTGGAATTGCCGCGCAATTCAAGGCCAAAAAAGGATTGCCCTTTCTCTCGCTCCATTCATGCAGGGCTCGCGCGGCAAGTTCTTTCCCCGTTCCTGTTTCTCCAATTATAAGAACAGAGCAAGGTTCGTTGGCCAGCATGCGAATTTGCGAAATCATATAGCATACCTTATTGCTTTTCCCAATTATAATTAAGGAAGGATCAGCATGTCGAGGTTTTGTACCGAACGCGTTTCCAGCATCGTCAGCATAGGAAGACAGATGGTCTTTATTTGCTTTTTCCGAGACTCTGGCAATTATGTCATTGAGCTCTAAGAAATTATGAAAATAATATATCTCTAATCGAGATGGAGCGATTCGCTTAATGCTTTCTTTTTGGCGTGCGTTGAAGGCTGAATCTGATGATGTAAGCCCAGCAACAAGGATTTCAGGCTTCAGCCTTTCTATCATCACCGATAATTCTAGCAAATCTCCAGCGACAGATATATCGAAATACTTGCTAAAAAGCCTTACTATTGTCCGGATTCTGCTAGAGTCCTTATCAAAATAGATAAGCCTTTTCATGATTGCCTAAGATGTAACAAACGCACCTTCATGTTTCAAGACGAGAAGAATAGCCTGATCGATGTAAGATATTTTTACCCGATATATCTCTCCACTGTTAGCTAAAGTCTAATTATGTCTAGAGAAGGAAAGACGTTTCATTTTCCGGAAATCCATTTCATTATAGGCTTATAATAAAAGAAGATACCGCTTCTGGTTACATTCATGTGGCGTGGTATCCAGCATTCTTCACCACGTAGCGGGCTACCCGCCAGAATCAGTTGAGGAGCTCCCTTTTGTATCGCCTCGATGATAGCAGGTTCTTCCTCTGACCGATATAGGCCTTGCATGCTTCCTACTATCGTTATTCCAGGATAGGTCGCGCGGATGTTTTTTTCGGCCTTTATAAGAGTTATTGGGTTTCCTCCCAATAAGAATATGGAGCCATTTCGCTTTTCGAGAGATGATAGCAGGAGGGTAAGTACCTTTTGGGGCCTATAGGTTTTGGTTTCTTCTTCGGTGTTATCTAATCCAGCAGAATTTTCTTCTGCCATAGATTCTTTTATAGCATCCAATAATAACTGATGAATAAAAGGTACAGACCAACATCGAAGGGATTTTGCGCCGTGCATAAGCACACGTTCCGCAAGGCTGCTATCGTGAGGCAAAATCATGTCGGCGCTGGCTATCATGGAGCCAAATTCATCGCGCTTTTTTGCGTGTATCCAACTCTGTTTATCGACAAAACAAATCTGGTGATTCTTTTCATCATCCCATAGATAGGGCAATGTAAACAGGTCGAATTTCGATGGAAAATCGAGGCGTAGGCCATCTAGAGATGCACAAGCTATGCTTACACTTTCCATAAGCCTCTCTCGAAAGCGACAGCTTTAACTGCCGATATTGCAAAAATGGCAGCGGTTTCCACTCTCAATACTGGCCCTCTCACATGATGTACGGCAAAGCCCATATCGACAAATGCTGCACAATCATTTGAGGAAAGGCCACCCTCTGGTCCTATGGCTAGGACAACGCGATCCTTTTCATCCGAAAGGAGAAAATGCAGGGCTTGCGATTTTTCTTGCTCTGATTCATGAAATAGAATTCTTACCGAATCTTTTCTACTAAAACCCTTTGCGTTCAAGGCAGCATCTAGCGTTTCTAGGTCTGCGGTGGACAGAATCTCTGTGTAGACAAGAGAGCCTGACTGCTGCATAGCCTCGCGGATTATGCGCTTTCGGCGTTCTAGCTTTCCATTTGCCCGCTCAGATGGCTCCTGTTCAACACAATGCCGAGTAATCAAAGGAACAATGAGTTCGACTTCCAGCTCTACTGCTTGGCGAATAATGAGATCGAACTTTTTGCCTTTGGGTAGAGCCTGGACCAAAGCGATATGCATAGTTGGAGCCATGTTGATTTTTAGTTGGCCTTCTTCTGTTGCATTTGAAGGGTGGCTCACCAAAGATCGGGGCGAAGAAATCGTTGTAATTCCAAGCCTTACCGCGCGCGGATCGTCCGAAACAATGATACAGCGAAAACGCGAACCGGCTTCATCCACTGCATTAAAAGAGTCTCCTTTTCTCATTCGCCGGACATTTATTAGGTAATGGCTTGTTTTTTCATCGAGAGAGCAAGTTTCTCGGCCGCGCTGGTTCCCTAATAGAACAATCTGGCGCATAGGAGCAAACCTTATCTAATTACTTGAGGCGCGGACTTGAGCCAAGGTCTTGATACTCTCTAACATCTGTTCGAAATCTGCCGATTCGATGAGATCGAGAGCCTTTTGCAGCTGTATGTCATACTCGAGATCATAGATTCGGGCGGGCATAGACCTCTCAGCTTCATCGCGAATTATCTTTTCGATAAAAATCTCCTGGATTTTGTATTTCTGTGCAAGTTCCGCTGCAAAAGCCTTGCGTTCAGCAAGAGTTGGCTGAGGATTGCTCTCGAGATATTGGGCTATATCGCCTGCGTCGTAAAGGCGCTGAAGTTCTTCGAGTTCCTTGTCGTTAAGCGTGGGTTCAGGTACCTTTACATCCGGCTCGATTCCGACCTTGTCGATATCGATGCCGCTTGGCGTATAGTAATGCGCCATGGTTAGCTTAAAGCCCCCTTTATCGAGAGGGAATATCTGCTGGACAGATCCTTTTCCATATGTTTTTTCTCCAACAAGGAGGGCTCGCTTTGTATCTTTCATGGCGCCAGCAAAGATTTCCGAGGCCGAAGCGGAACCTTGGTCTATTAGGACAATCATCCGATCAGTTGCAGGAATTACTAGGTCGGGCTTTGCCTTGTACTCATAGTTCTCAGAAGAGCTGCGCCCTTTTGTCGATACGATTACATTAGTAGAAAGAAAGAGATCGCTGACATCTACCACGGAGGACAAGAGCCCGCCTGGATTCGAGCGCACATCTAAAATGAATTTGTCAATGGCTTGTTTCTTCATGTCTTGGAGCACTGTCTTCATCTGTGGCGCAGTATTGGGATTCCATTCGATTATACGAATATAGCCAACATTTCCATTTGCTGTCTGAATGACCGCGCTCTTGAGTGCAGGGATTTCTATCTTGGTTCGAGTAAATGTTATTTCGAACTCGTAAGTTCCCCTTCTAAATGTGAGAGTTACGGTTGTGCCTGCTTCTCCTCGGATTTTAGCCGAGGCCTTGTCGGTGCTCAAGGGAGATGTATCTTCGCCATCGATCTTTATAATAAGATCGCCAGGGCGAATTCCTTCTCTCCAAGCAGGTGTATCCTCTATTGGAGATACGACTTCGATGTATCGCGGTGCGTTCTCGTTTGCCACGGTTGCTTGCTTGGAGATATAAAGGCCTATTCCACCATAGATACCGGTGGTGTCCGACATCAGATCGGACATCATGTCCTCATCCAGATATGTGGAGTAGGGGTCGTTGAGCGAGTCAAGCATACCTTTTACGGCTCCCTCATAGAGCTTGGTCGGGTCTGGTTCCTCGACATAGTTTTGAAGGATAAACTGATAGATATTCTGCATCAGTAGTAAATACTGCTTTGAATCAGGAGTTTTTAGCTGTTGTGCATAGAGCTCCGGAACCGAAACGGTTACGAATGATAGGGCTAACACAACTGCAAGGCTAACAAAAGGGATTATCTGCTTTCTTATTGCGGGCACATCTATATGCTTCATCGGGTTGGGCTCCTTTTTCCCGAGACTGCTATTCTCATAAGTTACATTATCATAGCCAATGAACCATAATTTTGCTACTGTCTTGACTATGGAAGATAGGCCTACTAGACTCCTTTTCGATATGCGACACTCGCTTTTTCTACTAATTGCCGCAGTTGTGGCTTTTCTCCGCATCTTTGTAATTGGTGTTGTGGCTATTCTATTTGGAATGAGCGATTATGGTGGTGTAACATCGGCGTTGCTTCGAATTTTCCAGTTGTATAATCTCTTATTCGTCTACATAGTTTTAATTCAGTATGTTAAGGCAGGAGCGCGAGAATATCTTAGGATGCCTTCGATTATTATTGCTTGTGTTTCTCCGATACTCAGTGTACTTGCTTTGCTAGCTTACATCCGCAATATTGGTGGATCCTTTCCTGTGGATATGGCAAAGGCTGCTACATCGATGATTACATTGATTTTGCTAGATATTGTTGTTTTGGGCTTGCTTGTGATAGATGCGCTTAAGTTTAGACTGCCCGAGGCAAGAGATGCAGAAAATCCAGAGAGCATGGAAAAGACAGAGATTATGGACAATACTCATAAAGATCAACATGAGGTCTCCTGATGGTTGCGATGCTTGAATTTCCAAAGTGGCTTTCTCCAGAGATAATTCCAGGTTTGCCCTTTAGATGGTATGGCCTTATGTATCTCATTGCATTTGGCGTGACATGGCTTCTCTTTAAGCGAGAATCCAAGCGGCTCGATGCTCCATGGACCGAAGACGAGGCGGCGAACTTTTTCATCTGGGGAATCGTCGGGATTCTTCTTGGAGGCAGACTAGCTGGTACACTCATATATGAGCCAACGAATTACTATTGGATCAAACCATGGTACATTTTTTGGCCCTTCGATGAATCAGGGGCATTTGTTGGTTTTCAAGGTATGTCCTACCATGGTGGCTTTGTCGGGCTTATTGTCGCTAGCGTAATCTGGTGCAAAGTCCACAAATGGAATTGGTTCGATTGGGCGGACCTGATCGCAGTTTCGGCACCTCTTGGCTATACTTTTGGCAGGCTTGGCAATTTTATAAATGGCGAGCTCTGGGGAAAGGTCAGCACGGCGCCTTGGGCGATGGTATTTCCGAATGCGGAGCGATTTTCGGCCAAAGAGCAATGGGTTCAGGAAATAGCGCGCAAAGTGGGAATTCGAATTGTGTCCATGAATGATATGGTAAATCTGCCGCGTCATCCTTCCCAGCTCTACGAAGCCTTACTCGAAGGCATCGTGTTATGGATAATACTATGGTTTTTTGTGCGTCCTCGCCGCAGTTATCGAGGTGAAGGTGTGGCAGTATATTCTCTGGGATATGGAATAGCACGCTTCTTTGTAGAGTACTTCCGAGAGCCTGATTCGGGCTTAGGTTATATTTTAGCTCTCGGAGATCCGGATGCGCCCACGGCGCTCTTTGTCTCTCCTTTCAATTTTTCGATGGGCCAGATTCTAAGTTTTATCATGATCATCGGGGCTCTAATATTTCTTTTCTATGCAAAAAAGCACTTTAAGATAGAACCAGGAGAGCCTATATTCATAGATGCATCGAGAGCGGGGAAAGCCGCTAATGCGGCTCAGGCAAGAAAAGAGGCAGGCGTTGGTTGCGCAAGTGGCAGTAGCCATACCAGATCCACGAAATATGATGCCTCTAGCGCTCGTAAGCTGCGAAAGAAGATTAAAAGCGGGGGAGAGCGATGAAAATCTCTCTAATTCAGCTCAATTCCAAAATAGGAGACTTCAAAGGTAATACCGACCGTGTAGTAGCCATGGTGGATCGCATGCTTTCCATGTTTCTTGCCTTGGAAAGAACCGACCTTGTGGTTTTTCCTGAGCTATGTCTATGTGGATACCCACCGATGGATCTTCTCGATCAGGAATCTTTCTTGCTGGGTTCCATATCTGCTCTTCGAAGGCTTCAGAAGCTATTGCCTTCGGATGTCGCAGTTGGTGTGGGATATGTAGACAAGAACCGCAATGGAGCGGGGAAGTCGCTAGTCAATGCGTATTCGGTCATCCAAAATGGGAAGGTTATTTTTACCCAGGCGAAGACCCTTCTTCCTACGTATGATGTTTTCGATGAGGCTCGGTACTTCGAGCCAGCCAAAGAACGAAAGCTCTTTATCCAGCCATGGGGTAAGGTCGGTTTTGCGATCTGCGAGGACTTTTGGTGGGAAGCGCCTAATGCCTCGCAAAAATATGCAATCGATCCAGTAAAGGAACTTATGGACCAAGGAGCCGACATAATAATCGTTACTTCAGCTTCGCCTTTTATTGCCGGAAAACTCGAGACAAGGATCAGACTTGCGGAAAAAGCGGTTCGCGCAGGATCGATCCCCGTACTCTATTGCAATGCAGTCGGAGCAAACGACTCCTTGGTCTTCGATGGGCGCTCTTTTGCTATGGGAGAAGATGCTTCCATTCGCGGAATATGCGGATGGGCTGAAGAAGCATTGATCTACGACAGTGTCAGCGGCAAAGCGAGGCGCGTGCTCTTCGATTCTTTGCTTCAGAAGGCAGAGTTTGTCGAAGAGAATCAATTTCCTGGCCAAGATAGATACGAGGAAATTCAGCGCGCAATTATCGTTGGAATTAAGGATTATCTGAGAAAATCTGGGTTTTCTAAGGTGGTTTTGGGCCTTTCCGGAGGTATAGATTCAGCACTGGTAGCCGTGCTGGCTGCACAGGCTATAGGTCAGCAGAATGTCACCTGCATTGCAATGCCAAGCCGATTCTCGAGCGAGGCATCTCTAGACGATGCTGTCGAGCTCTGCAGGCGAAATAAGCTTAGACTTGAGCGAATACCGATAGAGGTTCCCTTTACTGCTTATCTCGATGCGCTTTCCGTGCCTTTTGCCGGTAAGCCTTATGACACCACCGAAGAGAATCTGCAGGCGCGCATTAGAGGGACTCTGCTGATGGCCTGGTCTAATAAATTCAATGCACTTCTGCTCACAGCAGGCAACAAGAGCGAACTTGCCACAGGCTATTGTACCCTCTATGGCGACATGAACGGCTCCCTCGCTCCTATCGCCGATCTCTATAAAACCGAAGTCTACGGACTCGCTCGCTATATCAACCGAGTATCAGCTGAAAATGGCGAAACGGAGTCCATCCCAGAGTCCATTATTGCCAAAGCCCCAAGTGCAGAGCTGCGCTATAATCAGAAGGATCAGGATACTCTTCCAGAATATGAAGTGCTGGATAAAATCTTGCAATTATATATAGAAGAAAATCTCTCTATGGAACAAATCGTAAACCTAGGATTCGATCGCGCCACCGTGCGAAAAACGCTGGAGATGACCGCCAAAGCGGAATACAAGCGCAGGCAGGCTGCACCCGCAATCAAGCTTTCAAAGAAGGCTTTTGGGGTAGGCCGACGGCTGCCGCTTGCTCGTGCTCTGCACGAAATCGAATAAGTATTTCGTCCGCAATGTCTGATATGATTCCCGCCACACCATAATCAATGAGATCGCAGGCTTTTTGAGGCTCATTTACCGTCCATGGAATTATTGGCTTTTCTTCGGAGCCTCTAAACCATGGAAGCAAATGCAGCGGTGGTCGGCTAGCCATGTTTGCAAACAAGCTCGGCTCGGGCTTTAGAAAATCCGATTTCGAAATAAGTGCACCTTCTCCATGCCGCAGAAACCAATAAAGTTCGTCTGAATTGCTCCAGATTATGCCTACTGGAACTGTTGACTCCGCTTTTCGAAAGTGACGCAAGGCAAATGGGTTGAAAGACGAGACAATGCAATTGCATTCGAGATTATGTGAACGGATCGCAGCCGCAACCTTCGAAGCAAGGCCTGTATCTGCCGTGCTGCGAGATTTCAGTTCGATATCGTAATATAGCGCATCATCAAAGCGGTCAAAAAGCTCGTCGAGAAGAGGAATATCAGCACCAATAGAGAGAGATCGGAGCTCGACAAGAGTGGAAGCCTCGAGTCCTAAGTTGCGAGCAGGCTCTTCCGGTTGAACTTTTTGTTCTATACGGCCAGTTGTGTCATCGTGGAAAACCACCAGTTTCCCATCGGCTGTCAGATGGACATCTAGCTCAATGCCAGGCACTCCGGCATTAAATGCCGCCTCGAAAGATTCCATTGAATTTTCGAGATATTTTCGGTTAAGGCCTCGATGTGCAAAAAGAAGCGGACGAGGGAATTCAGGCAATAAAGGCAAATGGCGCATTTTCATTCTGCAATTCTCTATATTTAATTAAATAATGACATAAAACAAAGTCAGAGAAGACCCATTTTTTTCTTAAGCTCAGCGAGGGCATCGTCAAGGGCCTGATCAGCGAGGCTTGCGGGGTTCACAGGGCTTGCAGGGTTTTTATTGTCGGAACTGTCCTGATTCTTTACTGTGCTGGAATCCTTATCAGCGCTCGAAGTTGTCGAATCGCTCTTGGAAGCAGACTCTTTCTGTTCTCCAAAAGCATCCAAACCGACTATCATCGAGAGCTCTGCAAGGAGTTGGTCAGGATCGACTCTGCGCTGTTTTGCCTTGATAATGGGAAGAGCTTCGCGCAACTGCTCTATGTCGCGACGGATAGCGTTAAGCTCTACCGAAAGCTGCTGCGCCTTCGATTCCAACTCCGATGCCCTTTGAAGTGCAGCCCCTGAAAGCTCGGAAGCGCCTTTGGTCTGCGCTTCTGCAGCCTTGGCTTTCCATTCTTGGGCTTGCGATTTAAGCTCAGCAATTTCCTTTTCGTATTTCTTTGCATCGATTGTATAGGCGAGTATCATCTGAGAAGCGGCTTCATAATCGATCTTGGATAGTTCTTGTGGGGTCATGTGTTTTACCTCGCTTCTATTGTATCTAAATCATCGCTTTGGGTTAACCATTATTACTGCTACGAACCTTGTATAAGAAGTTGAAGCAAAATGTATGAAGGAGGGCGATAAAGAGAATGTACGAAGGTAAGCATGCATTCTTTTTCTTTCTGCCCAAATCCTGAATGTCCAAATCATAAGGCTGCTCCACAAGGCCACTGGTTTGTCAGTCTAGGCTTCTATTCCACCAAATGTTTTGGAAATGTACCTCGTTATCGCTGTAAGAGCTGTGGTC
>JAKJFY010000454.1:0-500 GCA_022704665.1 Spirochaetota bacterium | reverse complement strand
TTCTATTTTCTCCTTTGCTTGAGCAGAAAGTGCATAGGTGACCCTAATCTTAAGATCCCTTGTGACCTGTTTCCGGTGAAGCTGTTCCTTCACAGCACTTTCTCCACAACAAATGCTTAGATTTCCTTCTAGAAACAGCTTCAGAGTAGTGCACTTTTAAGCTTTAAATCCTTAAAAAAAGCGCACTTTTGATTCCTAGATGACAAAAGCTATTTTCATCTTGACAATTCAAGACGAATAACTTACAATTTAGACAATTGCTTATAGAATGGGCAAAGATTCATGCATATTTGCAATGCATGTGTAGTTTGGCAATTAGAGCTAAATAGCGCCGGACGATGCTCTATTTGCGTCTTAAGGAGGAAACGATAGGCGTTAATGTTTTGGAAATTTAGATATTATTATATCAATCATAAATGGAGGTAAGATTTTATGAAAAAAAGAATCATAATTGCAGTTATTATTGCTTTAGTTTCTATTGTTCTTGTTAGTGCTCAAGG
>JAKJFY010000453.1:0-500 GCA_022704665.1 Spirochaetota bacterium | reverse complement strand
GATCACGAGAAGCGACGATGGCGACATTTGGACAGCTGTGGATTTACGACGATTCTTGAAGCGGATGTTCCTCGGATCTGCTGTAAGGATCATGGGGTGAAACAAGTGAGTATACCCTGGGCGGAAGCTAGTTCACGTTTTACTGCGCTTTTTGAAGCGATAGCGATTTCATGGCTCAAGGTAGCGAGTATTTCTGATGTTGCGAGGATACTCAAGATAAGCTGGGAAGAAGCATCAGGAATCATGGAAAGAGCTGTGAAGCGTGGGCTAAAGCGTCGAGTATCGCTTCCGGTGAGAGCACTCGCGATCGATGAGACTTCATTTCAGAAGCGTCATGAGTATGTCACGGTACTCTATGACCGAGAGAGGGACTGTGTGATCGATATACTCGATGGACGAAAGAAAGAAACACTGCAAAAGTGGCTTAAGGAACATCAAGACAGCCTTAAGGAACTTGAGTCAGTGACGATGGACATGTGGGATGCCTACATTGGAGCAGT
>JAKJFY010000452.1:0-501 GCA_022704665.1 Spirochaetota bacterium | reverse complement strand
AAATCATCTTGAATCAAATGGAGTATTTGTTTTGGATTGTTTTATACCAAGCGCAAAATATCTCTGCAGGGATGAAAATACTCATTATCCAGTGATCGATGAAAGAGGGCTGAAGATAACAGAGACTAATAAATATGATTCAATAGAGCAAATTAACCATATAAAATGGTTTTACGAATATGAGGGTGAAAAATGGATAGAAGACCTCGATATGAGAATGTTCTACCCTCAAGAAATTCAAAATTATATTAAGATAAATGGAATGAAGATTATAGAAATGTATGGGGATCATGATTTTGGCGAATTTAGTGATAAAAATAGATTCCAAATATACGTTTGTAAAAAATAATAAGTAGGGGTTCCTGAATAAAATCTAAAGTATTGTATAATAATATAATAAAAGATATAATGATCCCATAAAGTGCATGAAAAACTAGCGAAAAGGCTTAAAACCCGTGCACTTGAAAGGGAAAGAATGTACCGAATACCAGAAAAAGTGTC
>JAKJFY010000451.1:0-502 GCA_022704665.1 Spirochaetota bacterium | reverse complement strand
TCGCGCAGGCTGCGGTTATCGCTGTTTCTCATAGGCTATCGAGTATTCAGTATGTCGATCGAGTGCTGTTTTTAAATGGAGGGCGCATAGCTGGTTTCGGCAAACACGCCGAGCTCATGGAGCAGAACGCTGCCTATCGCGAATTCGTGGCGGAGCATGTGAGACGGCCAAGCAAATAAGGTCTTAAAATATAGAATATAGGGCTGCGCTTGGTCCTTCTAGGACAGTTCTTGGACATATAAGAATCTTTTAAATATCCTATTGACCCCGGAAAAATCAGAATTATAATTCTTGATATGAGATCAAGATTGAACAAAATTGTCATTTGTTTAGCAATATTTGGATTCAGTTTTCTTTTCTTCGGAATATTGCCAATATCGGCTCAAAACAGCGCGAATCGATATGCCTTAGTCATTGGAAATGCAAACTATAGCAAGTTGCCGAAATTGAGTGCTAATGTCAAGGTGATTTTTTGCATGCTTTAGCAAGCAGATGTCTATTT
>JAKJFY010000450.1:0-506 GCA_022704665.1 Spirochaetota bacterium | reverse complement strand
TTCATAGAAGGGATCGTTCACGAGGGATATGATGCGTTGCTATTGGTTGGTCTTTCGGAGCTCGATTTTTTGTTCGACTATATTTGCCTTAAGCATGGAATAGGTTTCTATAAAAGCGTTAAAGTGTTCATGCGCGAAATAGATGAGAACAATTTGAGTTGGGCGGGGCTGGTGGTGGTCTGCGCCGATAATTTCGAGGATAGCGAAGAGATTAAAGGCTATACAGTGGACATAAAACAGTATATCGGTCTACCCGAGGAAGTGCCGCTCATAAGATTTTCGCAGCTTCTCATGAATGCGGTAGTGGAAAAGGGCAAATCTTGAATTGAATCGATAAAGGGGTCTTGCAAAGCAGCTACTAAATAGTCAATAATAGTAATAAGTAATATAACAAGGAAGGGATAGAAAAGCGATGTCATACGAGATAGTTGTAAGTTCCGCATTTCTCTCGGCAATGACGATGCCTATCATATTGAGCTTTGCGCATAAGAATAAGCTCTACGATT
>JAKJFY010000449.1:0-509 GCA_022704665.1 Spirochaetota bacterium | reverse complement strand
GGCAATTATCAATAACTTCCTATGAAAGAAACAATAATGCAAGAATTGCCTGTATAAGCTATTATGGACCAAATTGTGCAATTTGCGGATTCAACTTTGAAAAAGTTTATGGCAGAATTGGATTAGGTATGATACATGTGCATCATTTGATACCAATATCAAATATTAAAGCTGAATACATTTTAGATCCTATAAAAGATTTGAGACCAGTATGTCCAAATTGCCATGCAATAATACATCGAGTTGAGCCACCGCTTTCATTAGAACAAGTAAAAGAACTGATAAAAAGTAATTTAACAACCGCTTCCCTCTGATTTGTGGATTGTAATCATTTTTGTAACCAGTAAATAAATAATATTATGCAATATTTAGTGGTAGATTTAGAGAAAGCATCTAACAACCGCTTGAACCAGACTCGCCTGTTGTCACAAAACTTGCGTTCAGGCTTCGCCTGGCAAGTTTAGCGCCAATCTCAGGCTCGCTGGTTAAGCGCACGTTAGACGTATACA
>JAKJFY010000448.1:0-510 GCA_022704665.1 Spirochaetota bacterium | reverse complement strand
ATGCAATTGGTCAGAACTTTGCTTTGAAATATGCCAATCTCCATGATAGCAAGGACAAAGTGGTTTTCTTGATGAGCCTTTCTGTAATGTGTCGATACAATGAAAAATACATTTCTCAGCACTTCACATGGGAAAGGTGCTCGGAGAGTCTTACTGAGATATTTTCATGTTAGTATATCTATTCATAGAGTTCTAGGACAGAGGAACGCATTGTGATAGGCATTGACTTGGTTTACATTTCGGAATTTGAAAGAGTCTTAGAATGCCACTCCGGCCATTCTCTAAGAGACAAGATTTGTACAAAGAAGGAACTTGACTGCGTGGACGATATAGAAATGATTGGTTCCTTGAATGAGGCTTTGGCAGGTTTGTTCGCTGCTAAGGAAGCCGTCATAAAGGCATCGGATGGTGATCTAAATATTGGCGATTTGCAACGAATTGAAATCACACAAGATAATAATGGAAAAGTATTTGCAACCATTATAAACAATAAATCTTTGAAATCAGTAT
>JAKJFY010000447.1:0-511 GCA_022704665.1 Spirochaetota bacterium | reverse complement strand
ATATCGTAAAGACAATCTTACTATTTATTATAGCATAATGGGTTATAAGCTATTTTTAGCACGCCAACTGTAAAAGTCAGGTTCTTAAGAAGCAATATTATTATACCCAGCTCTTCCCCTACAGACAAGCAAAAAGAGATAATTGTTCGATTCTCCCATCAAAAAAGCCAGTCAAGACGCCAAGAATGGCTTACCGCTGGAATATATTGCTGATATATTATTTTAATGGCGCAAAAAAAGATAAAAACGAGAGGAGAACTCTCTCGCAAGACAGTATTGCTCTGGGCTTTGATAGCATTGGTCCTCTCCGCTCTGACAAATGGCTATCATTATAGCCTGGAAGGAGCAAAGGGCCTCTATGTATGGCACCCCCTTATTATACTAAAAATCTTGCTCTATATGGGGCTTGGACCAATTACCATTGCCATACTGTCTTTACCGCTCGAAAAACTTGCTAAGAAATGGCCAAACATCGCACTTAGATGGGCATCTTTTGTAAGCTCTTTGCTGG
>JAKJFY010000446.1:0-512 GCA_022704665.1 Spirochaetota bacterium | reverse complement strand
CTGTCTGTCGGAGAGCTATCTACAACGGCGAGAGTGAACTATCGCTCATTGGGAGTGCCTGGAACGGAAGATATGCCGACTCCGAAAGCCCATCAGGAGGATTGGAATGCCAACCTTTCAGCCCATTACAGCACAGATGCTCTTTTCGCCGGTGCCCTGGCTCTAGATGTAAACTCATATGCTCAAGCTGGAGGAATCGAGTATCTCGAATCGGATACCTCGAGTGCAGACATACATCATTCATATCGAACCGGTATAGACAGCTCATTCTCTTGGCTGACACCATGGCAGGGAGAGCTTAAGGGGGGAACTTCTTTCCGCTACGACCGTCTAAATTCGAGTATCGTCAAGACAAACGATAAAAGCTCTCCTCAACGGTTTACAGGTGGAGCTTTTATCGAGCCTCATATCGAGATCTGTAGATGGACCGCCATTCCCGCTATCCGTTACGACCTGACGAGCGATTCTCCCTCGGGAATTTCAGCAAGCTTGGGGCTACTTTATGACATGGC
>JAKJFY010000044.1:0-11657 GCA_022704665.1 Spirochaetota bacterium | reverse complement strand
CCAAAAGACCAATACCTGGCTTTGCTGAGAACTATGGATGTAGGCCTTATCTTTCTTGATCATAGATTCACTATTCCAAATTTTCCTTCGAGACTGTTAGATTATCTTGACGCTACATTGCCGGTGATAGTTGCAACCGATCCAGTCACGGATGTTGGCTTGCTTCTCGAGAAAAGTGAGGCGGGGCTCCGTTGTGAAAGTGATAGTGTTGACGATTTCTTAGCGTGTATCAATGTAATGAAAGACGTACAACACAGAGTCTCGTACGGAATAGCCGCAAAAGAGCTTGTGGCAAGCACATTCAATGCTAAACGATCGGCAGATATTATCCTAAAGCTCTGAGATTCGAAAAAGAAAATGCAATCTCTAGAAATAGTTTGTTTTGACAAAAGGGCTCCATCCTTATATAGCCCTGATAAGTGCTATAAAGAGATTTTAGTGAATCAGTATTAGCTGATATAATTCTAGAGCAAGGATTTGCGCATTGGTAAGGAGTGAAAATTGGTATCTTTATTTTTGAAAATCAAGAATAAAATCCCAGCAATATGGAATTTTATAGAAACAGCAAATGGAGAGCTTTTTTATTTATGTTACTATAAAGATTTACACAATAATTTAAAGGATAATCTTGAGAAATATAGTTCTCAATATGTATTTAGATTTATAGGGAAAGACGATCTAAAAGCCCTGCATGATTTTCTTTGCAGCCAGGATGAAGAACAGTTAAGGTATTTTCGACCACATGAATTTGATATCAGAACACTTCAAAGGCTCTATTATAACCATTCCTACTTTATGATGGGAGCATTCGATAAAGATAAGCTTATAGGATATTTTCTTCTTAGATGTTTTATCAATAAGCAATGTTTTACAGGCAGAATCATTGATAGAGAATATCAAGGCAAAGGGATATCAAAAAACATGTCCTTAATTCAATTAAATTCAGCCTGGGCAGCTAATTTTCGCGTCTTTAGTACGATATCAAAGTATAATGTGAAATCGTTAGCTTCTTTCCCGTCTATAGGAATGCCCAGAATAGTCAGAACTCTTGACCATGATTATATTTATTATGAATGGCTCAAGAAGAATGAAAAAATGCAACTTGAAAAGAAATAGAATAGTTATATGATTCATATAGGCTTTACTGATTCAAAGTAGATATCAGATTGAAATTTAAGAGAATACAATCAGACATTCTCCTTAGCTATGGCTGAGTTAGATCCACCTATGAATCTTTATGTAAGGTAACTCTCAGATTCTCTAGGCTGAGCAAAATAGGTACGACCACTATAGAAACTGATTAAGGTGGAATATTCTAGAAGAAAAGAGTCAGGAATAACGACAGAGAATAGAATAAGCTCAACAGGAAGGATGGGGGCTCTTTCGCCGGTTTGTGAGATGCGATAGGAGAAAAAGTAGCTATAAAAATGAGCATGTCAATGTTTGCTCTTAGAAGTATGAAAGAGCTAAAACTTCATTGTCTCCGGCTTTGGGATATTTTTGAAAGCCTAAATGGATACATTTTAGTTCGGGCACATTCTCTTCGACTTAAAAGGATTAAGGAAGTAGTCTTATCCTATGCAATTGGTCAGAACTTTGCTTTAAAATATGCCAACCTTCAGGATAGCAACGACATAGTAGTTTTCTTAAGAGGCCTTTCAGAAGAAGAAAGGGCTTTTTTTTCTTAGGTTTTTCTTGAACAGGCAATGTTTTTTGGGTTTTGTGGTCAAGAACGAATATCGTGGTAGGGGGATTGGGAAAAAAATGATCGAGGCAATGGCAAAGGGCGTTCAAGGTTCAGGATTTACCTTGATGTCGACTGTTTGTGCTGGGAATAAAGCGTCGCTTCGCGCACATTTGGCGGGTGGCCAATTTGAGATTATCGAGACCTTACCAACAAATGAGATCGTACTCAAAATGAAAGAGCATTTATGAGTAATAAGATAGACAAAGTTGTCTGTAGTGATTCAAAGGCATTGGATCGGAATTTTATAACATACTATAAAGGCCGGGTCGCGCTCTATGCTTTTCTCGACGCCATGAGGATAGGCAAGGGCGACCAAGTTTTGATGCCTGCCTATACCTGTGTGGTGGTGCCGAATGCGGTGCTATATACAGGTGCGCAACCGGTTTATGTGGATATCGAGCTTGATAGTTTTTCTGTAAATCCAAAGCTGGTGGAAGCGACACTTTCTCCTTCAGTGAAGGCTGTGCTTTGTCAAAATACTTATGGTCTTTCGGCGCATGTGGATGAGATTGTTGCGCTGTGCAAAAAGCGCGGTATTTGGTCCATCGAGGATTGTACGCATGGGTTTGGGGGCACCTACAAGGGTAAGCCTAATGGCTCGTACTGCGATGCTGCCTTTTACTCGAGTCAGTGGAATAAACCCTTTTCCACAGGGATTGGTGGGTATGCCCTTGTGAATAACGCGTCGCTAGCGCCGAAAGTAAAGGCCTTTGCCGATGCGCTGCCACAGCCATCGCCTAAAACCCAAGCGATGCTCTGGGTTCTTCTTAAAGTGCGCTCACTCGTGACACCGTCGACTTACTACACGATGGTCAATGCCTATCGCTGGCTCAGTAAGAAAAACCTTGTAACCGGCTCTTCGTCAGGAGAAGAGATCGAAGGTATCACCATGCCCAAGGAGTATCTTTTGGGCATGAGCAAAGTGCAAAAAAAGGCCGCGCAAAAAGCAATACAGAAGCTACCAGCACTCAATGCGCTCAGAAAAGCCAATAGTGCAGTCTATACCCAGTACCTTGCGGACTATGGTCTTAACCATGTAAAGCCCAAATACCACGACGATCATCTTTTCTTAAAATATCCGCTCTTTGTCAAAAACAGAGAAGCGTTTTTCCGCTACGCACAAGAGGCCCGGATTCCGCTTGGTGACTGGTTTGTCTCTCCCTTACACCCTGTGGTTGGCGACTTGTCAGCCTGGGGTTTTGAGCCTGAGCGCTATCCCAATGCGGTATTTGCGGCCTCGCATGTGGTCAATTTGCCCACCGACACAAAGCATCCTGACAAGGTGATCGAATTCCTTGAAAAACATAATAATTTGATTTTCGATAATACCTTGGAAGGGCGGGTTGCGCCATAAGGTTTAGGAGGTTTTTCTATGTCAGAGCCAATTCAATGGAAAGTGCAGCTTTTTAAGCTCAATTATGATGAGCGCGAATATAACGCGGTGCTGGAGACGCTCAAGTCCGGCTGGATCACGATGGGGCAGCGCACGGTCGATTTTGAGAGCGCCTATGCACAAGAGCTGGGTGAAGGCGCGCAGTGCCTTGCGGTGGCGAATGGGACGGCGGCGCTGCATATCGCGGTGCTCGCGTGTGGGGTAGGGCCAGGGGATGAGGTGATTGTGCCGTCGCTCACCTTCATTGCGGATCTGAATACCGTCCAGGTCTCTGGCGGCAAGGTCGTGATTGGCGATGTCACCTCAATGTCCGATTGGGCCATGGATCCAGCGGATATCGAGGCCAAGATTACGCCGCGAACAAAGGCGGTGATGATTGTGCACTATGCGGGCTATGCCTGCGATATGGAGGCGATTGTCGACATCTGTAAGCGGCACAATCTCAAGCTCATCGAGGATTCTGCGCATGCGAATGGTGGCACCTACAAGGGCCGCAAGCTCGGTACCTTTGGCGATGTATCGGCCTGGAGTTTCTTCTCCAACAAGAACCTTGCGGTGGGCGAGGGCGGCATGGTGGTGACGCGCAATCCAGAGCTCTACCAAAAGTGCAAAAACTTGCGCTCGCATGGCATGACGGTAGCGAGCTTCGACCGCATGAAAGGCCGCGCCGCCACCTACGACGTGCTCGAGCCCGGCTTTAACTACCGCATCGACGAAGTGCGGGCAGCCCTCGGCCTTGTTCAGCTTGCCAAGCTCCCCGAAGCCAACGCCGCGCGCGCTGCCCGTGTTGCGCACTACTTTAACCGCCTCGATCGCCTATCGGACTTCCTCTCCGTGCCCTTCCGCCACTACAACCGCGGAACACCCACCTACCACATCATGCCCATCCTCCTCGATAAGGACATCGACCGCGCCAAACTCATCGACCTCATGAAAGAGGATGGTATCCAGACCTCGATCCATTATCCTGCCATCCAGAGCTTTACCGCTTACAAATCGCAGGTCGGCCCCACCCCCAAAAGCCAATACATCAGCGATCACGAACTCACCCTGCCGCTCTACCCCACCATCACCGACACCGAAGTCGACCTTGTCTGCGATTCGCTCGAAAAGAATTTGCCCAAGTGCAAAGGGTAAAACCTTGGAGTGTAATGTGATAGAGGTTTCAAAGTACCGGTGCATTTGTTCAATTCTTTCCTGGTTTTGAATCAACAAACAACGTTCATCGCGTTAGAGTTATGAAACAATAAAAATCTTGCTATAGCCCTTGTTAGGTGATAGCAATAGTGCTATTATAGTGGAGAACTATCTGTGTCTCGGGAGGATGATATACATGCAACTATTTCTCGTCTTGAGAGCGCAATGCTCAAATATGAGGAGTTAAAATCAATTTGTGATGGATTTTTTATTTTTAAGAGGCAGAGCGGTAGCCATAGAATATATGAAGATCCTTGCACAATGCAGCTAGTGAATATTCAGCCAGGCAAGTCTGATGATGCAAAGAAGTATCAGCAGAAGCAAGTCGCAAGGCTATTGCAAAGACGAGGGAGTGCGAATGAAAAATAGCATCGAAGAATATGAGTATCATATCAGTTATTCGGAAGAGGATGCTGCATATATTGCCACCGTTGCGGAATTTCCCTATCTGAGCGCTGATGGATCTTCCCCAGCTGCGGCGTATGAGGCAATTAAATCAGTTGTGGAAGCTGCTGTTGATATCCTTCGAGATGAACAGAAAGATATTCCTCTTCCCCTTTCCAAAAGGGAATATAAAGGCAATATTTCCCTCCGATTGTCTCCGGAAACTCATCGAATGGCAGCTATACAGGCTCGTCAAGAAGGGTGCTCACTAAATCAATTTCTTACCTCGCTTATCGAGCGAAACCTTTATGCTGATTCCATCGAAGCGGTAATTGATAAATTGTGCTTGATAATAAATGGCCAACTTAAAGTGACCGACAATTTAACTCAGCGTCCTAACCAGCAGAATCCTTTTTGGGCAAAGGCTTCACATTCTCAAGATTTTGAAAATTATGAAGTCGATACTACGGTACCTGAACAAAGGATAACTAACGTTTCACAAGAAGAGGCCTAATAATGCAATTGATCGATATTCGATCGACGTTGATCGATATATTTCCAGTAGACGCGTTGGATTTTATGTCCTTAATGACCGATTCATTCTCGGCAACAATCGCGAATCAATTTGGTTGCGGGAGATTGAATATGCCGACTCCATCCGGTAATCCTGGTCTTGTATATTCATTCGGCAAAATAGCTATAGAGGGAAAAACAAAAATTATCGATCGAATCGTGATAGAGGAACGAAGAATAATAGTAACTATCGGCGGTAGTTCTGAGGATGCAAAATTCTTGATGAGCAGTATAATAGCTCTTATTTCTAAGTTTGAAACTAGACACGAAAGTCGCCCCCTGCAATCAGTAATTGAGATTGATGAAGTTCAATGTACAGTACATTTAAAATTCAATTTTGAGCGCCTGTTTCTAGGATCGGTTGCTTATACTATTCCAGATTCTTTGAAATCACTTGCACAGGTTGCTCCCCTTTCCCTTAAGGCGGAGATAGTTCCTTTTGGCCTTCGGTTTAAGATACGGTATCTGGGAGAGAGTGAAGTTTTAAAGAGTCACTCGGTCTCCATGGCTGATAAATATTTATCGATTGAGGTCCGAGAAGGAACGAGCCTTCAATCCCAGGTTTTCCTTGCATCTGCTCCTGTTAGATCTGAGATTTTATTGAAGTTGTTAGAGTCGCTTGAGCGCGAAATAGGCTGAGCAGGGATCAACATCAGTCGCTAAACGTTTCTATTATTGCAATTTAATGAATAGCATTTAACTTTGCTGCTTTATTTTTTTTGGAGTTCTTATGGATGCTATGCTCAAATTGATAGGCCGAGATAGGGAGCTATTTGCCGCTGACATCGCAGCCCACGAACAAACGCTTTCATCGCTCGTCCAAGGTTCGCGCTTTTTGGTGATCGGCGGTGCGGGTTCGATCGGTCAGGCGGTCAGCAAAGAGATTTTCGCCCGAAGGCCGAAGCTCCTCCACGTGGTTGATATCTCCGAGAACAACATGGTGGAGCTCGTGCGCGATATTCGCTCATCGCTCGGGTATATCGAAGGCGAATTTGCCACCTTTGCCATCGACGCGGGGAGCGACATCTTCGATGCCTTTATCGCTAATGGCCCAGGCTACGATTATGTGCTCAATCTGTCGGCGCTTAAGCATGTGCGCAGCGAAAAGGACCCGTACACGCTTATGCGCATGGTCGATGTCAATATCTTCAATACCGACAAGACGATGCGCCAGGCCGCGGCTATGGGCAGCCGCAAATATTTCTGCGTGTCCACCGACAAGGCTGCAAATCCCGTCAACATGATGGGCGCCTCAAAGCGCATAATGGAGTATTTCCTCATGCGCCGTAGCCTCGAAGTCCCGGTCTCCACGGCACGCTTTGCCAATGTCGCCTTCTCCGATGGCAGCCTGCTATATGGCTTCAATCGCCGGATGGAAAAAGACCAGCCGCTCTCTGCGCCCAACGATGTGCGCCGCTATTTCGTCACACCCAAAGAATCAGGCGAGCTCTGCCTTATGTCCGCGCTCCTGGGTGAAAATCGCGATCTCTTTTTCCCCAAGCTCGATCCAAAGGAAAATCTTCTCACCTTTAGCGAGATCGCCGTGAGCTACCTTGCAAGTCGCGGCTATGAAGCCGTCGAATGCACGAGCGAAGATGAGGCGCGCTCGCGCGTTGCACAGCTCAAGGCAAAGCACAAATGGCCCGTCTATTTCTTTACAAGCGACACAACTGGCGAAAAGGACTTTGAGCAATTCTACACGGAGCGCGAGATGCTCGATATGGATCGATTTAATTCAATCGGTGTCATCAAGAATAAGCCCGCGTACGATGCCACAGCGCTGAGCCACTTCGAGGACACCATTAGCGCCATGCGTAGCCGTGGCTCATGGACCCGCGAGGAGCTCATTGAGCTCTTCAACGTGACGATTCCAGAGTTTGCCCACAAAGAGACCGGCAAATTCCTCGATGGGAGAATGTGATGCTGCAGGTCGCGTTGATTCGTTTTTTCGACATAGTCTTTTCGTCGCTCGCCATGATTGTGCTGTTTCCCTTTATGATTCCCATCATGATTGGGCTCAAACTCACCGGCGAACATTACATCTTTTACCTCCAGCCGCGCGTTGGAAGAGGCGGCAAGGATCTCAAGGTGCTAAAATTCGCCACCATGCTTAAAAATAGCCCTAATCTGCCTGGCGGCGTGCTCACCCAGAAGAACGATCCGCGCATTCTCCCCATGGGAAGATTCTTACGCAAGACCAAGATCAACGAGCTGCCACAGCTCGCCAATATCTTCATTGGCCAGATGAGCGTGGTTGGCCCCAGGCCGCAGGCGCGCCAGCACTACGAGCTCTATTCGGACACGGTTAAGCGCGAGATCGACAAAGTCCCGCCAGGCCTCTCCGGTATCGCCTCCATCGTCTTCCGCGACGAAGAAGCCATCCTCGACCATGTCGATGCCGACCGCGACCACTTCCACGACACCATCATCGCCCCCTACAAAGGCGAACTCGAAGTCTGGTGGGTTCACCATCGTACCCTTGCCAATTATTTCAAAATCATCATCCTCACCATCATCGTGCTCTTTGCGCCCCACAGTAGGCTATATCAAAAGTGGTTCAAAGACCTGCCCGCTGTGCCCAAAGAGCTGCAAGAAGTCTTATGAAAAATCATGTTCATCTAGTATCATCCTGCCATCCCGTCGTAGGTTTTTAATGAGCGCCACGCTAGTGGTGCAGGTCGATAATTTGATATAGTAGCGAATGCAGAGAGGAAAGAATGTCAGATCAGAAATTAGAAATGGAAGCTCAGGTTGCACAGAGCAGCCAAGAGAAAAACAAAGATAGCGATGAGATCAGCCTTCTCGACCTTGTTGCAGTGCTCTGGAAACGAAAGTGGCTCATCATCGCGATCACAGGGCTTGTGGCTTTTGGCTCGCTCGCTTATGCTCTGGGTTCGCTGCTCTTGCCTCCGGATAAGAGCTATCTGCCGAATGTCTACACACCTAAAGCAACGATGCTCATCACATCGGGAACTTCCAGCAGCCTATCGTCTCTGCTCTCGTCCTCGGGGCTGTCTGGTGTTGCAAGCATGGCCGGTGTTTCAGCAGGCGGCAATCCGAATCAGCAGCTTGCAAAGGTATTGGCCACTTCCAACACGACGCTCGATAGGCTAAACGATAAGTTCAATTTTTCTGAGCATTACATGATGAAGGATCCGAAAGTCGGAGAAATAAGAAAAGCTATCTCAAATAGTCTACAGGCCACCATCGATGAAAAGTCGAATATCTTCACGATTTCATTTACCGATAAAGACCCGGCCTTTGCCAAACAGGTAGTCGACGAAACCGTCAATATCCTATCCGGACGCTTTGCAGAGCTCAGCGGTAGCCGAGCAATCCAGCAGAAGGTCCTTCTGGAAAAAAGGCTCGCGGATGTCGAAGCAGCCATAAACGATCTCGAGGCTCAGGTCAAGGAATTCCAGAAGAAGTATGGCGTGGTTCAGGTAGAAGCGCTTGCAACAGAGCAGATTACAATTCTCGCGCGCCTTCGCTCAGAGCTCATTCTAAAGGAGATGGAGATCGAGAACTATAAGAAAGTCGCCAGGATCAACGACCCAATGCTCACGCAGCTCAACAACGAACGCGACGCGCTCCTTGCTAAGATCAAGGAAATCGAGACAGGCTCCGGTTCGGGCTCTAAGGTTATGCCAAGCCAGCAGCAGCTGCCAACCATAGCCTTCGAATATGCCAAGCTCGAGCGGGATCTTGCAGTTCAGACCGAGCTCTTCAAGATACTCACCCAACAGTACGAGGTAGCCAAGTTGAACGCCGAAGGCCAGGAACCAATCTTTCAGATTATCGAAATGGCGGAAGTGCCAGACCTGAAGTCGGGCCCATCGCGAAGCATGATCTGCATCGTGGCAACCCTTGCGGCATTCTTTGTGTCGATCCTCCTTGTGTTTGTCTTTGAATCTATCTCGAAAATCCGCCGCGACCCAGAAGCGGTAGCCAGATTCAAGGCTATAAGCAAGGGAGAGGAACCCGGGTTATAGGTCGGGTAAGCCAATAACAATGAACAGGCTTATGCGATATTTTATTGTGAAAATGGAAACTCTCAGAAGCTATAAGAGCTAGATTCCTAATGCTATTATTTCATGCCCCTTTTTGAGAAAAATTTATATAAAACTCCATAATAGTCGATAATAGAATAAAATCCGCATAGATAATTGGAGGGTATGATATGAAAAGACAGATCATGGCACTCTTAATATTTGCTACTACATTATGTGTTCTTATAGGGAGCTGTTCGAATAAGATACCAGAAGTAGTGAGCGTTTCTGGAGTGAAACTTGACAAAAGCGGCATGGGGCTAGCAGTAGGAGAGTCAAGGAAGCTAACCGCAACTGTAGAACCAAAAAATGCTACAGATAAAGGTGTGAGTTGGGAATCGGATAATGATTCAGTAGCAGAGGTAGATCAGGATGGCAATGTGACTGGAATAAAAAAGGGTGGAGCAAAGATAACAGTGACAACAGACGATGGCGGTCATAAAGCCACATGCGATGTAGTTGCAGCAGAAATACCTGTAGAAAAAGTCACCCTTGATCATGATAAGATTGAATTGAACGTAAATAGTCCATATCAGTTTAGTTGGACAATATTTCCTGATGGGGCTTCGATTAAAGAAGTGGAATTCTCGTCTAGTGATGAAAGCATAGTGAGATGTGCCATTGAGCCATTAGGTTATATTTTCCCCATAGAAATTGGTGTCGCCACTATTACGGTTACCACCGTGGGTAAAGATAAAGACGACAAGCAATGCAAGGCCGAATGTGAAGTTACCGTAAAGTAAGAGTCTTATCGAATATTTTTCTCTATATGATGTAATCCCTGTCGCGCTAGACGATATGGATATAGTGCGATAGGTTTTCTATTCACTATCGATCTCTATGAAAGATTCTCTATGAAGGCAAAAGGACAGAAAATGAAGCAGTTTCTTTTTATCTCGAAAGACAGGCCAATTATCTCGATAAATAGGTTAAGGGCATACAGAGCGAATAACTTAGTTCATGTATTCACTATATTGGTCTTGCTATGCTCAATTATCGGTTCACAATCAATCATGGCTCAAGCTCTTGGTACTTCTGGTCTTACGAGTTCAATCCAAGCAAGTGCGGCTTCTGGCAGTATACAGGCAGGAGAAACAAAAGCCTCTATTCCTGATTTAACGACTAGAGCCCAAATAGCCATGGCAACAGCAGAATATCCTGTAACGCCAGGCGATGTGTATAGCCTCAGCTATATGCGCATTTCTCAAATAGAGACCCTAAGATTCGTCGTCGAAGGAGATGGTACAGTAAATCTGGGCTTTTTTGGTAAGGTCTCTGCGTCGGGCATGACCTTCCGCGCATTCAAAGCGTTTGTGGAGAGTAAGGTCGTGGCAGCATACCCACAATCATCGCCAAGCCTTTTAATTGTTTCTACTGGTGTCTTTCCCATTAAAGTGCAGGGGCAGGTTCAGGCGACTTCTATTGTCACCGCATGGGGGCTAACAAGGCTTTCCGAAGTTGTGGCTGGGAATCTGCTTGCGTATTCTTCGCTTCGAGATGTGCAGGTTTCCTCATCGAATGGAAAAGTTGCGGCTTACGATCTCTTCAAGGCGGAGCGTGAGGGGGATTTAAGGGAGGATCCGTTATTGAGGCCTGGAGATGAGGTAGAGGTAAGGAAGGCAGGTCTTAGGGTAAGTGTGAGTGGGGAGGTGAGGAGGTCTGGGACGTATCAGCTTTTGCCTGGAGAGGGGCTTAAGGAGTTAATAAGCTACTATGGGGATGGTTTAGGGGTGAGTGCTAAGAGTGACATGGTAGTGTTGACTAGGAGGGCTACAGAGGAGAAGCCAGAGAGTGAGAGCATAGTATTTGATCTAGGGAGTAAGGAGCTACCTAGTTTACAGGATGGGGACAGTATAAGGGTAGCGAGTAGGGAAGAGTATTTGCCCATAGTGTACATAGAGGGTGCGATAAAGGCTGGGAATGTAGTTATAGGGGAAGTGGTAGAAGGAACGGAAGCAGGGCTAGCCAGTAAGGCAGGTGGTACGTCTATTTTGCAGTCTGGAGGGGTACAAGGGAGTAGTGTTACTGGTCAAGGTACGGAAGGTGTTGTAGGAGCTAAGGAAGCATATGGGTTAGTGAGGGTAGTATACAGGGAGGGGCAGTTACTATCGCAGGTAGTTAGGCCATTGAAGGAGAGGTTTTCTGAGCAAGGGGATTTAGCGCATAGCTATATAGTGAGGGGGACTGAGAGGATAGGGGTAGACATAGAGAGGATACTGTACAGCTATGAAGCTAAGGAAGATGTAGTATTGAGGGCATCTGACAGGGTAGTGGTGCCTTATGGGTATGCATCTGTGTATGTGAAGGGTGAAGT
>JAKJFY010000445.1:0-513 GCA_022704665.1 Spirochaetota bacterium | reverse complement strand
CATGACAGAGACGCCGAAAGCGCTCTTCGAGTATGCAAATATGCAAGCGCAGTTAGAGCTTGCGACGAAAATCTATGGAAGCCTTTTGACCAGTGTTGAGAATCTGCGTCTACAAGACGCCACAGAGAAGGTCTTTGTCGAAGTAATCGATCCCGCGGTCCCTCCTGAACTAAAGAGCGAGCCCGCTCGCGCTAATATGTGCGTTGTCGGTACGCTCGCGGGGGGATTTGCGAGCCTCCTTTTAGCCTTTGCGCGACAGGCACTCCAAAAACTCATCGCTGATCCAGAAGTCCGCGCCAAATTCGCAAAAAAGCGAGAAACTAATTCCCTTTGACGGGATTTGTCAGGTCGTATCGCATTCATTTCATTAAAAATTCCTTAAAGACCCCTTGCATCTTGACAATACTTCGTATATAAACTGAGTGTTCATTTTGTGAACATTCAATTTGAAGCATCGTAGATACCCCTTGAAGGCGTCATGAATGCTTTAAGGACATACCTTGTCTTGACTAT
>JAKJFY010000444.1:0-515 GCA_022704665.1 Spirochaetota bacterium | reverse complement strand
GCGTTCAGCATGCAGGGCATTTGCGTCTTCCTCTCCGAGATCATCGAGTATCATGCTTGTTGTCACAATAGATTTCATTGTGATATCTAGCCAATACCATAGCGCAGAGTCCGAATCAGCTTCGGAAAAAGAGAGTGGAACGAGTTCGATAAAGAGGCTCGCTGCAGTCTGATTTTGTCCCAGCCCTTGATACGATCTTGCCAGGTGAAAGGCCATGACCCAGTAGTTCTCGGATGAAATTCGTTCTCGGTCGAGCGGGGGAATTGTGAGCTTGGAGTCTGGTATATGCTCTGAACCATCGACTTCTTTTGAGGCGGCTTCTCTGGGCGCGCCTTCTTGGGGAGCGATCTCGGCTCTGGGCTCGGCCTCAGTTTGGGCATTAGCATCTGCTTCAGCATCTACTTCAGCATCTACTCAGCAGCGATCTCGGCATCTGCCTCAGTATCTGCGTTTCCTTGATTATTTCCCCCGCCATTGGATTCTTCACTGTCTATTACGGGAAGATTCAGCGCCTG
>JAKJFY010000443.1:0-518 GCA_022704665.1 Spirochaetota bacterium | reverse complement strand
CCTACTAGGAAGGGGGAGAGCGACACGATGGATGAGGGAAGGAAGATCAGAGTCCTCGTCGCCAAGCCCGGCCTTGACGGGCACGACCGGGGCGCGAAGGTGGTCGCGCGCGCCCTGCGCGACGCCGGCATGGAAGTGATATACACAGGCCTTAGGCAGACGCCGGAGCAGATTGTCGCGGCCGCCATTCAGGAAGACGTGGATGTTGTGGCCATGTCCATTCTCTCCGGGGCCCACAACTACCTGTTCCCCAGAGTGATGCCGCCGACACGGTGAAGTTCATACGCGAGAACATCAAGAGGTAGGCATCGGAATGGATTGGCAGGAGATCGTGAGCCGGGCGCTGGCACGCGACATCCGCGCGGTGTCCCGGCTCATATCCATCGTAGAGGACCGTCGATCAGGGTTTGAGGACGCGTACGCCGCGATATACCCCCACACGGGCAGGGCCCATGTGATCGGCATCACCGGCCCTCCCGGATCGGGCAAGAGCACGCTTGTCGACAAGATGGCGGCCG
>JAKJFY010000442.1:0-518 GCA_022704665.1 Spirochaetota bacterium | reverse complement strand
ACAGAGGCGGCGCTCTCAATGAAATCGATCGCAGAGAAGGGGCCAATGCTTTCTTCGCCAAAGCTTTCGGCAGAGTTATGCTGTAAGCTTATTAAATTTCTTATTGAGATAAATGATGATACATAATATCGAAAGGTTCATATATTGTCATAACTCTATGAAAATAGGGTCAGAGAAAGCGGCGTTAAACAATTTGGTGGGATGGAATGATTGAGAAGAACTCCCTTCTAATCCTTCTTGATGAAGTGACAAAGTCCATAGACATAGATTCAAGAAGATTTGTCAACGAGGTAATTAATGAATTAAAGAAGGATAAAACCATAATAATCGTCACCCACTATTTAAATGAAGTGGAAAGAGACAGCAATAAAATCTATTTAAACCAAGAAAATCAACTTGAAAATCATAATTATAGACCTGCAGATGCATCTATGTCAAATTTAGTATCTTCATGATTGAGGCGACATTTTATGAATTGCATGAAATTTATATCACTGTTTGCAGGCCTGTTGATCCTG
>JAKJFY010000441.1:0-521 GCA_022704665.1 Spirochaetota bacterium | reverse complement strand
AAGAAGAGGCAAAGGAGATTTCGGCATTCCGACAATCCTATATTGAAGCTCGTGCATCCTATGAAGTGCTCGCTGCACGGTCGCAGGCTCTGTCCCCATTCAACTCATTCAATTCATTCAACTCGACTCTACTCAATCAAGCCCCAAATCTAGCAGTAGATCGATCAGATCGATCGCTCGAACGCGAGAAAGAAAATGGCGAGCAGCCTAGACATGAGGAAATGCTCGAGCCCCTTTATCTCGAACAACAAGAAAAAGCCCTTAGAGAGGAGCTCGACACTCTATTTGAGGGAAAGAAAAATATTGAATTGGCGATATCGGATTTACGCGACAAGCGTGCTAATTTCATATCAGAACTCGATCAGATTCGTCGCCTTCTTTCCAGACGAGAAGAAGTGACTCGAGAATATGATAGTGCTGTTGAGGAATTCGGAAAACAGGAAAAACTGGCCAAATTGCTCGGAGGAAGCCTAAATCCACAGAGAAAAATGCCATTCAAGAACTATGTGCTGGGCCTTCAA
>JAKJFY010000440.1:0-523 GCA_022704665.1 Spirochaetota bacterium | reverse complement strand
CTCATATTTTTTAAGAGTTCCATCACTAGGAAATTCTCCCACAAAGCGCCAACGTCGTTGCGCAGCTGGATAGGCCTAAAGTTGTTGATCACCGCATTCCTCACACCCACATCGCAGAAATAATATTTAGCGCTCTTACTTATTTCACTCCTGAGATTGCCCGAAAAAGTCCCAACTCTTTTGATGATAAATGCCTTCTTTTCTGCGGCGCTACCCAGGCCAAGTACCTCGGGATAGAGCCCAAAGACGAGGTACGCCTCGATCTCGCGATAGATATCGGCCTATTCGCGTTCCCGTCTCAATTCCAATGCATACGGCAAGTATCGCGGCTAATCGAATAATTATCAATAAATTGACCAAATTGAGCAAAATATTGTCAGTTAAGTGACAATATTAATTCCATTATCTATGGCTCGTCCCTGCTTCGCTTCTTTGTACTGCTTCACATACCTTTGCACTAGGGCATAGGAACACTGATAATCCTCTGGATATTCTTCCTTGAGTCTCTCATGAATTCTCTTTG
>JAKJFY010000439.1:0-523 GCA_022704665.1 Spirochaetota bacterium | reverse complement strand
CATCTCACCTGGGATGCAATACACACGATTATTGCAGAAGAGCTTGGAGTCAGCCCGAGAATCGTTCATGTCCCTTCAGATTACATTGCCAGAATAAATCCCGAGCGCGGAGCGGGGCTCCTTGGCGACAAGGCTGTATCAGTGCTCTTCGATAATTCCAAGATCAGACGATTCGTCCCTGAATTCCGCCCGCAGATTACCTTTAGAGAGGGCATTCGGCGCTCGCTAGCCTGGTACGACGCTAATCCACAGTTGAAAATGCCAGATTCCATAATGAACAAGGAGATGGACACAATTTTGGGATATTGGAATAAAGGGCTCTTGGTGCTAAATACGATGGACAATTGAGCTTTCTGCAGGCTTCTGTCCATTACGATGGACAAAAATCATTCGACAGGATTGACTGAATGGGTTATGATTCACAGGATTTTCTCTAAACCTTAAAGATCATAAAAATGGGTAGCTTCTGAGAAAATTCCAAAAGTTTGCAATTAATACTTTACATTTCAAAGTACTTTGCGCT
>JAKJFY010000438.1:0-524 GCA_022704665.1 Spirochaetota bacterium | reverse complement strand
GGTACACCATGGATCATCTGGATTCTCTGTGGCATGACAATCTCCCCTCATTGATATATTGTATACCAATGATAAGAAGATGTCAAATATTATTTTCTTATAAAGCTATAAGTTAATAACCTGCTTGGTATAATTTCGCGGGAATGCAGGTTAGTATAGCTTCAAAGGTCTCGCCAAAAATTGTTCCAGGGGGCGGGTCACCAAAACTGACGACCCAAGGTTAGTAAAACTGACGAGAGCGGGTCATTAACCGTGACAGATTACACATATAGCCTTTGTTAGCCGTTCACTCTTTTTTATCATTATTAATCTATTTTTATTTTACATCAAAAACATCTCCATCATGAAGAGGAATAATATTAGTTTGTTCTTTAAATAATTCTTCAAATTTTTCAGGTGCTTCTGTGTGAATAGGTATTATACCACCTTTGGGTTTAACTGTTTCAAAAACTGTCTTTAGTGTTTTCAAATCAGCATGACCACTTGTGTGCATATACTCAATCTCATAAGGCTTCAAAAAATTG
>JAKJFY010000437.1:0-524 GCA_022704665.1 Spirochaetota bacterium | reverse complement strand
TGAAAGCATCTAAGTGGGAAGCCCACCTCAAGATGAACCATCCCCGGGGATTAAATCCCCCTTAAGGTACCAGACAGACTATCTGGTTGATAGGCTGGAGGTGGAAGTGCGGTAACGCATGGAGCCGACCAGTACTAATCTACCGTGAGGCTTGACCATATTATCCTTCACTCTTAGATGTAAATACTCCTTGTGAAGAGTGACTTTTACAAAGTAGATCTTTGTCTTTCCTGTATTACCATGCGCTAAGCGCTCTTGAGTGCCCTGCGCAACCCCAACGAGTGCAACAAGCACCCGTTGCCAGAATGAAAATTATAGCCTGGTGACTATAGTGGAGGGGCCACACCCGTTCCCATACCGAACACGGAAGTTAAGCCCTCCAACGCCGATGGTACTGCCAAAAGGTGGAAGAGTAGGTCGTCGCCAGGCCTTTTTATTTAATCATCATTCTTACCTACCTTCACCACCCTCTAGTTTCCCTAGCCCTGTGCGTCAACTCATTCCTGACTTGTACCCAAGGTCGC
>JAKJFY010000436.1:0-525 GCA_022704665.1 Spirochaetota bacterium | reverse complement strand
CAAGTATTGAAAAGCCAGAATGGGGTTGGTATACGCGTCAAGGGAAAAACCTCTATGCTCATGTTCTAGAAGCCCCTATCGGCCCTCTTTATCTATCAGGATTGAAGGAATACAACATAAAAAGAATGTGCCTTCTCAGAGATGAAAGCGAACTGAGAATTGCTAGTGCATGGAATACAAGCCTCTTCCCTGGAGAGAAATTCACTAGCCTGGCTGAACCCCCAGAATTTACATATCCATTGCCCGACCCAAGAGACACTGTCATCAGAATAGAGCTTTTATGAGTTATTATTATCTAAAGAGTGATTCATAATTCTGCTGATTCATATTCTGGCTGTTAGATAGCGTTCGATGCTTCTCTTTCTCTTGACATGCAACCAAAGCTGACGCAGATCTGACATTACTAGCTCCCTAAAAGCAAGCATAGATTAAAAACATTAAGATGTGAGCATTATTTGATATAATCAAGAATTGTCATGAATTATATAGAAACCAAAAGTGTCATTTTTTATCAAAATGTGATTT
>JAKJFY010000043.1:0-11990 GCA_022704665.1 Spirochaetota bacterium | reverse complement strand
GCAGATATGACCATAGAAGCATAGAAATAAGCAAGAAAAGCGCAGCGATGAAAAATATGAGCGCTATTATTCCTCTAGCGCTTCTAAGAGTAGAACCTTTTGTAGAACCCTTTATCGAGGCTGACGAACTTCGGCGCCCTGTAGGTTTCTTGGCCACGACGACCGAGGCTTTTGGTTGAGTTTTCTTTTTTGCTTCCATGGGCAGATAAATCCTTGATTATTATCGGCATTTAAGGAAGCGCTAGTTACGAATATTTCTATGCCCGCGACTTCATCGCCTGTGAACAATATTCTTCTGCACCTTTCTAGGCTTAACTCCATTGCCGCACAAGAGAGTAATTCATTATAATATAATTCTGATTTGAGCATGACTATTTATGTACACCTGATGTATGTGATTCGTGCTCAAGAAATGCGCATTCTATATGCGGTGGAAGTATTTTTGCTCTTTAAAAAGGAATTGCAATGGAAATTAAGAAAGATCGCGTCGTTACCATCGACTATTCTCTAAGCGACGATGTCGGTAAAATCATCGATTCATCTGAGGGAAGCGAACCTCTGGTGTATCTTCATGGAAATGATAACATAATCCCAGGGCTGGAACGAGAACTCGAAGGGAAAATCCCAGGCGAAACCCTGAGCTGCAGTATTCCTCCTGTCGATGCCTATGGAGAAAGAAATGAATCTCTCGTCTTCAAGGTCAATAAGAAGGATTTTGGCGACAATGTGGAGGTAGCTGCTGGTATGCAATTCGAGGCACATGGTGAGGACGGCTCTTTGATAGTCACAATCGTAAATGTGGATGGAGAAGAAGTCACACTCGACGCGAATCATCCTCTGGCTGGCGAGACCCTTCATTTCGATGTCAAAGTCGTCGATGTCCGCGAAGCAACGCCAGAAGAGTTGGAGCATGGCCATGTACATGGAGAATACGACGACGAATGTGACGATGATTGCTGTTGCGACGACGATTGTTGCGATTAGTCTGAGTTTCGACTCTCACAATTCCTCGAAAATCGACTGGCATTCATGAAATTAGCCTCAAGAGTGCATGTTCGATTTCTAGATATCCTTATCTTTGCGCTAGCTGCATTGCTAGTTGTTGGAACAGCTTTCCTTGTGCTCGATCGCCAGAGCGGCACGCGCTATGTCGAAATGACAGGAGAAAAGGGCGAGTTTATAGCCCCTCTCAATAAAGATGCAGACTATGAGATATCAGGTCCTTTGGGCATGACTTCCGTACACATTCATGATGGCAAAGCAAGCATCACCGAATCACCTTGCAACAACAAGCTCTGTGTGCTTGCCGGCGCTATCTCTGAACCAAATCAATGGATAGCCTGTCTTCCCAACAAGGTATTCGTGCGTATAACAAGCAGTGGCAACAGCAAGGATGTCGGAGGTGTGGATGCGAGCGCATACTAGCCCAGAAGAGCCATCTGCCCTGGAAGCGCCCCCTGATTTCTCTCTGGAACAGACGCCTTCCAGAGGACAGACATCCCTGGGCTATGTAAATCAAGCTGACTTAACGGCCTTGCTTGCTGCCTTCTGCTTTTTCTTATCAGCAATAGAATATATGTTGCCAAAACCTCTGCCTTTTATGAGGATTGGCATAGCAAACTTGCCAATTCTGCTAGCGGTAGATATTCTGCCTTTCAAGTGGTTTATGGTATTGGCCGCCACAAAAGTGGTTGGCATGTCGATCGTGTCTGGAACTCTCTTCTCGTATGTTGCGCTTTTTAGCTTATGCGGAACCATGATAGCCGCTATTGCAATGCAAACTACTAGAAAGCTTGGTAAAGGAGCAATTTCCCTTATAGGAGTCTCGATATCAGGAGCCATGGCTTCGAATACCATTCAAATGCTGATGGCGCGATATGTGATCTTTGGGGAAGCGGCTTGGCTTATTGCGCCTCTTTTTCTAACTACAGGGCTTATAACTGGCACTCTAATGGGTTTCTTTGCGGAATTCTTTGCAGAAAATTCGCATTGGTATGCCAGTGCAAGGGGAATTAGCAATGCCCGATTCATCAATAATCAGAAAAATAGCGAAGTCGGGGAAAGGCTAATAGTCTCAGAATTGGCAACCGAAGATAACAATTCGGATAAAAAATCGATAGATAATTCAGGCAAAACAGCCGAGAATAAAGCATCTATGCGAAAAAGCATTCAAAATCAAGCGCGCATAGCCCGCCGTGAACGCTATGAAAAATATATGGAGCCCTGGATAGCTGCGGTCCTCGGTGCTGCAATTGCGATTTTTTTCTTGCTCCAGAAAGGAATTGTTTTAAAATTGTTATATCTCATCCTGTTCGTTTTCTGGACATGGATTAGTGGGAAGCGTTTTTCTTTGATTTCGACTTTTGCAGTAATAGCGGGAATCATCCTAGCCAATCTGCTCATTCCATCTGGACGTGTGCTTTTCAAAATCGGCCCATTCGTTATAACGGAATTCGCTCTTATAGATGGATTCTCCAAGGCACTCACCTTTGAAGGGCTAATGTACCTCTCTAAGGCTGCCATTATGTCAGGCTTGCGTTTCCCTGGAAGATTTGGCGCTATTATTGCCCAGGCATTTCGATACTACGATCATATTATCGAATACCGCGGCAAGATTCACCCAAAAACGATAGTTCAGGACATCGACAATCTGCTTCAAACCATGAGCATCGATATTGATCGAAAGACTCAAGATTAGGCATTCTGTCTTTGGCTTCTCTTTGGCCTCTATCATCACAAGATAATTTTATCAAACCCTAGGTGCATACTCGATTGCCACCACTACGCTTTGCCTTATACATCGCATCATCTGCCTTACTGATAAGCATTTCTATCTCTTCAAAACGTTCTATTTGACCAGCTGCAACACCAACGCTGATATGAAGAGGTCGTTCAATTTCCTCGAGAATAGGCATTGCTACAACTGAAAGCCTAAGCTTTTCCGCTATTCTCTGAGCCTCTTCTAGACTCGCTTCAGGCATGAAGACAATGAATTCATCTCCCCCGAATCGACCGATGATCGCATCTGACTCTGACTCTATGTTCGCCGCAAGAACCTTAGCACAAGAACGCAAAACCTTGTCGCCTAGCGCATGGCCATATGCATCGTTGACCTCTTTGAATGAATCGATGTCGATCATGATAATGCTGACTTCAGAAACCTTATTTATGCTCGCTTCGATGCCAGGCTTAATTGCTTCATAGAAATAGCGACGATTGAAGAGACCCGTAAGATCATCCCGAGTCGCGTAGTATTGAAGACTTTCCAGCATGCGATGTCGTTCTGTCGTGTCCTCGAAGAAAATAGCATAGACGATGCTATCCTTACGATCATCATTCAGCGGTGATATCTTAGCCAGAATCCATTCTGGTCCACCAACAGAGGAAGCATTCAATTCCATTTCCTGTTCTTTAGGATGTATCATAGCCTCGATGAGAGAAGGAAATATCGAAAACACATCTAGAGCCTTCTCTCCTATGACGCCTGAATTCAAGAATGGCAACATCTCCTTTGCTTTCTGGTTCATATCGACAATGCGCCCATTTTCATCGACGATGACACAGCTTTCTCTCATGGACATAAAAACTCGCCCTTGTTTTACAGGGGCGAACGCAAACATATCGACGCGCAAAAGCATAAAAGTCGTAAAAATGCTCACTAAGGTGAATGAAAAAGGATTGATATCATAGGGTACAGGAATTGCCGAGAAAATATAGAGCAAAAAAAACACAAACGGGATGCTCAATGCAATTATTATCAAGGAAAGCTGAGTTTTTAGAGTCCCCTTTGCTTTGCTGGACGCGTTCATAAATAATATCAACGAGCCAATTATCGACAACTCCTGGATAATGGATCCCAAGATATATATAGGACCTTTCTCGAAATGAATTACCCACAGATCACCATAGGCCTGAAGATGAACATTCCGATATACCAGGCCATGGTGTGTCGTGGTCCACTGCAGAATCATTTCTGCGAAGGCAATTATGCTCAGTGCAATCAATATGTGTTTATTATAAGGAGAATCATAATCGAGAAATTTCAAAACAAAGTTGATCAGTAGAGCCGGGAGAAAAGATGTCGCAATGTACTCAAGATGTGTAAAAAACAATACTTGATCGAGCTCGACACTCATGAGTTCAAATGCTGAAAAGAATATATACCATGCGATAGTAAAATTGACGATTGCAAATTCTTTAGAGCCTCTAACTCTTTTACGAGACAAACATAACCATCCATCGAAAAGCACGATGAATGAGCTTAGCATCCAGATAATGCTTATTATATTTACGTGCAATTTCATTATTTTAGCACAAAATTGACGAGTTTATCTTGAATAGCTATCGCCTTTGCAATCTCCTTTCCTTCTAGCCAGTTAGGAATCTTCTCGGCGTGCTTTGCCATTTCGATGATTTGCTCTTGCGGTGTTCCCGCGGGCGCCAGAAACTTGCTGCGCACTCTACCATTTATCTGGACTACAATCTCTTTCTCCTCATCGCGAGTGAGTTCTTCTTTGTATACAGGCCAGGCAGCTTTCGATGCCGATTCCTTATGGCCGAGCCTTTCCCAGAGTTCTTCGCCAAGATGAGGCGCGTATGGAACAATAAGAAGCACAAATGGTTCCCATCCAGCGCTCGGGATGGACTTTAGCTTTGCTAGTTCGTTGGAATATATCATCATCTGTGAGATCGCAGTATTGAAGTTCAAGCTTGCGGTGTCTTCCGTAACTTTCTTGATAGTCTTGTGTAGAAGTTTTTCGAGCCTTGCATTCAATGGAGTCTCTACGATAGGACGCTCCGACAAGGCCCAAATGCGCTCCAAGAAACGTGAGACTCCTACAAGCCCAGCGGTCGACCAGGGTTTGGATACTTCTAATGGACCCATGAACATCTCATACATGCGCATTGAATCGGCCCCATAATTTTCGATGATATCGTCTGGATTGATAACATTGCCGCGACTCTTAGACATTTTCTGATTGTCTTCTCCCAGAATCATGCCTTGATTGACGAGCCGAATGAAAGGCTCATCTGTGTTTACCAAGCCCAGATCGTAGAGAACCTTGTGCCAGAACCGACTGTAGAGCAGATGCAAAACAGCATGCTCAGCTCCCCCGACATATAGATCGACCGGCATCCAATAGTCGATCTTGGAACGGTCAGCAAAAATCTCTGGGTTTTCTGGGTCGAGATAGCGAAGGAAATACCAGCAGGAACCCGCCCACTGAGGCATGGTGTTCGTTTCGCGAGTAGCGGGGCCTCCGCACCGCGGGCAGGTAGTATTTACCCAATCGGCAATGGCTGCAAGGGGCGATTCGCCTGTACCAGTAGGAACATACGATTTGACCTCTGGCAAAGTGAGGGGAAGACTTTCTTCTGGAATAGCCACAATGCCACATTTCTTGCAGTGCACTACGGGGATGGGCTCTCCCCAATAGCGTTGGCGACTAAATAGCCAATCGCGAAGCTTGTAATTCACTGTTTTTTTGGCTACACCCCTCTCCTCCAGCCAAGCTACGACACGCTCCTTGAATTCTACTGTGGTTAGCCCATCGAACTGGCCTGAATTTACCGCAATTCCATCTCCATCGAAATAGCTCTCCGGCTCGCGATCGAAAGGTCCTGCCTCGTCTGGCTGCGCAACGACCTGAACGATAGGAAGACCAAACTTCTTAGCAAAGTCCCAGTCGCGCGAATCGTGAGCAGGAACGGCCATTATGGCGCCGGTACCATAGGAAATAAGCACATAATCGCTGATCCAGATAGGAATTCTTGCACCATTTACGGGATTGATCGCATATGCTCCGGTAAAGACACCCGTCTTGTCCTTTGCAAGATCCGTTCGCTCTAGATCGCTCTTGCTAGCAGCCTCTTCCATATATGCTTCCACAGCGTTGCGCTGACTGGGCGATGTGATCTTGAGAACAAAAGGGTGTTCTGGTGCAAGCACCATGTAGGTCGCACCAAAAAGGGTATCCGGACGAGTCGTATAAACCTCGAGGGATTCGTCGTATCCCTCTATCGCAAAATTGACGGACGCTCCCTCGGACTTGCCTATCCAGTTTCGCTGCATCAGCTTTATGGGTTCTGGCCAGTCAAGCTTATCGAGATCGTTGAGGAGGCGCTCTGCATAGGCTGTTATCTTGAGCACCCATTGGCGGATGCGTTTACGGACTACTTTGGTTCCACAACGGTCGCAGTGACCATCCTTTACTTCTTCGTTGGCGAGGCCTGTTTTACAAGAAGGACAAAAATTAATGGGCATCTCGGCTTCGTAGGCTAGGCCTTGCTTAAAGAGCTGAAGAAAAATCCATTGGGTCCATCTATAGTAATCTGGATCGCAGGTTATGACCTCACGAGACCAGTCATAGGAGAAACCAAGCGCCTTGATCTGTGAACGAAATCTATCGATGTTTGCATAAGTCGTGATAGCGGGATGAGTACCTGTCTGGATGGCGTAGTTTTCTGCAGGCAGACCAAAGGCATCGAATCCCATGGGATGCAACACATTGTAACCGCTCATTCGTAGGTATCGACAATAGATATCGGTTGCGGTGTAACCTTCTGGATGGCCTACATGTAGCCCGGCACCGGAGGGATAAGGAAACATATCTAGCACATAGCGGCGCTTCTCTTTGGGGAATCTCTCATCCTCCAATACCCGGAATGTTTGTTCTTCCTCCCAGCGCTTCTGCCATTTTTTCTCGATATCTCTGAACGGATACTTCGCCATGATTCATCTCCCGCTATGATGTTCAAATAATGAAATATTGCTATGGATAGTATCTAAGAGGCCTTCGGATGGCAAGTGCTGCAGCGGCAAAGAAGAGGCTTAAAAGAAGAGGCCAGCTCGGCTTTTTGCGCATAGTGACGATACTGGAAGGAAGAGGAGCCCTCGGATCTCCATCTACGGGTATTCCACTTTGCACTGCAAGGCCTTTAATATTTAGAAAATGTAGTACAGCGATATCTTTGGCTAAATAATAAGCAATGAGGCCAGCCTGTGCATCTAAGCCACTATTAGTGTCCATAGTCCCTGTGCTGCTTGTCACCTGTTGGGCAGATTTTTCTGGATCTATTAGTACCTGCTTATGCAATTTACGCAAATCCGTCCCCCTTGTTCGAGCCGATGGAAGGATGACTCCTGGTTTCAGCTTGAGCGAAGCTGGGCCGCTACCAAAATTGACATCCGCTCCCCCTATGTTGACAAAAGCCTTTATTGGAGAGGCCTTTTCGTATATTTCTAGATGAGCTCTGAAAGAGCTTTCGAGATCTGGAGCTTGTATAAGAGGAACATCTAGACTTTGCGCTACACGATGTGCATACTTGGCCAGGTCGTCGCTTGGCTCAAGTCGATACATCGAAGAGATTCCCAGATCATCCTCTCCACCGGGAGAAATTGCAATAGGCATATATGGCAGCACCCCAGCGTCTCTGCATGCTGCCATTATCTCGGCATTGGTAAGGCCTTCGATATTCGCGCCATATTCCGAAGCACCTATTGAGGCAATGACGATCGGCTCCACTCCAGTCTCTGCACAAGCAGAGAGCACAGCAATAAGGATTGCTGGAAACGAGCCCGATGAGCCAATGGCTATCCTGTCTCCCGACTCAAGACCAATATCATGAAAATATCGCACAATAAGGGCGGCAAAAGCCGTATTTGTGCTCGTTCTCTTAGATACTATATCGCCCACGGTGGTGGTCAAAATGCTCGATTCCACACCGATTAGACCCGTTTGATATGGGTCGAGAACAGGATCCATGGGCAATCCCATTGCAAGACGCTTTTGCGCAACTATCTCTTCTGCCTGGGCCATACGTTGAGCTGCCTTGTTCATCGCTTCGGCAGCCGGATGAGGTTCATTGTGCGCAAGCAATTCCGTGGCGACAAGGCCGAGCGCGAGCGAAGCGAGCGCGATTAGAACGCGAATAAAAATATCCCGATTTTTCCTATGTTTTGCAATCGAGTTTTTCATGGAATGACTCAAGCTAGAATCAAGAGTAACACGACACGAGTCGCAAAGGTAATTACAAGGCTCCCAAGCAGTGTCCTCCAGAGCCCCTGCTTCCAAATATCATTCGCAATGAGCCCTGGAACCACATAGCCAATAGCTCGCAGATCGGCGCCTGAAGGGGGAATCTGTCTTATAATAGCATCGAGCAAGGCACCCATACAAATGCCAGCCAGAATGAAGGCCATAAATCGCCTTCGTCCAAACAAAATAGTGATTTGCGAAATCAATTTGATTAAAAAGAACGCCAAAATGGCCGCTATATATGTCATCAGTATCCGCAAGGGTTGGTCAATATATAGCGCGAGGTATCCAGGAGCCACGAGTCCGCCTGTAAGCCATCCTGTCATTTCGCCAAAGAAGAATCCAAGCACTATTGAAACAACTATCGATGTACTTGCCATTATCTTTCCCCTGTCGAATTAGCTGATTGCGCCTTTTCAGATGAAGTAATTGATTGAGCTGCGCCGCTCGAACCAGAAGATTGCGCCCCTTTTGGTGAAGGAATCGATTGCGCCCCTTCGGTCGAAATAGCCGATTGTGCGGCGTTTGCTTTATGCGGTAATAGGGCTTCGAAAGATTCGCTCAAGTCCATCCCAGGTCCTTTTATATTGCCCGCGCAGAGTATTTCGATATAGGTCTTTGATGGGCCTTCCTTGAAGCCTCCGAGGTTTTCTATTGTCTCGCAAATGGCGTCGAAGTTTGCTTGTCGCATCGAGCGGACAGCTGGGTATTTTATTGGTTGTCTGGCAGGCTGATCTTGCGACTTCGATGGCAGCAGCCCAAGTGGCGCTTGATGTGGTGCTGGCCACATTGGCGGCGCTGGTTGCGGTGCTGTTTGCAGCCGCTGCGCTTTAAGCGGCACTGATTGCGGTGCTGGTTGCAGCCGCTGCGCTTTAAGCGGCGCTGGCTTCTCTGCACCAAGCTGACGATAATATCGATACACAACTTTTTCGGCGAGCCTTCGATTCATGCCATAGACAAGAATTGCATCCGCATCTATGCTCGCTGCAATTTCGCCCATCTGAAGAGCTCGCCAGGCACGATCTTCTCGATGATTGAAGACCAAAACGCGAAAAGTTTGCCCTGCGTTGCTGGCCTCTTTTATCTCCGCGTAAATTCCATGTCTGTCATTCTCTTGAAGGTCATAGTTGCTGCCATACATACCTCCTAAGTCGGTACAGCTGTACATATCGCTCGAATTGCACAAGTCGCCCGAATAGAGCAAGCCAATCTCCTCGTGCCACATCTCAAGCGTAGACTGTGGGTCGTTTGCCGCAAAGGCGTTGATGACTCGAACCTTGTGTACTCGCCAGCTTGTGAGAAGGGTAGGTCTCACGCCGGGATCTGGCTTAGCGCTTTGCATGCCGCGCAGCGCAATCTCACGCGAAACGCCGCAAGCGCTGCAGACCGCAAGCGCAAGAGCCAGGTTTTGCGCATGCATTGGGTACGCAAATGCGCGGCGTAGCGCTTGCGTTTCTTCGTCGATGGGCACGAAGGCAAGCTCGGCACTGCGCTGCGCGGCCATACGCGAAAAAACAGTCTTTATATCTTCGTCCATGCCCTCGCTGCCTACAAAGGCCTTCCCTTTTTCCGGAATAGACTCCCCAAGAGCCTCGGCCACCGATTCAAGCTCCGTCCCCATTGTATCCAAATGATCGAGGCGCACATTTGTCATGACTCCTATTGTCGAATGAGCAAGCCTTGTCTCTAGCACACCAATAGTTTCTGGGCGAATTGCCATACATTCGGCCACTATAGCCTGCGCCCCAGCCTTATATGCTGCCCGAACAAACCACTTGTGTTCCATTATGGAAGGCCGCCTCTTTGCCGAACCATGTTTTCTTATCTCTCTCTCGCTTAGATCTGGCAAAATAATGCGGGCAGCAGAACCGGTGGTCTTTGCATATACCCGCAGGCCCCCAGCCGCCAACCCTGCCGCAATGAGCCTTGTTACAGTGGACTTGCCGCGTGTGCCATTGACAAGAATTCGTATAGGCATAGCTTTGAGGCGCCTACAATGGGCCTGGTATTCGACTATTGCAGCGATGGCCAGACCTATGCTGACTATAATGACAAAAGAGAGCACGGCTTTATATCTTTTCTCCCATCAACTTCATTGTCTCATGTTAGAAGCCAGTTATTCTATAGCATTGGCACCTTGGGCTAGCTCTATTGCTTGCTCGAGTCTCGATATAGATATGACTATTTCACCAACCGCAGGCGGACTCAGTATTAAAATGCTTCCATAGGATATCTCAATACCAGAGAGACATGCACCATTATGACAATCTGCTGGATTAGTCATTACATTGTACCGAATTTCTATCGGCGCCGATCCAAATTCTCGAGGTTTTTCCAAAATAATTTGAAGAGTATCTTGTCTTCTTTCCTTATCGCTGCTTTTATCGCTTCTTTTATCAGCTAAGAACCAGACTACGGCTTTCTTCTGAGAAGCAATATAATAGCAGCCTATCTTTTGCACACTGCTAGGTACTTTCTTTAATAATCTAGACGCATCTTCGCTGGTTTCTGAGCTTTTTGCCAGATCAAAATCTATACTTTGGTCAGTACTGTGTTTCCATCTTGAGAGAAATGACGAAACTTGCTGCAGAGCTAGGTCTTTGGATAGATAAACCGTATCCATTTATGCATCTATTGGGCACAAAGTGCGCTGCTTCGATTTTATTCCATGCAAAGCAGCCATTTTTGTACTTCCTCTTTTGAAGAAGGCAAGCCTTCGATATTCAAAGCAACTAGATTTCCTAGCTCTTCGTAAGCAGAAGCCACAAGAGCCTTAACTGTGCAGAGATGTATATAGACCCTTTCTGCGAGGGGGGCCTTATCGTTGCAGATTTGATCAACGGTCGGGTCATCGCTTGGCTGTGCAGGGTTTAGCGTTTCTACAAGAAAGGCTTGAATGCCTAGCTTTCCCCACTCCCAATGCGAATAGCCTGCAAACTCCTCTCTTGAGCTCTCAAGGTGAAAGGATTTTCCTGTCTCCTCTTCTATCTGGAGCACAGCAAGCGCAGCCACATCGAGATATTCCGGTCTTGTAATAATTGACCATGCAAGAGAAGAGCCTGGGCTTGCTTCGTGCAGATCCAGTGCTGTCCGCACATGGTTCTGCACGAGAAGCTGGGTAATCGCATACGCAGTTTGACTTGTGTAATTGCCCGTCGGATCGCCCGGGTACTGACGGTTTAAATTCCGCACTTCCTGGCCAGATAAAGAAGGAAAAGATTCCAAAGCATCGGCTAGTATAAAAAAATCGGGGTCTGGGACATTTTCATGGACAGGGTTGGAAAGTCTTGCTCCATAGTGGAGAATAGGTGCGGCAGCATTGCTTATCGACCATGTTGCAGCCGAAGCATTTGCTCGCGGCACAACAATGAGCGTGCCACCCGATACTCTGCAATGCTCGATGATCCAATATGACGCTAGAATTCCTGCAATTTCATTTGCATGTGCCCCTGCTATTACAGCAACCGTATAGTCTTTCGAAGAGCTCTCCTGCCTTTTTTCAGCAGCTTCTTCTGAAATAAATCCTTCGGGCGCGTTTTTCGTAAGCAATCCGGGGCTATCTCCGAGAAAGAATACAGGCGTGTCAAAAGCAGTCCCCTTAAGTAGCGATGAAAAATCAGACAGGGAAAGAATCTTTTCGACACCTTTCCCTGCCTTCACTTCCGACATAACAAATGCTACGCCATTCTCTGTTTGAGCTTGCAAAACAAAGAGACCGATTAAAACAAACCAAACAAAAAAGAGCTTTTTCATTGCGCTGCAAAAAGGCTTATTAGGCACAAATCATGCCTATATAGAATGAGCCGCGCATGTGCTCGAGCTCGCAACATGCGCGGCTCCTCTCAATTAGTTATCTAGTTGTGCATCTTGATCATGTAATACTTATCTGGCACTTTAACCTGAGTGGTAGGCAAGAAGCCTTTACCAAAGATATAGGTGTCCATGTAGATG
>JAKJFY010000435.1:0-525 GCA_022704665.1 Spirochaetota bacterium | reverse complement strand
AGCTGTCGATACTGTTCTTAATGTTCTAATGAATTCTTAAGTCAGCATCAATTTGTTGTATATTATACAATATATTTGCACTATCGTCAACAATTTATTCTCATTTGTCATTTAAGAATTAGACAGACTTAGCTATGCAAATCTACGATCATGTAAGAAATACAGACCCAAGTGAAAGAATGTGCCAAAGACTGAGGTCTTAATTTATCCTAACCTGATCACAGTGCCCAAGATGATCTTCATCTTCTCAACCTCAAGAATAGAGAGTTCTGCAATGAAGCTCTTCATAGTTCTGATATTGTGCTTATATTACTTGCAAACCTTGTAAAATAAACTGGCAGCTGAAATGATCCTAGTTTGTAGTAAAGTGAGCCATGATTAAAGCAAGGCAGATCTGAAGAAGATGGAAATATATTCTCTCGCTTGATATAATTGATATTTGGAGGCCAATGCGGTCATGAAGAAAATAATTCCAATAATAGAAGGCGCTTTAATAACGATAGTAATAATCTTGTCTCTCTATTC
>JAKJFY010000434.1:0-526 GCA_022704665.1 Spirochaetota bacterium | reverse complement strand
TGTTAAGGCACTGAATACATCGAAGCTCATATGAAAGCTTGTTATGGTTACGCGTGGGGAAGACCTTCCAGCAGCATAAATGGGTGCGGCCTGAAGATATGCCAGCCCCGCAGCGTACGAATATGTGTCAAGGTCGGTTTAATTTTTCCGGTTTTAGTCGGGGAGAAAGGACCTACGTACTCATGGCCGGATACTGGAAAGCATGATGAATGGTATTCATGATATTCTGGAGTGAGCGCAAGCGAGCGAGTATGAATGAAAGCGGGGCTTCTACCTTCGCCTTCTTTTGCATAAAAACCGACAGACTAAAAGCCGAACATTCGACCAAAAAGCACGATTTTTTCAACTTTTGTAGGACTATTGTAGGAAGCTCTCCTTCCTGTGCCGAAATAACCTTTATTATCAAGGCAAAACAAAAATATAGCAGGGGGAGGACTCGAACCTCCGACCTCCGGGTTATGAGCCCGACGAGCTGCCAACTGCTCTACCCTGCGGCGCAAGAAAAATCTACAGCAAATCGCAGAAT
>JAKJFY010000433.1:0-527 GCA_022704665.1 Spirochaetota bacterium | reverse complement strand
TTTCGAATAGTAGAGCAAAATAATAAAAAAGCCCTCTTTCGAGGGCGTTTTGTGCATTCCTAGCGGGAGAGGGGATTAAACCCACTATTCTGAAAATCGATAAATTTTAATACATTGTAAAATCAAGGAAAAGTATTAAAAATAAAGGCTAAAAGCTATTTATAGTAAAATCTTAATATAATACCTTTTGTTACTTTTTTATACTTGACTATACCTTTTTTTGTAGATACAGTGTAGAAGAGTAGTGGAAGTGCTTGGAAAAACCCACTATTGCGGGGGGCGTTATGGGTGTTCATATCAGAAAGAAGGGCAAAATGCTCTATCTGGACATTTACACCGGCGGGCAGCGGAGCTGGCGAAAACTTGGGCTGGCACTAACCGGCGACAAAACGACCGATAAAGAGACAATGCGGCTTGCAGAGATAGCCAGGGCAAAAATGATGCAACGGATCTTTACCGGCGAGTACGACCTAACCGATAAAATCGCCGGCAAACAAACTTTGACGGCATTTGCTGAAAAATTGATC
>JAKJFY010000432.1:0-530 GCA_022704665.1 Spirochaetota bacterium | reverse complement strand
TATGAGATGCATAAAGAAAAAGTGAATCTCAGCGCCATAGCACAGGATATCGCTTCAGAATTGGAAACGACATCTCCCGAACGAAAGGTGGAATTCTCGATAGCAGAAGGTGTCTTTGCTGCTGGAGATCCAATGCTTCTGAGGATGGTTTTGGAGAATCTGATTGGCAATGCATGGAAATTCACACAAGAACATGAGCATGGCAGAATTGAATTTGGGATGAGACAGGAGAGCTCCAAACATGTCTACTTTGTGCGCGACAATGGATTGGGTTTTGACATGAAGTATGCGACTAAGATTTTCGATCCATTTCAACGCCTCGATAATGCGAAAGCTTTTTCCGGTACAGGAATTGGCCTTGCTTCGGTAAAGCGCATTATTCACCGCCATGGCGGAGAGATTTGGGCTGAGAGTGCTGTAGGCAAAGGCAGCACTTTCTATTTTACATTAGAGTAATGACAATTTCAGATCAGCAGATGGAGAATTGTATGAACAAGTCATTGCGAGTGCTTTTGATAGAAGATTCTGAA
>JAKJFY010000431.1:0-530 GCA_022704665.1 Spirochaetota bacterium | reverse complement strand
TGGCGGGATAGCTCAGTTGGCAGAGCAAGCGGCTCATATCCGCTGGGTCGTGGGTTCAATCCCCTCTCCCGCTAGGATGAAATAATTCATTGCGGTGCAAGAAATTAACTTGCACCGCTTTTTATTTTCTACAATACTTCAACAGTCAGGCAGGGCAATTTCTGCCATTTTTTCAGCTTTCTACAGTTTTTCTACAAAACTTCTTGTCACCGGATGAGATCACTGTTCTTTTTTTAGTATTTATATTTTATAGCTTCCCAGATAAAGCGTAACAACGTAACATTTTGCGATAATTATTGATATTATATAGAATTAAAACGTTACCTTTATGTTACTGTTACGTTTTGAAAGCGTAACATTTCCAAAGGATGCTTTGCCTTTCCGGTGCTCATGCCAAGGCTCTCGGCGATAATTGCACGCGTATTGTGTGGCTGATCGGTTTTGTCATTTTTTGACAAAAGCGATTTTGCTGCTGCTGATTTTTTATCTCCGCCAGCTATAGATTTTTTTTGTAGGCCAATCTCCAATTG
>JAKJFY010000430.1:0-531 GCA_022704665.1 Spirochaetota bacterium | reverse complement strand
CAATATAGCCAGGCTTTAGTCCGCCAGGCGCACAATCTCTTTTGCCATTTCTACTTGTACTTTGCGACTTTACGAGCAGCGTAGAATCGTTTAGCTGTTCCGCAAAGCTCATTATGTCGTCTTAGCTAGTGCTACTGCTTATTCTCAAGGCAATAATATTAGCCAAAATCTCTTTCGAAGGCTCGTTCCATTGCCTCAATGAGCGGCAGTTGTTTGCCTGCCAGGAAACGCACCATCGCTCCGCCGCCTGTACATACATAGCCGTACTTCGAGTCGATATACTTCTTGAAGAGTTCGATGGTCTTGTGTCCAATGTCGGGGAAAAGTCTATCCTTAGGTAGGGCTTCGATGAGAGCTTCTGAGCGCTTTGGAATCGATGTCGATGTCGATGTCGATGTGGGAGCGCGCTTTTGCTCCGGAAAAGCTGAAGCGTTTGCAATATCCGATGCATTAGCCTGGGACGAACCGGCATTCTCATCATAGGCGAGGTCGACAGGAAGCACATAGCGCTCGCCAAATTCTCGGAGCAAG
>JAKJFY010000429.1:0-533 GCA_022704665.1 Spirochaetota bacterium | reverse complement strand
CATTGGGAGTGATAGTGCCGGCAACTATTGTTGGAGCTCTGCTATGGAAGTTTTACGGAATACTTCTTGCTAACACAGCCACGAGCATAGTGCTTGCCTTGCTTGAAATTAGTTACGCTCGCAGGAATATATTACACAAATCACCAAAAACTCTGATCCTGATGTTTATTCCCAATATTATCTGTTTCGTTTTGATTTCATTTGTGGAAAATCAGGTAGCGGCATCATTGATAATTGATTTAGTATCATTTTTTGCTATAACAGGTATCTGCTTTGTAATTAATAGTATCCTACTTTGTGGAATTAATTATTTTTTATTCCCAAAGTATATGAAAGCTGTCATTTGCAGGTTTGGTAGTCTATTAAATAAGGTTAATAATTGGGGGTTCCTGAATAATAACTAAAATATTGTATAATATGACAATACATGATATAATAAACCCATAAAGTGCACGAAAAACGAGGGAAAAGGCTCAAAATCCGTGCACTTGAAAGGGAAATGATGTACCGACTACCAGAAAAAGTGCCTGAGT
>JAKJFY010000428.1:0-535 GCA_022704665.1 Spirochaetota bacterium | reverse complement strand
AGAGATTATGACAAATGTCACTCCCATAGAGATGAATCCAATGTAATAGGCAGCATCGATGATGTTTACCAAGGTCTGATACGAGAAGTAGTTTCTTCCGAAAATACCAAAGAACACATACAGAATTATCAATGCGGCTGGGGCAAGCGCATATTTCAAACCTCGTTCCTTGAACCGCTGCATGCGGCTCTCTTCCACAGTCTCTAAAGCCATGTGTTCACTCCCTTGCAAGGACAGCTTGGCGACCCATTGTGGCAAGATGCATAATAGCCTCCTGGTTAGCCTCTTCTATGGGCAACTCTCCGGTAATGCGACCTTCGCACATAACGATGATTCTATCGCTCATGCGCAGGATCTCCGGCAACTCCGAAGAGATCATGATTATCGACTTCCCTTCTCTTGTAAGCTCGTTCATGAAAGCATAGATTTCGCTCTTTGCTCCTACGTCGATTCCGCGTGTGGGTTCATCAAAAATGAGAATTTCACAGTTGCAAATGAGCCATTTTGCAATAACGACTTTCTGCTGGTTGCCGCC
>JAKJFY010000427.1:0-536 GCA_022704665.1 Spirochaetota bacterium | reverse complement strand
GCTTAGGCTGTAGCGAGGGAACTTCTAAGGCAGTGAGCGAGTGCGAGTTTACCGATTGTCCATTGTATGCTTACAGGCTTGGCAAGAATCCGAATAGAAAGCTGAAGCTCACAGATGAGCAACGAAAAGATAGAGCAAATAGGCTACGCGAGGCAACTACAAAGAGAACGCCGGTAAAGCGATATTTGGCAGAGCAAACGCAAGAAGCTATCGCTAGCGCAGCTTACGCTAAAGAGAGTACTTAAAATGGCCACTTTGCTCAGTTTTCACGTACTCACGAGGCATTTGGACGATCATTTACGCTTTTCCGATAAAATATACGTCCGAGCAATTTGGGATCGAACGCTTTACTGTATTTACAGCCTAAAAATGAGGAATAGCACTGATAATAAAGGGGGAAAAATATGCGGAATTTTAAGTCATTAAAAGGCGAGGATGACTGGATACTAGCAGGAGAGCTTCACGTGATAGGCACTCCGAAGGCACAGCCGCGAGTCAAAGGATGTATCCGAGGACAGCACGCCGCAATCTATACA
>JAKJFY010000426.1:0-536 GCA_022704665.1 Spirochaetota bacterium | reverse complement strand
CTAGCGAGTGAAGAGCTTCCGGCGCTCTTGGATGGGGACAGTATAAGGGTAGCGAGTAGGGAAGAGTATTTGCCTATTATCTATATAGAAGGAGCTGTTTCTGGCGACATTGTAGGCATATCGATAAGGGACCAGACAGTTGCCCAAACGAACTATGCTGTTCTTAGAATACCGTATCGAGAAGGGATAACCGTATCGACTCTTTTGCGACCTCTGAAAGATAAGATTCTTGCATCAGCCAATATGCAGCAAGCCTTTATAATCCGCAAAGGCCAAGAAACACAGATAATGATCAATCTTGAAAAATTACTTTATGGTACCGATTTAAGCGGAGATGTCGTACTCAGGCCAGAAGACAAGATCGTTATCCCTTATGGCTCGATGTATGTCTTCGTAACAGGAGAAGTGACCAAGTCAAGCTGGGTAGGCATAACAGGTCTAACACGCTTGCAAGATGCCATTACGCCGCTTTTTACACGCTATTCTTCTATTCGCGATGTCAAGGTCAAATCTGCCGATGGCTACGAGAAAATTTT
>JAKJFY010000042.1:3365-12010 GCA_022704665.1 Spirochaetota bacterium | reverse complement strand
TCCAGAATGCGCTCGATACCGAACCAGACATAAAAGGTACCGAGCGCGAAGCCCTCATTCGCCAACGCATTGGCCAGGACATCTATCGCCAAGCCCTTATCGAGTACTGGGGAGGCTGCTGCGCCCTTTCCGGCATAGACATACCAGAAATCCTTCGTGCCAGCCACGCCAAAGCCTGGTCGGAATGCGAAACCGACGCCGAACGCCTCGATGTTTACAACGGCTTCCTTTTCCGCGCCGACATCGATGCCCTCTTCGACCGCCATCTCATCACCTTTGCCGACGACGGCCGCCTAATCCCCTCACCACGCCTCACCGATTACCAGCTCCGTGCCCTCAACCTCGACGGCAACCGCTACCTAACCCACATCTCACCACAACACCTGCCATATCTCGCCTGGCACCGCCAGCTCCTCGTAAAGTAAAAACCAAAAGTGAAAAGAGCGCCTTTATTAGCACTTTGAAAATCCACCGCCTTTGGTGGTTGTGATGTCCTTACTGGCTATGACGTAAGATAGCCAAGAGCTGCAATAAGGTATGGCGAAATGGAAAAAGCTTGTGCATGTTGTGCATCAATGCAGCTATCATATTTTATGGACGCCGAAATAAAGATATCGGATTCTCGAAGGCTACATGGGGGTTCCTGAACAATCGTTAAGGTCTTTTATAACAATAGAATATTTGCTAAAATAATCACATAAAGTGCACGAAAAACGAGCGAAAAGGCTTAAAACCTGTGCACTTGAAAGGGAAAGAATGTACCGAATACCAGAAAAAGTACCTGAGTTTGAGAAATTCGATATGGTCTTCGGAGGGAAGCTCAACCGTCAGAATCGATGGGTAATTCTAGCGGAATTAATCCCGTGGGACAAAGTAGAAGAAAAATATGCCGCTCTCTTTGTGACGAACAATGGGCGACCAGCACTTCCTGTGCGCGTCGCGTTAGGCGCTCTTATCATTAAAGAGAAATCGAAGTTGCCGGATGAAGAGCTCGTGGAGTATATCAGGGAGAGTCCCTATCTCCAGTACTTTTTAGGATACGAAGGGTATAAGGATGAGTTACCCTTTGACCCCAGTATGATGGTGCATTTTAGAAAGCGGCTTTCGGGAAATATTCTGAAAGAAATAAACGCGCTGATCATCGAGAAAAACAAAGCTGATGACGAGGGCCGCGAGTTGTGCACCTAAAGGACATGCGATTTCCTTACGACGTGACTCTTTTGGATGAGGCGAGACGGAAGAGCGAGAGAATTATCGACACGCTGCATGAAAGAGCGCTGGAGGGATATGAGAAACCGAGGACATATCGGAAGACGGCGAGGAAAGAGTTCTTGACCTTCATGCGGAACCGTAAGCCACGGGGACGAATGGTACGGAAAGCGTTAAGGAAGCAGCTACAGTATGTCGAGCGAAACTTGAGAATCATAGGTGGTTACAAGAGAATTGTCGGATTAAAAGGGCTGTCGGGGAAGCAGTATAGAGACCTTGTGATGATCTCTGAGCTTGTGCGGCTTATTGCGAGAGGCAAAGCGCGGAGGATGTATGAGTTTGGGGCGAAGTTGTCGGTGAGTCTTGTGGATGGACTAACCGAAGTGCATAGGCTTTCATGGGAACCGTACAACGAGAGTAAGAATTTGAGAAATCAAATCGAACTAAAATCGGAAAGTTATCAGCGACCGTGACATTCAAAGAGAGCGGAGAAGAATAGAACAACAAGATGAAAATTCGAGGATCGCGGTTGAAGGCAAGTTTGGTGAAGGGAAACGACGTTATAGGCTTGATAGGATAGGGACGAAACTGCAATCAACGAGTGAGAGCGCGATCCACTTGGTATTCTTGGTGATGAACCTCATGGTGCTGTACCGGAGGAAGGCGAAGGCCTTCTTTGTGGCTCTATTGGATACCCTAGTTGAGATGGTCAGAATAGCTTTTGGGAAGCGAATTTGTCAGCTTATAGCTGCTTGAAAAACCAGAAAGCGAGTTCTTCAGGAACCCCTATTTATGAAGATTTCAAAGTCCAAAGAAATCACATTTTGATAAGAAGAGCACTTTTGGCTTCAATATACTGACTGCTTCAGATATTCCAAGGCCGAGAACTGTGAGCTTAGATATTTGTACTAGCAATGCTATTTTTTCTGGATGTGTTCATCCCAAAAATTCTATCTGACTGGTCATAAGCCACCTTATATCTGAACATGTATTATTTTTGCAGACAGAAATATACAGATCTAGCTCTTGTCTAATTTTAGAAAAATTGAAACAAATTACATTTTCAAATGACATTTTTTAAAAAAAACTTGCAAGAATTTATTTCTAGCTCTATACTATTCATAATATGGAACCTTATTCCACATTGTGGAATTAGGATAAAAAGATGGAGATCGAGGAAGGAGGCTAAGATGAAAAAGCATTTTCTTGTGATCTTTCTAATCGCAGCGGTGATTTCTGGTTTTGCTGCCACTGGAGAGGAAAAGACCGTCGAGTTGAAACTTGGGCACTATTCTGCAACATCACATCCAATGCATTTGGCTGCTGTGCAGTTGGCAGAAAATGTCGCCAAGCGCAGCAATGGTACGCTCAAGATCGTAATCTTCCCTGATAGCAAGCTGGGAAACTCACAGGAAATGGTGGAACAGACCTGTCTTGGGGCAATCGACTTGGTGCTGCCAACCGAGCCGGCTCTGGCAAAATGGTCGCCCAAGGTCAACTTGGTTACTGGGCCTTTTGCGTTCAAGGATTATGCGGCGGTGGATAGGTTCTTTGCTGGCGATGGATTCGTGAATTGGATAAAGCCCGATCTCGATAAGGCAGGGCTCAAATACATAGCCCGCTGGGAATATGGCTTCAGAACTTATACCAATTCCAAAAGACCCATCAATACTCCAAATGATTTCAAAGGCTTGAAGATTCGCACACCCCCAGACTTTGTGAACCAGGAGACCGTGAAGGCATTGGGCGGAGTGGTTCAGACAATTGCCTTTACCGAGTTGCCAATGGCACTAAAACAGGGGGTCGTCGATGGCCAGGAGAATCCCATAGCGACCATCTACGCTGGCAAAATGTGGGAGACTCAAAAGTATCTCTCTATCCTAAATTACACCTATGTTGCTACCCATCTCATCATGAATAAGGCCAAATTCGATTCGCTATCGCCCAATCAACAAAAAATCCTGATCGAAGAAGCCGAAAGTGCAGGCAAGTATATGCAAAAGCTCGTCCGAGAGAGCGAAGCAGCTCAGATCGAGGAAATGAAGAAGAACGGCATGGAAGTCAATTACCCAGATACAGCCCCATTCCAGGCAGCAACGGTCTCCGTATGGGATACCTTAAAATCCAAGGTAAGTGAAAAGGATTGGAATACATTCCAGGAATTACTGTCCAAATCGAGGTAATTTCTAAGGAATAGGATCAGCTTTGTGTGGCGCCCATCTGGGCTGTGGGCGCTCATTTAGGCTATGGGCGCCCATCTGGGCTATGGGCGCCCGCCATTTTTGGTGACTGGCGGCTTATAGATAGTTTAGTTATAGATAGGCCCAGTCCTATGAATCGATGGAGAATATTATGATTACTGCTCTAGTATTCGTAGTCCTTTTGTCTCTAATAATGATAAATGTTCCAATAGTTGTAGCCATTGGCTTGACAGCTGTAATCTTTTTTGTCGGACAAGGGCAGGGACAGTTTCTAGCCCTTTTGCCTCAGCGGATGCATTATGGAACAACAGGATTCACACTTCTTGCGGTTCCTTTCTTTATATTGGCCGGCAATCTTATGAACACTGGAGGGATCACCAATCGCATTTTCAGGTTTGCTAAAGCCTTAGTTGGACATATCCCAGGCGGTCTTGGCCAGGTGTCGGTAGTCGCCGAGATGCTCTTTTCGGGGATATCGGGTTCGGCGGTTGCAGACGCTGCTGGGCTCGGACAGCTTCAGTATAAGGCAATGGTCGACAATGGGTATAAAAAAGAGGTGGCCGCTTCTATTGTGGCTTCAGCATCGACACTTGGGCCTATCATTCCTCCGTCTATTTCCTTTGTTCTCTATGGCGCCCTGACCAATGTTTCCGTACCCCGGCTTTTCCTTGCGGGTTTTTTGCCAGGCTTTCTCATGGGTGGCGCAATAATGGTGGCAATTGGCATTATGGCCAAGCCACGAGGCTTCCCCAGTTACCCCAAGGCTGACCGTCATGAGATCTGGGATGCAGCAAAGAAGGCTTTTCTTTCTCTCATGGCCATTGTCATTGTCCTTGGAGGAATATTTAGTGGTCTCTTTACTCCTACAGAGGCAGCTGTAATTACATGTCTATATGCGCTTTTCCTTGGCTTTCTCTATAAGGATCTGAAGCTCAAGGACTTACCGAATATGCTATGGGATACGATAAAGCAATCTGCCGCACTTCTATTCATAATGGCAGCGGCAAATTTCTTTAGCTATTTCACTATGTATCAGCGAATCCCAGATAATCTCATTGCTACACTGCTCAGCATGAATATGTCTGGCACAGGGCTCATGGCAATCATTTTTGTCATAATAATCCTACTTGGCCTTTTCCTGGAAGGAAATGCAATATTCCTGATCACTATTCCGATTTTCCTGCCAATCGTGATGCAATATGGCTTCGACCTCGTCAACTTTGGCGTTGTTATGACATTGCTCATCATGATAGGAAATCTCACTCCGCCTGTGGGCATGTGCCTGTTTGCAGTGTCCAGTTTCACCAAGATCGACATCTGGACTCTGGCAAAGGAATCGATGCCCTACATCATCGGGATCTTTATCGTCACCGTTATCATCGCTTATGTTCCAGAGATATCGACATGTCTACCGAACCTTCTTATGGGGGTGGGGCAATGAAAAGCAATGACAGATTCAAGGTTGTCGATCAGGTCATAATTCAAATATTCAAGTGGATCTGCATCGTGACCTTTGCAGCCATAATGGTTCTCGTTACAGCGAATGTTCTTTTGCGTTATATACCCATTACCTCTATCAACTGGTATAGCGAGATAGTCGAGCTATGCTTTGCATGGATGATATTCTATGGAGCAGCTGTAGTGTGGATCGCCAGAGGGCATTTTAGCGCTGGCGATTGGATTGGAAAGCGGTTGAAGAGACCTAGGTTGCGTGCAACATACCACCTCTTAGTAGAAATCATCTCCTTTGTTTTCATAGCGATTTTTTTCTGGTACTCCAGAGAACTTTTCAACCGCTCCATCGAAGTAACCGAGTCGCTTCAGTTCCCTAAGAAGGTGATATACAGTTGCATGCCGATATCCTCGGCGGTAATGGTCTTGTATTCTATCAAATTCATAATTCTTGGCATCATCGATATTGTAAAGCCAGAGAAGGCTGAGGAGAAAGCAAATCAGGCTTAAGAGAGCGACTATTTTGATAGGTTTATATAAATAATAATGTCTCTCTTATTAGCCCTATAAATTGAAGCATTTTCCTTATTTATGGGGTACATTTTTCCATCAACCTTGCCCTCGAAAGTGATCTCATCTACACATTGCCAAAAAGCTTTCTCCAGATCTACGATTATTACGCCAGGCCCGATCATCTTTCTATCGAGGATGATACTCACTCCAGAATAGTCCTTGCTCTCAATTTCCGAGATAATATAGTCTCCAAGAATCGACTGATCCTCATCCGATGATAGCTTGATCTTTATTGAATACTTTTGATCTGAAGGTAAAACAGCCCAAATCTGATAATGATACATTGCATCGCATGAATAGAGAGACAAGATTATTACTATCGTTATTAAAGCGCCTTCTATTATTGGAATTATTTTCTTCATGACCGCATTATCCTCTCAATATCCATTATATTATGCGAGAGAATATATCTCCAGCTCTCTAAGCTGGGCCCATTTGTCAAGACCACTTTTCTGAGAAGTTAAAGTGGATCTTCTCCCTTTATGCAACCTTCTCTAGCTCCCCAAAGGAGAACTTACTTCCATACCTCCTATCAGGTGTCTCATAGTCTAACGACTCATGAAAACGCTCAGAGTTGTAGAAGTCCATATACCGATCGACTCCTTCCTTCAGCGCTCCCATGCTCTGATAGTCTTTTATATAAATGTCTTCATACTTAAGGCTTCTCCAGAATCGCTTCTTCCAAGGCTGCGACACAAAAACTCGCATCCATCGTATTCGACAGCTGCCAGGAGAGCACCTTCCGCGAATAGACGTCAATGATGCTCACAAGGTACACTGTTCCCCCTGCAAGTCGAATATACGTGATATCCGATGCCCATACCTGATTCGGCAGCCATATCGTTTTGTCTTTAAGCAAATAGGGCTACTTTGCTGCTCCTCTTGCTTGTGCTCCGCTGCTTCTTTCTCTTTATCTTTCTGGGATCGCTCAAAGAGCTCCGGTACATTTTCTCATCTAGCTGCTTTTTCCAGAGTACAACGAGATTCGGATGCACACTGTAAAGTGTTGCTAGCTCCTGAATCGTCTTTTCTCCCTTGATCTCCTCGAGAGCAATTTTCGCCCTGAATTCCTTGTCGTAGTGTTTGCGCATAGTGAACTCTATGCCTCCTTCTTCATTCTTTGCAAGAAGGTTTAATCCACCTTATTTTTCATAGACAATCGTCTAAATTCTAAGGCTCATTATAGTTGTGTTTTTAATGGGTTTTTGTGGTGTCTTCCTCAGAACTATCCGTGGTATCCATGGTATCGGAATATTTCTCTGCATACTTATCGAGCAGTTCATTGATCATTGTCTGATATTTTACTTTATTCTTCTTCGCAGCTCTCTTGAAAAACTCTACGCTCTTCTGATTCAAGGCAATTGTCACTTTGACCTTTGGTACTCGCTTCACTAATTGATCGGGTGGTGGGAGAAAATCATCGATCCTCTTCCCGTTTTGAAGCATTTCCCCTATATCGTTTGGCGCATCGCTATATATTGTGTTCTCGTTCATATCGCTCTTTACCCTCTCTCCAATACCCAGCTCCGATAATTCTTATTTTGCCATTGCGCATAGTAAATCGTACGGTGACGATCCCGTTTTTACATTTCCCAAGGCAAAAATACCTTTTCTCTTTCTCTGAATGTTTCTCATCAGAAACTATGATCCGTCCTTTATCAAAAAACGCTTCTTGAGCTTCCTCAAAGGAAAGACCATGTTTTTGAATATTAAGCTCGTTTTTATGCTCATCCCATTCAAAAGTTATGCTATAATATACATATTTTTTACCATATTTTCAATACATTATTTTGTGAATCCTCTCGAAAAGATGTTTAAGTAGAACATTCACTTTTGTCATTAAAATGAAGGGTTACCGATATAGGGGACAATCTGTGTCCCTTTAATCATGTTTCAAAAGATTTTTGAAAGAGACCCATATAATTATGAATTATGATTTCTTAGCTTTTCTTATTAGAAAATAGTACAGTGCCAAGTCCAATGCATATTGCAGCAATAGCTATAGCTCTAGATAAAAGTCAAGAGGAACTTTTGGGCAAGTTGGATACTACATAGGCATATATATTCAAGAGTTATGGATAGGAAAAGAAATGGGCATTCATTTTTAAAGGCTATTGCTATTCAAATAAAACAAATCAAAGGGACAGTATCCGTTGGAAGAAGTATGGCAGAACCTATCTTTGAAGCAGAGCTGGCAATGGTGCAAGTGCTATAAGAGCTTGTATGGGAAGGAGCAAAGAGGATGCTCTTTGAACAGTATTACATGGCACCAATGACTTCGTTCGCCATCTCTTAAGAGCTCTTCAAAAGCCCAACTTACCGCTCCGTCTTTGTCTAGCAATATCCAATAGAATTTCATCTGTATACTTAGCAGTGTCGGGATGGAAAGCATTGATTGCACCATTGCGATCGGCTTCGGTAACAATGACGATTCTTTCGTTTGCTGCTAATCCATTGAGTATGCCGCGAGCAGATTCTTCTGGAGTTATTGCTGATTTGGGAGGCCCTCCGAGTTCATCATATATGGCCGTTGCAACAGTACCTGGAATGACCGTTGAAAAGCGAATGTTCTCATCCCAATATTCGTAGCGCAGCGAGCCGGTAAGCCCTACCAAGGCAGACTTGGTGGCACTGTACATACTTTGATAGGCCATTGGAGAAAAAGCCGCTCCGGAGGCAGTATTTGCAATATGTCCACCGCCTTGTGCGCACATTATGGGCAATACCGCCCGGATACCATACAAAGCGCCGAAAAAATTGATATCAAAGGCAAACTTCCAATCCGCATCTGTTGTTTCGTCGAAAGCCTTGAGCAATCCGAGACCGGCATTGTTGAAAAGGAAATCGATTTGCCCGCCTCCAAATTTCGCCGCCTGTTGGATCATCGCATTGATACTTTCCTGTTTGGAAACATCGGTTTGGATTCCCAGTACTTTTCCAGGGTATGCGCTCTCGAGTCTCGCGCTTTCTGCTTTCAATTTCTCGGCATTTATATCTGCTAGAACGACAGCCTTTGCGCCAAATGAGAGAAGTAGTTCGCACAGTGCTAGACCTATTCCTGAAGCTCCGCCGGTTACTACGGCAACTTTGTTCTCATAATACTCCTTCATGCTTCAAACCCTCCTTTTGGATTGGGAAGATACCCGGCCATAAATATTTGCTATAGATATTGGCTACATAAATTGGCGTCGATAGATGCTCTACTTAAGA
>JAKJFY010000042.1:1935-3200 GCA_022704665.1 Spirochaetota bacterium | reverse complement strand
GCATTTGGCTCGTTGTGCATTGGGAAAAGAATAGGTTGACTCAAATCTGCTCCCGGCGCGCCTACTTTCGGAATGTAACGCCAACCTAATGAATTTATGTCGGTATTCATGGCTTTTACCTCCTCCGCATCCAATGGTTGATGCCTAATCATTTCCAGTTCCAAAAAGGTGCTGCCTTCGAAACTGAGGCGAGTACGGTACGTATCCGCAAGGATATGCAGGTCTTCAATGTCAGCATAGATCTTCGGGACTCCCATCATGTTTCCTGTCAAAATCGGCGTGGTCTTATTCTCCCAAACCACGAGAGAAAACGACCCTTCCAATCGGTCGCGTTGGCCGTTGAAACGCACCGGTGCCGCAACGGAAACCAGATCGTAGTACGACCCGGCCATCCATTCGACCTGTCGGCATTGCTGAAATTCAATACTCAACTCCGGTTTTGTGAGCTCGAAGCCTTCCGGCACATAATTAGACAATTGCTCTCCGTCTGTTGTGTAGCTGAAGATCAATGTGACCACGTCGTCATAGATAGCCTTTGCGTCGGGGTCAAAGTAAGAGCCGCCAAAGTGAGCTGGCATCTTGTAACATTTTCCTTCTTCAAACTTAAACATGACATTCCTCCTAAAATTGGATAGTCTATTTGGTGCCTTCCATGTTGCTGCGCATTTTGTCTAGCGTGACTAAAATACTTAGAAGATATGAAAGAACGCCCCCATTTGCAGCAAGGATCACGCCAATGACCATTCCTGGCACTATGCCAGGGATAAGCATCGACGATCCGAATAGGATTTGCAAGAGATTCAAGGTCAGCTGTGTCGCAAAGAGCTTTTTGAGTATAGGTGGGATAGGCTCGCGCGGTTCAGTCTTTTGCTTAGACCCTTTGGGTAACATTTTAGTGAGCGCAATGATGCCTCCCAAGATGTTGAGAATACCGACGAGAATTGTCAGTACCGATACAAGGATTCCAGGAATTATGCATGAGATGGCTCCTAAAACCGCAAACAAGATCCCAAGCCCAATCATGGGCCAGGTACGAGGGAAGGGGCCAATTGGCGTATTCCCGAATGCAAGCATCTGAATCGCAAAAATCACCATTAGAATTCCCAATTGTGCGCTGCTTGAAAAAGGAAGCATGCCCAAATTTACCGGAATAAGCAGCACGCCAATGATTATCATGAAAATACTAGTGAACAGGATCATTGTCTGCTCAATAGAAAGCTTGATGTCGCCAATAGGATTTTTTGCTGCTTCTGGGTATGTTCTAT
>JAKJFY010000042.1:0-1471 GCA_022704665.1 Spirochaetota bacterium | reverse complement strand
ACTGGGAAGAGCATGGCCCCGGTGATCAGTATGATTACCGCAGCGATAATCAGCATAACTATTTCGAATGGAAGCTTTGCCTCTCTGGAAATCATATGAACCATCCTTCTTGCTATGCCTCTAATTAGGGGTTCTAATCCTGGCAGGGGTTCTAATCCTGTCGCCTCTCTTTTTATTGACCATTATTCGCTTTTGGTCCAGGCTGCTTCCTTAGGAATACTATTTAGTGTTATTTCAGTCTGAATTCAGCGCCTACAACTGCAGTGACATCTTTTAACCGGCTTGAGGTATCGTTAATTCCATAATCATCAACCATAGTCGAGTATCGAGGCGTAATCTGGAAGACGCCCATCCGTGCACTTTTGACCGCGCCTATCTTAGCGCCTGATGAAGAAGCTATGGCTTCGGCTCTCTTTTTGGCGTCCTCTGTGGCGCGCTCCAGTAAGCTATTCCGCAAATCTGCCAGTTTGGTATACATATATTCAAGAGAGGCAGAGTCCAGCGCGACGCCCTGGGCGATAAGGTCGCCAGCACTTCGCGATACGCGCTCCAGTCTGTCTATGTCCGTCGATGTCACTCTATAACTGCAGTTGGCGAAATAGGTAACATGTTGTGTGCGACGGCCTTGCTGATCTTCGTCAAAATAGATATTGCTGCCAGCGTTTATGGCACTAGCGACAATCTCTTCGGCTGGTATGCCCTGCGTGGCCAAGAATGTGTCAATCTTTGGCATGGCTGTTTTTAGGTCTGCATACACCGCCTGGAGGCTATTACCGCGGATGTTGACAGAAAAGTTCCACACGGAAATGTCCGATTCTACCGGTTCCTTTGCGCTTCCCGTGACGCTGATTGTGTCCTGCGCCCCGCGCACCTGCACAAAACCATTAACAACAATGATAGCCATCACGACTAGTGCGACTGCCAAAAGGGCAGAAGCCCAAAACACTTGATGAAATTTCTTATCCATAATCTTCTACCCCTTCTTTAAGCAGACCCTTGCAGCAATCTCAGTTGCCAACAGATTATTGGCTTTAGAATAACATTCTTAGGCAATTTCCTATATCCACTTCAAAATATAAAACTATTTTTATTTTATCCCTATTCTTCTGCTTCCTGCAATTAGCTAGATTGACAATTTTAATCTTCAATTTTGTTGACATATATGAAATGCTGTTGTATAATCCGCAATAAGTATTGATAAATGATAAAGGGAGGTAATTGTCTAAATATAGCTAATTACTTGCATAGTAAATAATATTGAGTAAGGCTGTTTGTGTTGATGTCATATAGACGTTTCTATGTTTTGCAATTGGCAAGATCCATATAGCGGGAGAAGACATAAGGAGGTGAGGATAAGCATTTTTATAAAGCTTTGATAAGCGGGATCTATTTTGGATCTCGATATTGATGAGGAGGCAGATAGATGAAAAGTAAAATGAAGACAATAGCAACTACATTGCTAATGTTAGTT
>JAKJFY010000425.1:0-537 GCA_022704665.1 Spirochaetota bacterium | reverse complement strand
TCGTACAATGTCGGCATCGGGGGTAGGGTTGGCCGCTGGGGTTGGGGGGATTAGCGGCACAAAAACCGACACCGAACAATCGCACGAAGGCAAAGATAATTATACCAAAGATTGAAATAGGATTCAAGATTTAAGCATGATTATATAAGAAATGCAGCCTAACTACCTTTATCGCAAAATTGTCTCACCCAGTAGCTCTCTCAGTCGCACATCCAGATCCAGACGCATGCCTGATTGATCGAACCTAGAATAAATTTATCCTGCACCAGCCTCTGCAGTCTCACTTCTTTCTTAACAAATCCGCAAATGGATTGTATGTCATGCCATCGTCCTCGCGAGAGGGCTGTGCGGCGCGCTTGTCCGATCTTTGTCTTTTTTCTGTATGATCTTTTGAAGAGCCACTTCGAGCCCCAAGCTCAGCTTGTGCTGTTTCCAGCTTAGGATTCGCCCTAAGCGATAAGCCTATGCGCCGCCGCACCGGATCGACGCTGATAACTGTAAAGTCTTTGACATCGCCAACTTTTAGCACCTCCATGG
>JAKJFY010000424.1:0-538 GCA_022704665.1 Spirochaetota bacterium | reverse complement strand
GAATTTGGATATTCTCTCTCTTCATGGCTTTCTCTCTTATATCTATATCTATGCGCTTGAAGTCTTCAATCCTATTGAATATTAGCATAATAACAGATATGTTTTTCTAGAGCAATTCCGTTAGAAATGCCAATCTGCTGCTCTTTTTCTCTTATTATGAGCCTGCCGGAGCGATACAGAAAAGCTCTTTGCCTATGCAAGAAATAATTATACCCTCATCTAAAAGCAATTTGGAAATTCATGCTCATCAAAAAAGATCATGACCGGAATATACATATATTTATATATATATATGATGCTGCTTTTGAAATCAAAGGGGTATGAAAAAAGTCAATAATAGATATCTATTGTCAATATTTTACATGGCATTTTGCACAAAAGGATCCTAATAATAGAAATGAGAAATATGCTTTTGTCGTTGATGAGGTCAATCGGTTTTCAGGAGCATCTTTGCACTACAGATGATGTATGAGGGATTAAGCCATAAATCCAGAGAAGAGAAAGAAAATGAATGAGAGAGCCAGGAAAAAGGCCATCC
>JAKJFY010000423.1:0-540 GCA_022704665.1 Spirochaetota bacterium | reverse complement strand
CGAAAAATCTGTATTTCTTGCAGGCGATGTGATGTTTGATGCTTCTCTTTATTACAGAGAGAAGGCAAAAGAGATTTCTTTTCATGAGGATATTGAAGGACTCACAGAACAGCCATTTTACCTTGCCACTTTGCATCGGGCAGAAAATACAGACAACCAAGCGCGTTTAGCTTCAATCGTAGACGCGCTAAACAGTTATGATACAATACCCGCCATTTTGCCTTTACACCCTCGCACGAGAAAGATCATCTCTCGAGAGAATCTCAGCTTTGCACCACACATTCATGTTATTGATCCTGTTGGATATCTTGAGATGGTGCTATTAGAGCAGCGTTGCCAATTCATAGTAACCGATTCTGGTGGCGTTCAAAAGGAGGCATATTTCTTTAGAAAACCCTGTATAACACTTCAGGAATCCACCGGTTGGGTGGAGCTAGTTGATTCAGGCTGGAATATGCTCGTCGGTGCAAATACCGAAAAGATCATTGCCGCACTACAATCAATGCCACGTTACGGCGAATCAGTAGAGCTCTATGGTGA
>JAKJFY010000422.1:0-544 GCA_022704665.1 Spirochaetota bacterium | reverse complement strand
AACATTTTCAATGTTTCGCTGCATTGAGTAAGTGTAATGCGCGGAGAGTGGACGCCCCGCCGCCCTTAGATCCTCCAGATATGGTGACCGGCACGGATCCCAGAAAAGGCGGAGAAACTCAACAACCGGCATTTGCCCGTAGCGATCTATGGCTTCCAGTTTTGCGGTCTCGCCCTCGGCTTTTGCTTTAGCAACGGCCAGTAGGTCCTCGGTGTCCATTATGCGCTTCGCAATGATCCCAGCCTTCGCCGCCGTCGGCGCATCAGTCGATCGAGTCAGGAAAAGCCGGCCATCGTAAAAAAAGCGTACATAGAATTTCCGCCGGCCATCGGATACCTTACGAGAAAACACCGTAAAATCAAGGCCATTTTGTCTTTTGCGCGCCATTTTCCTGCCCCCTGTTTTTCTATCAAGTAACAGTTTCCAAGTAACAGGCGCATTTTGCAAGCATCACATTCACGTAATTCTTTATCGGGACGAGAGGATTCGAACCTCCGATCTTCTGCTCCCAAAGCAGACGCCTTAGCCCCTAGGCTACGTCCCG
>JAKJFY010000421.1:0-545 GCA_022704665.1 Spirochaetota bacterium | reverse complement strand
GAGTTTGATCTGAGTCGAATTGTGCAACAGTGGAAAAAACTTTTTGAGAGTGCCTACAAATCAAAACAGTACCCTAAATGTCTAGGGAAATAATATTGTGACGCTCTGTGTGTTATCTCAGATTCAGGAACCTTGAGCGAAGAATCTGCAGAATGATTTCTGCTTTTCGCTTCGCCGTCCATCGTTGTTGTTCTCCCATCTCTCCTCTCCTTGTTCATTATATATGGTCTGAACGAAGAGGGGGACACTATAGGTCGTCCATTGTTCGTCAAAAAGAGAGCGGCATATTTTTCTTCAACTTCATTCCAGGGAATTAGATCCGTCAGAATAACTCATCAATTCTAACGATTGAGCTTTCCTCCAAACACCATGTTGAATTTTTCAAATTCAGGCACTTTCTATGGAAATCGGTACATCCTCACCCTTTCAAGTGCACGGACTTTATGCCTTTTGCCTCATTTCCCATGCACTTTATCGACTCATTATAGCATGTATTATATTATCCTGAAATGCTTTATTACTTTTTCATGAACCCCTATTTAAGG
>JAKJFY010000420.1:0-546 GCA_022704665.1 Spirochaetota bacterium | reverse complement strand
GACAATTGCTAGGTCGTCATTCGTGAATGCTGGTTCATCCTCGAAGACTTCTCCAGTTGAATCAAATAGTTGCTCGTTGCTCTGAATGTTGCGGTTGCCATCCGCAACAGAAACATTCCCGCAACATTTTATTTCATTGTTAGGCAAAGACATATTAGCATTTGTTGCGGTGTTGCGGTTGCTAGGTAGGTATCGCGCGAATATATCTTTGAATGAATCAACGATATAACCCTTAGGCGTTTTACTCGAATTTTGCTAGCATTCGCGCCAAGCGATTCGTTGAAATTCCTTTATAGTTGTTAAAGTCATGCCAAGGAGCATCGTCGATACTGTTTAATTCATCTACTATCGCCTGCGAAGGCCACTTTTGCCGTTCGGGTTGCTCGCTGAAGATCCGCTGAATGTCAGAAAGCAAGCGAATTGTATTGTCGCCTTCATCGCTCTGTTTCGCGCACAATTCCAGCATCGCGATTCTCGATCGCTGCGGCCAGTCGCCGCCTACCAAGTCGGCAATACGTAGTAACTCGCGCCATACGTCAGCCTGTC
>JAKJFY010000419.1:0-546 GCA_022704665.1 Spirochaetota bacterium | reverse complement strand
GAAAAAATTTATAGTGAGCCCGCAATACTAAACCAATTCTCTCGTAATCTTGAAGCATGCCTAGCCATTTTAGTAGTAGTAAATAAGAGAGGATTATTATGGTCATAAGCACTTCTAAACATCTGAAAAAGCAAGAGAAAGCTCAAATGATTCAGCGTATCGAAAGCTTTTCTGATCGGAAAATTTCATCAAATTATCGTCAATTTAACTTGAATATTGCCGTAAATTTGATATATTGACAGTATGAAGGTTATAAGTCCTTATATACATACCATTGTCGAGAACAATGATACTTTTACTCTTGACGAAGCATTGCGCTATGTTCGGCAACGGGTACCTGATGCGTCAGCATCAACGGTTATATCGAATTTGCACTATCTTGCTGAAAAGGGCGAATTGCAGCGTGTACGACGTGGTGTATATGCAAAGACAAATCACAAAAAGAAATTTTCTCTTGTACCAGAGAAGTCTCTTTTGAAAAAAGCAAAGATAATTGCTAAAAAGCTTCCTTATACAACGTATTGTGTGTGGAACGTTGCTATCTTG
>JAKJFY010000418.1:0-547 GCA_022704665.1 Spirochaetota bacterium | reverse complement strand
GCCATACAAAGAGATCTACGCAATCCTTCAATATTAGTATGCGATGCAGGAACAACTACAGCATCCTTAAGGTCAAATTTCTTTTTGAGATCCTCTTCAATCGATAGTAGATTAGCCTTGGGGTTTTTCACATCGAATTGAATTATTTCTAAATCTCTCGCTCTTTCAAGATATCGCTGCACTTTTTGACGAGAAAGGAATGTCTTAGCAGCGATTTCTGCCTGTGTCATCTTTTCTTTGTAATACATCCAAGCAACACGAGTGACTAGGTCAAGGTCGGAGATATCTGAGTCTAGTGAGAGCTTTCTATTCTTCCCTCTTGCCATATTCTGCCTTACGATAACTTCAGATTTTAATACCTAATAAAAAAGATTGCTATATTTCAAATTTCAACAGAGCATATGCTCATGGCTTAGATATATGCTCATTTTAATCTATATTCTAAAAATTGTCAACGATATCTTGAATCATGTCATTTAAGAATCAAAAGTGCACTGTTTTTTGAGGATTTAAAGCTTAAAAGTGCACTACTCTGAAGCTGTTTCTA
>JAKJFY010000417.1:0-548 GCA_022704665.1 Spirochaetota bacterium | reverse complement strand
AACACAAATGGTGCCTTTTCAATGAATGGCTGATTATCACAGATAATAGATAATTCATGTTTGATCTTATTGTCGTCGATATCAAGTATTGTATATAAGACTTGATTCCCAGCGGTGGGAGCCTGGATTGCCGCATCTATGATTAGCTTCTTATCTGATTCCGATAATTGCTTTTCTTCGAAAACTCGTACCGATTTTCTGTCGTACAACGACTGTATAATCTGATTCACTGACAACTCCTTAACATATAGTATTTCATTTGCTCTAAGCTTTTTTATTGTTTTTATGCTAGTATCGGGTCTATATCCATTCTTTTCATAGAAACTTTTTCTGATTTGGTTCTTTTCTAATACCTATCAGTAATCCCTCCATCAGCGCGGCATTAGTGCAAAGACCCCCCAGCCAAGGTATTCACGAGTATAAGCGGCATAGCGCTCTGGTTCCGAGCTAAGTGCGTCTCGAATATCTTTCGCTAACTCGTCGTCTGGATTGGCTTCAAGCCATCGGCGCATGGTGAGCCATTTTGCTGCCTCGTATCTGTCCCAGCT
>JAKJFY010000416.1:275-550 GCA_022704665.1 Spirochaetota bacterium | reverse complement strand
AGGCCAACATAGCCAAGCCCTATTATGCCAACAATTTCTTCATTATTTTCAATCTTGTTCAGCAACTCTCGATTATTCATTTATTTCCTCGATTCCCTTGTCAGTTTTCCTATATTTTCTGCCACATTCTGGACAAGCAAGATTCTCATCCAATTTCATGCCACAGATACATACCCAACCATTCTGAATAGCTGGAACGCCATATACAAGGGCGTAATCAGGAACATCTTTTGTAACGACACTTCCCGCGCCTACAAAACAATATTTCCCCAAGG
>JAKJFY010000416.1:0-241 GCA_022704665.1 Spirochaetota bacterium | reverse complement strand
TTATACTCATGTTTTCGTTCGACAAATGCACGCGGATTGATGACATTCGTAAATACCATGGATGGCCCGCAGAATACTTCATCTTCAATTATTACATCGTCATAGATCGAAACATTGTTTTGCACCTTGACATTATTGCCAAGCACGGCCCTACTTGCCACATTGACATTCTGCCCAAGCGAGCAATTCTTTCCTATCTTTGCGCCTGCCATGATATGCGAAAAATGCCAAATGCGGGTTC
>JAKJFY010000041.1:0-12854 GCA_022704665.1 Spirochaetota bacterium | reverse complement strand
TGATAGTTCAAATCAGGTTTTTTCATAGTGATACGATGTATGGAATAGAATTCAAGAATATTATGAAGAATTTCTCGATCAAGGCTGGCGGAATTTTTGAAGAATACCCATTTATAGAAACAAATGAATATGGAGAGAGCTTGTTTTCCTATATATGTAGCGAACAAGACGGGATTTACATTACCAATACTAAAGAGCATCAATATTTGTTTGGCGATGTATCAGCATTTGGATTTGATTCAATTGTTACGTATGATTATAAAAATAGTGTGATGCATTCATTTCGGATTGGGAAGAGCATAGACCTCTCTCATATCCTGCGCTTCCTAGCCCCAGAGGTAGATATTGGTAATACCCTAGGAGAATTGGTGCCGGCTTTTCACTATTTTCGCTTCAATGAGATAAAACAATTTGGGTTTGGGCATTATGAGATTGCGCCCACTGACTATAGCCAATTGAATTATGAATTTTTCCTCGATCTAGGTACAATAAGATTGGCCTATTGCACATTAGAGGCATCTATCTATGTTCCCTCAAGAAACCATGAAACAAATGCATTTAATGCTAAAATTGATGGAAAAATTTCGTATTCGAGGACTATTTTTACAGAAGGAGTATGGGGATTCTGTGCTGCTATTAGCTTCAATAATATTCCTCTCCTTATTTGTCATGGCAACTTGTCTATTGGGTATAGCATGAATGACGATAAAGTCCTCATGCGGCTGCCAATTAAAGATCAGGGGATATTTGCAATAAGTCTCAAGCTATTCTGAAATTTCTAAAAAGAGGATCATGAAAGGTAAAGGTAAAGGAAGATATCAGGAAGGCAAGACATGTAAGAGATGAGCTTCTTCTTGCACAATCGTCCACGAAGAGGAACTATGAAAACATCTTTCAAATTCTATTTGATCTCTATTCTTAGTTGCTTCTCTATATGTGTCGGTTGCAATAATATTCCTGAAAGCAATATATCCGGGGATAGCGATGCAACTTTCAATATCATCAGCATGAGGCGCGACACAAAGATAAATGTGATAGAAGTGCGTCTCGATGCTTTTCCTTCGGAGTGGGGCAGTTGGAAGATGTATCTAAATGGCAAGGAAACAGCAATGGAAGGTGGCGCTGGCCAGATCGTGGTCTGACCCAATGCTGCCCTGGACAGTTCACCAACGGGATTGTTTATTGGCACGCTTACTTGGCTTACAGGTCTGGATCGCATCGATTTCCCGATGGTAGGGTCTCTTCAATTCTCTATACCAGGACAAGGTCATTGCAATATCTTTCATTACAATCTGAAAGACCAAATCGTCGATGATGATCCTAGCGAAAAGAATGTGCAGCCATGGATCTCTCACAATGGGGACTTAGTCATTGAGAATGGGGAAACAATGACTATCGAGAATGAAAAATATTTACAGGAAGGAAATATATACGTAAATGATCATTCCAAGTTGATCATAAAAGACTCTCAGCTCATGATGGGAAGAGGTGATGTACCGACTATCCATGTATACATCATCATTGCACCAGAAGCTTTAGTGGAAATAGAAGGCTCAAAGATCTTCCCGGAGTCGGGCCTTGTCTGTGTGCTCAACAAAGGCAAGGTGACAATCACCGATTCGCCGACCTCGATTCATTATTTCGATATGTCGAATGGCGCCTCTCTTACCATGATAAATTCCCAAATGGTCTTCACCATAAGCGGGCTATTGCAGGTCATGGGAGGCCATACAACTGTCATAAATTCTACCATCGGTGCTCTCGGAATAAAGGTACCTGCTTGAAGGACGATTTTACGGGTGATCTTGCGCATGGCCCATATGAACAAGGCTGGATATTCTTCCTCGATCCAGATGCCCATGTCAGAATATCCAATTCTGAATTGCGCAAAGTATTTATCGATATCGTCAACGATAATGCAAAATTTCATGATCTAAAAGTGGGAATTCCATCAAGCCTTACGTATAGGGATATAGAATTGTCAAATGTGACGGTAATGGGACAATGGCCCTTCACTATTAAAGGTTCACATATTAAAGTCAATAATTCCGATTATCTCTTTTTGCAACCGATAGGAAATTCGACCGTGACTCTCAATAATTCTCACATATGTGAATTTATCCCAAGGGATTTTATGGGGACAATGGAATTTAATAATGCCAAGTGGACTATTGCAGGGGAAATCATAGGAGATGTTGCATACCATTGAACGTTTAGCATTATCTCGCGACATTCCTTTGCTGTAAAGCACAAGATGGCATAAACAGATATGACAGATGCTGATTTTCATTTTTCGACACGATTTTCAAGATTAGCTTTGATAAGAAGGATATTTTTGGACACAATCTATCATAAGGCTACTCTCTTTTCCTCTATTAAAATTATGTTCATCAACTCTTATCCTGCCCATCCTGTCGATATATTAACCTATCCCATCTAAACATTCTGTCTATTACTTCCGACCTTGACAGCTCTACTCTCTTTATCTGAAAATTAATATGAAGGTAGGTTATTAAAATTATCGATACTATTGTAGACCTTGGTGGAGGTTTTTTTCGAATAGGAGCTCCAAGTCTCGTAGGAGCGCTTCAGTCCAATAGCTATCTTTTGCTCGATGAATCGGAGGCAATTCTATTTGGACCAGGGCCAGAAGCTTATCATGATCAATTGAAGTCCAATATCCTAAAATGTGCCGAACAGGAAATACTTCGCACAATTGTAATCCACGGCGAAGAACCAGGAATAGCATCGTCGCTATCTCATTTCGAGAAGGATGGCTCGGTCGCAACTATTGTTACGGATTTACAGACATGGAACCAGCTCTGCTTTTATGGGCTTACTATGCAGCCTTATATCCTTGATGAGCATGGTTGGCTTTTTAAGCTCGCATCTGGTCGCGTTCTGCAATTCTTGCCAACTCCTTATCTCCCTCAGCCAAGCGCCTTTGTCACTTACGATGAAAAAACAAAGACATTGCTAACAGGAGGGCTCTGCTCTTCGTATTCTACAAACCTTTCTTTGTACGAATACGATGGATTCCTCGATCAGCTCACACGTTTCCACCGAGTGAATATGCCCTCGCGTGAGCTACTTGCTCCTGTACTAGAAGCGCTCAGTCTACGCGATATAGAACGCATCTTGCCATCTTACGGTGCTATCATCCATAGCGATATAAAGAATATTTTCAATCATCTCTCTTCTATAGAATGTGGAGAACTTTTCCAGATCGGCTTAGCCGATGAGCTTTATGCCCGAGCCGTTAAAGAGGGCGCAAGCGCTGAGGAGCTTGCTCTGCTTCAGCAAGAACTCCATAAATTGCGCAAGCTCAATGAAGAGCTCAATAATAGCATCGAGGTTTCAAGAGACCGTGCTATCCGAGATGAAGTCACGGGTTTGTACTCGGAAGCATTCTACAACTCATTCATCGAAGAAGAAGCCGCAATACGCATTTCGGAGACAGGGCCTGAGGATCATGTGCTGGCGATAATTAGCTTAGATGAAAATATCGCTCAGATTGAGTATAAATATGGGTCTAAGGAAGTCGAAGCCTTGCTGCGGGGTGTTGCGCGCATCCTTCTCCAGAACCTTCCCAAGACTGCTATGGTCTTCAGGCTGCATGGTGCAACAATGGCGATTTGGATTCCAGCAATTTCCTTTAATGAAGCAGTAAATCTCTTCGACAGAATGCGCTATGAAATAGAAACATCGAAAGTATTTATTGAGCCTATCACGGTATCGATTGGTTTATCGACTCTCGCTGAGGCTAGCGAGAGTCAGCCAGAATTAGAGAAAATAGCATTGGCAATGACGGATATCGGTATTCGTCGTCTTCGCCTTGCACGCAAAAAAGGCGGTAATACTGTTTATTTTGGCACTACCGAGGAAGAAGAGGCACAATCCTTAGCAAACATTATGATCGTAGACGACGATGAAGCAAATGTCGAGGTTCTTAAGACCTACTTTGTCAATCAAGGATATGCCATATTGACCGCCTCTGATGGCCAAGAGGCGCTATCTCTGCTCGGAAAAGAAGCAGTAGAAATAGTCATTTCCGAGCTTATGGTGCCAAAAATCGATGCCTATCGACTTAAAGAGTCGATGCTCACAAAGACTGCTACGAAAGATATACCAGTCATAGTTATGTCTCATTTGAAGACGGAGCTATCGGTGCGCAGAGCGTATGATCTTGGCATTCTGTACTATCTTCAGAAACCGATCATGTTGGAGGAATTGCTTGGAATTGTTAAAGTTCTAAGTCAGACAGGAAAAGATGAATGACTATAGCTTCAGATTACTTATTGATTGCGGTCATTTTTTTTCTTTGGGCTTCTCTCTATGCAATGATAACCACTCTGCTCAATAAATCTCACATCATGATCAAGGCCGAGGAGCGTAGGAACACGCTTAAGCAGATTTCTCAAGTTATAACTCCCTCCTTCAAATTAAGTAAAAGAAAAATCCGTTCTTTGCTCGAAAACATCCTACTCGTGAGTCAAAGTGTTGTCATTTCGCCTATCCAAAAACAACATGTGTTTACAACAGCTCCTATCCAACGGTTTGAACACACGCTGCTGCGTCGCCTTTTTAGCCATAACCGCTTTATTCGGATGAACGCCGCTAAAGGGCTCTCTATAATCGGCTCCGAAAGCGCACGAAAGGCAATAGAAAGAGCACTTCTCCAAGAAAAAAAATTCGCTATGAAGCTCTACCTTGCTAATGCACTTTCAGACATTGGCGATTCAAGATCCATCCAATCTCTTATTAAAAGCCTTTATGGAGCACATTACTGGTATAGAAGCAAGGTCAACATGCTGATTGCAGGTTTCCCTAATGCAATGAAGGAGATTGGACCAGAATATTATTCAAGCTCAGACATCGAGATTCGCGAGCTCCTGGTTGACCTTGCGGCTATTTATCCTTCTTTTATGCTCAAGCAATACATTATAGAGATAGTACAAAAGTTCCCTCTCGAAATAGAAAAGCAGATAAAAACCGCTGAATTATTGCCCCAAAAATGCTGCTACTACTGCGTGTATGGTCAAAAAGAAGCAGATGACTTGCATAGACAGTGCCCCTATCGAAGCAAGGTTGCAAACGATTTTCATTGTCGAAGATTTAGAAACTTGATGATGCGCCACTTTTCAGCCTCAAATTATCATCGCCTCATGGTGAGGGCCACGCAGGCATTAGAAAAGCTCTACCCAGAGGAGTTGAGCGCTACTCTATATCTCGAACATGGAGATAAGGAGATTCAGTCAATTGCAGTGCGTTCCTTGGGGCATAGTCCAAGTTTGGATCATTTCAGTAAACTTCTATTTTACCTAGAGTGCGATAGTACGGCAAAAGCCGCCCACGAAGGTCTTTCCGAGCTCCTTAGTACTCACTCGAATTTCATACCAAAGACAATCGATGCTTTTGTACACTCTACTGGTGTGCTCCATCAAAGGCTGGCAGATGTGCTCTCCTATAGAATCGAGTATATAATCGCAAAATTGGTAGGCTATGATCACGATGTAGCCAAAGGCATAATCGATGAGCTTATCAGAATGGGCCATGTCACGGAGATCATCGAATTCTTAAAAAGCAATAAGAATATCGAGCTCGAGGCAGAGCTTATCGCCATCATTAAACCGCAATTGCAGGATAATGCGTTACTCGCAAGAGAATGTGGGCTTTTTTTGCCCGACGCTCTCCTAGAAAAGCTAGGCCTTGAGCGACTATCTCGTAGCGAGCCTGATAGGCAAGAGAAACTAAATAAAAAAATGATTCACTGGATGTATGGAATTATCGCGGTAGCAGTTTGTTTTTTCCCTATAATATATGTTGTGCGGTTTTATCCGAGGATCGCCACGCTGTCCTTCATAGAGAACATGAAATATTTTGTTCTAAATTTCAATGTGACCTTTGCTTATTATGCCATTGCAGTCAATCTGATTTACCTTGTGCTATTGTTCTTTTCGAGGCTGAATATTCGAAGGGAGGCTAAGCTCTGGGAACTCAAGAAGGCCACAATGTTCTTCAAACCCCGCATGCTGCCCTCGGTCTCGATCATCGCACCAGCCTATAATGAAGAAAGGACCATCATCCAGAGTGCAAATTCACTACTTAACCTCAGATATCCAGACCATGAGCTAGTTATCGTCAATGACGGATCCAAAGATGCCACTCTCAAAACTCTCATCGATTACTTCGATCTCAAAAGGACAGATTTTCCCTATGAACAGAGACTTCCGCATTACCCGATACGAGGCATTTATACTAACCCCTCTATACCGAACCTGGTAGTAGTCGATAAAGAAAATGGTGGTAAGGCCGATACTCTCAATGCAGGTATTAATGTTTCATCTAAAGAATACTTCTGTGGTATCGATGCAGATTCGCTCTTGGAATCAGATGCTTTGCTCAAGGTTGCAGCGCTCACTCTTGATTATGGTGTTGAAACTCCAGCTCTAGGCGGCAATGTATTCCCCATCAATGGCTGCAAAGTCGACAAAGGAAAGATCGAAAGAATCGGTGTGCCAAATCAATGGCTTGCGCGACTTCAAAGTGTTGAATATATGCGGGCCTTTATGTGTGGTCGGCTTGGATGGGATTACCTAAACTCTCTCCTTATAATCTCAGGAGCTTTCGGGCTTTTTAGAAAAGAACGCATCGTGGAAGTTGGTGGATACCTGACCAGTAAAAGTCAGTACCAGCGAGATACTGTTGGCGAAGATATGGAACTCGTAGTTCGCATTGCGCGCAGCATGCATGAAGCAAAGCGTCCTTACCGCATAAGCTATGCCTTCAATGCTAACTGTTGGACGGAAGTACCAGAAAAACTTTCCAGCTTGAAAAAACAGCGATATCGCTGGCAACGTGGTCTCGTCGACATTATGCATTTTCATAAGAAGCTGATTTTTAACCCAAAATATGGCCTGATGGGCATTTTGGCAATGCCCTACTTTCTCATATTTGAGATGATTGGGCCTCTTTTCGAAATTCAAGGCTATGTTATGGTCTTTCTAGCCGCAATATTTGGCATATTGAGCGCAAGGATAGCGCTTTTGCTTTTCTTTGGTTCGGTGCTTATGGGCATTTTTATCTCCATAATGTCGCTGAAAACAGCTGAAAGACATGACATCTACTATGACTATCGAGATACCTTCAGATTGATCGGCACAGCGATTGTAGAGAATTTTGGTCCTCGCCAACTCTTTTCTACTTGGCGAGCCAGTGGTTTTGTCAAAGCGATGCAGAAACCTCAAGGCTGGCAAAAATTCGAGCGGAAAGGCTTTGTAGGAAAGGAGCCTTCAGCCGCAAGCACAGAAGGAATTGTCCATCTATGATTACGCGAATTACAGAAAGATGGCGGACTCGTCTTCTCTGGATCATTGGAATAGCGCTGCTTGCTTTGTCTACTTTGCTTATCGCTTTGCCTTTTGTGCTCTGGAGGTGCGAACCCTATCATCCGCTCGAAATATGGGTTGTCGATAAGACTGTACCTTACACGGATTTTAGGGAGCATGCAGGGCTTTTTTGGCTTCTCGACAACAACAAGATAGCAAAACCTGACACAAAGAAACTCTATAATGTACACACTGATTACTATGGCTTTTACCCTGTATCTAATTCTCCAGCTAATTACGAATGGCGCAGCAATTCTCTGCCGGAAACAAGTAAGAAGCCAGACCTTATATATATTGCCGATACCTATGGTGTGTATCGCGATGACTATATGCAGAAAAAGTCACCTGAAGATAATTCATCATTGCTTTATGGAGGCCTAGATGGCAATGATTGCAAAATCATTCAAAGCGCCCTTGGTCAAGGCAATACATTCATTGCCGAATTTAACACCGCAGCCTCGCCAACCAATGCTAAAAATAGAGACCTCTTAGGCCGCCTCATTGGGCTCTCGTGGCGAGGCTGGATCGGCAATTACTATGATGACCTTGCTCCCCATGGAAGCGTCCCAGCCTGGATTGTACAGAATTGGGAATCCGCATTGAATCAGAAATGGACATTTTCCGGCCGCGGAATCGTACTTCTCAATGAAAGGGGTGATATCGAAGTACTCACCGAGAAAGAGGATATAAGCCCTAAAGGCATGAAGATGGTCCTCAATGCGCCATGGGACAGCGAAATTGGCGTAAAAAAGCCAGTCTCATATCGATATTGGTTCGAATGGGTTACTGCCGACCCTCTTTTGGAAGAAGTTGCGCACTATGAGCTCAATCTCAAGCCAGAGGGCAAGAAAAAATTGGATCGATTGAACTTGCCCACCACTTTTCCGGCCATAGTCCGCTATAAGAATGAGCAATATACGAGCTGGTATTTTGCGGGCGATTTTGCTGATCTTCAATTCTCGGGAACATCGTATCGAGTAAAAGGCATTCAGGCTATAAAGCGAATCCTTACAGATGAAACAGTGGAGGATAATAGTTGCTTTTTTTGGAAGGCCTATGCTCCAATTATGAACTATATTCTCGAGGAAAATAGAAAACAGAGGGCAGAGTTTAATGCCATCCAAAAGCCTATCGAGGTTCGAGTCCCTGTCCGTGCGATCAGAGAAGGCTTTCAGCTTACTTCTTCATCAGGAGATTGGAATACAATTTTTGTGAGAAGCGTCAATTTAGGGACAGCGGAGCCCGGCAAATTTTTTACAGAATTTCCTAATGAGATCGATACCTACCTTCGATGGCTGGCCATGATTGCCGATATGGGGGCCAATACCGTGCGCATCTACACGCTATTGCCGCCTGAATTCTATCGTGCGTTAGCTATCTATAATATGACCCATTCCGAAGCGACGCTTTTATTGCTTCAAGAAATCTGGCCTGAGGAACATCCTCCTGGAAATGACTTCTTGCAGCCATTGTATCAAGAAGCCTTTAAAAAGGAGATCGGTTATGTGATCGATGCTGTCTATGGCCGCGCAAATATACCTGAAAGAAAAGGCCGCGCCTGGGGTATATACAGCACCGATGTATCTAAGTGGTTATTGGGTTGGCTTGTCGGACGAGAACTCGAAAGTGTGGAAGTACTACAGACCGATGCAAATCATCAAGGCATTGCTTATGCAGGAAAGTTTATCTCCGCAGGCAAGGCAGCCTCGGCAACAGAGGTCTGGCTCGCAGAATCTCTCGATGCTGTCTCAATAATCGAATATGAGAGCTATCAAACCCTGCACCCTGTAGGTATTGTCAGTTGGCCAACGCTCGATCCTATACAGCATGACACCGAATGGGATCCCATAACAGGAAAGAAAAACCGTTGGAATGACTGTTCAAGTATCCAGATCGAACATCTCGAAACATCACCTCTTATGACTGCTGGGCTATTCGGTGCTTATCATATATACCCCAATTATCCAGATTTCATTGTCAATGAACCTTCGTATAATCTATACAAAGACTCTGTAGGCATTCTGAGATATGGCAGATATCTCGAAGAATTTATAAAGACACATGTGCGCTATCCTGCCATAGTTGCCGAATTTGGAATCGCGAATGGTGCAGGGGTTGCGCATCTCTCGCCCGATGGGCTTCATCATGGAGGCAGCGATGAAGCTACTGCTGGCAGGGATATCCTACGTATGTACGATGCAATCCAAAAAACAGGCTATACTGGCGCTTCGATATTTGAATTTATGGATGAATGGCCAAAGAAAACCTGGATACAAGAACCATTCATAATACCATTCGATCGCAGAGTTCTATGGCACAATGCAGTAGACCCAGAGCAGAATTATGGCCTTATAGCGAATGAAAGCATAGCCCCCACTGCCCCAGAGAAGACCATTCAAGGCAGTGGCGCGCTGATGCAGCTAGATATTGCCCATGATGCTACCTACCTCTACCTAACCGCAACGCTTTCGGCTGATAATCTTATTAACGGTAATGAAATACTAATCGGTATCGATACCTATAAAAGGGCGGTGGGGCAGATGGCTTGGCCAAGAGGGCTTGGAACCACTGCCTCAGGCATGGAATTCTTGCTAGAAATAAAGCCGCAAGAGATGCGACTACAGGTTATTCCATCCTATAACATCGCCAGAGCGAGATATGCAAGCACCTTGATGCACAGCGGAGCATTCAGCGATATCGACATGCTAGTAAACGGCAAGGTGATCACCAAGGATGGAACTATGATACCAGAGAAGCGCTTCAATGCTTCTATTCTTCGCCAGGGCGAATTCGATGAATCTGGAAATCTCTGGAATGTCCAAGGGAATATTCTGCGTGTGCGTATCCCCTGGAATCGCCTCAATGTTACCGACCCTTCATCGCTGAAAGTGCTCGATGACAGCCGCTCGATCGATAATCCCGTTACCGATCAACTAAAAACTATTGTCACCGATGGGTTTGTGTTCGATGCTCTTGTCTTAGATAGCACATCGGGGAAAGTAATAGGCAAACTCGAAGCAAACATAGATGCGCCATATATCTGGTCGGGCTGGGAAGATACGCCGCCCTATTGCGAGCGACTCAAGAAAAGCTATTTCATCGTCCGCGATTTGTGGGGAGCTCAAGCAGAAGAAGAAATGACAATACGTAAGGAATTCATCGAAGCGCAAAGTGGCAGATGATCCTATGATCTAACGCCATAGCATCCTAGGCAGGATAAGTACGATAAAGAAGGATGAACAGCATGCATTTTTCTGATAATATGATTCTCCATGATGAAAAGAATATTTCATCCAAGCATTCTATCTGTAGCAATGATTGCAATTGCCGTTGATTTAGCTTTTTCTTCTGCTCTGACCAAACCTATTGCAAAGAAGGAGTACAGAAATGTGGGATATGTATTCCATAAGAATTGTGACATCAACACTTTAGATGTAACCAAAATCACTCATCTCAATTATTCGTTCGGCTTGATTTACAATAGAGAATATGAAGCATTAGGAAATGAAACAAACCCCGATGTAATTGTACCTCATGATTTTGACGATAGTCTGCTGCATACAATCTATTTGTCCGATAAGGTTGAAAGCGATCTTTCAAGAATCTATATTTTGAAAGAGAAGAACCCTGTCTTGAAAATTCTTTTATCTGTAGGTGGATGGGGATGTAGAGGATTCTCAGATGCTGCTGCATCTAATGATGCAAGAAAAGCTTTTGCACAATCCTGCAGGAAGATTATCGACAGATTTGGACTTGATGGGATTGATTTGGACTGGGAATATCCTGTCATAGGGGGATGGGGATCAATAAAATCTAGACCCGAAGATAAGCAGAACCTTACTTTGTTATTGAAAGAAGTGAGAAAAACGATAGGCAATGACAAATTGTTGACAATAGCCGGCTCACCAAGTGTTAGTTTCTCAAATGGCGAATGGATAGAATTCCAAAATGTAATAGATCTGCTAGACTACATAAACATCATGACATATGATTTTGGGAACGGCACATGTTATTTTGATTCGGCATTATATCCTTCTAAAACATGGAAAACAAAATCTGATCACGACGACTATAATATAGATATGGCAGTAAAACTATATTTGAAGAATGGATGCCCAGCAGAGAAAATAAATGTTGGGATTTCATTTGGGGCGAGCATACCAAAAGTTGTAGTATCCAATAATAAGCTATGGAAGGCTATATCCAAAAAGCTAAATACGGTGGGCTTTTTTACATCTAAAGATCCTCTTATAAAAAAAGTAAAGGATTTGCTAGAAGATAAGAATGGCTTCCATAAAGAATGGGACGAACAAGCCAAGACAATGTATATAAGTACTGATCTATTAAATGTCAGACAATTTGTCATGAGTTACATTGAACCCCAAGGCCTATCTGAAAGAACTAAGTATATCAAAGACAATAACCTAGGAGGAATAATGTTTTGGGAATTTGGTGCTGATTATGACAACTCTTTAGTTTCGCAGATTGCAAGAGAACTCGATATTAACCGATTAGGCGAAAAGCCATGATTTGCTGCATGATAAGCTACGAAATTTTCGATGCTTGATTACCAAAAGAAGAAATATTTTATGCTTGTTTTATGATATGTTTCTCAGGTTGAGCCATTGGCTAAAGACAAAAAAGAGAGCCCTAGTATGCTAAGGGCTCTCTTTGATTACCAAAGCTTCTTAGCTAAAGAATTAGAAATAGAACACGCTACCGTGGCTATTGTTGTAGGCGTCGTACTTATCTTTTTGTGCGAGCAATTGCGCGGAGCTGAATAGGCCAGGATTGGCAAGCATGTACTCACCATCGTAGAGGAAGAAGTAGGTTACTAGACGATTCCCACCTATGTATGCTCCATTTACATGATTGAACTCACTGCTCATGAGTTGTTTGGAGAGCAAATCGCTAGGAAGCGAGCTGCTCTTGCTCAGAATATCCGAAGCTTGCTGTAGTGTGGTCACGTTTAGCGGCGAAAGCGCAAGATTCGAGAGCTGTGCAACATAATTTAGAAGCGTTTCCTTGCTCACCTGTGTACCATTTGTCTTGTTTGCGATGGCCTTGTCTAGATTTGTTTTCCAGAATCCAATCGTATTGCCATTAGCGGTCTGACCAGAAATCCAGCTGTAATCTAGCATGAAGCCGAAGTTTGACATTTTTGGCTTACCGTAAACGGCACCAAGAGTCACATTCTGGGATGCTGATCCATTATGTAGGAATCCTACTAGATCGCCTATGCTCACAGTGTAGCTCTCATCACCCTTTAGGTTGGTGAATGTGTAGGATCCATCGCTTCCGATCGTCGCTATAGCACCGGTGCTCAACTGTATCGCAATACCACTCAGAAGAGGCTCACCTTCCTGGTAGACACCATCTTTGTTGGAATCATAGAACGCTAGATTCTTAATAGTCTCATAGGAGAGACCGAAATTTACAGCACTTTTTGATTCTTGTACCGCTACA
>JAKJFY010000415.1:0-551 GCA_022704665.1 Spirochaetota bacterium | reverse complement strand
TTGTCGACCATTTTCCCGATATAATGCCGAGCGTGTTTTGCATTCTTTGTTGTTGTATCCCAACTGGCATGATCTTCGTAGACGTAGAGAACACCATTAATATTCTGGGTTCTTTGTGGCATGCGACCTCCTCTCATTGGTATATTATATACCAATGAAAAGAACTTGTCCACTACTATTTTGTTATATTAGATGCTTTTATTTTTTACCTTGGTATAATTTTTCGGGAATCCAGGATACAACGAGAGTCAGGACTTGAAAGCTCAAATCGAAGGATACAAAGCGCGGTATGGACACTATCCTGAAGTGGTGTGCGCCGACAAGATCTATAGAACACGAGAGAATCTGCGGTACTGTCAGGAATACGGAATACGATTATCGGGACCGAAGCTTGGGCGTCCATTCAAAGAGAGCGAGAAGAATAGAGCGATACTGCGAGAGCAGAGAAGAATAGAACGTGAGGATGAGAGTACGAGCATAGAGGTTGAAGGCAAGTTTGGGGAAGGGAAACGACGGTATACGCTTGATAGGATAGGGACGAAACTGCGAGC
>JAKJFY010000414.1:304-552 GCA_022704665.1 Spirochaetota bacterium | reverse complement strand
TTTACAGAAGGCACTTCGATACCTTTAACTTTGGAAGGTTGTTCAATAGTATCCCTGGAAAACTTTCGATCTGGTTGAATATGCGACACTGGATTGCATCTGCTGGTTCAATACGAAGGGATTACCCAAACCGATCCGCAATATTCCTCCTGCTGAGAATGAAAAGCTGTATTATAATGAACTGATGAGCCTAGCTTAAAATGCCGGACTCACATAATCAAGACTCCGACAAACCTGGAGTGATTCAA
>JAKJFY010000414.1:0-268 GCA_022704665.1 Spirochaetota bacterium | reverse complement strand
TTCTTTTTTCAACACCAGCTTTGCCACCTGATCGGCCACGCATTCGCTCTTGCCGTTGTTCATGCGCCAGCCAGCCTATTTTCTGTGTCGATGCCCATGCGGTTGAAAATCTTTGCGACCTAGTTGACAAATGCGATATTGATATCGCGTTGGCTATTCTCAATGACTTTTGCTGCTTCGGCAACTTTGATAGAGGGTGCAATGTGCGTGCTGGATGTTATGACCGGAGCATAAGATGACCCCGACATTTTGCTTCTTCGCAAACTGT
>JAKJFY010000413.1:302-553 GCA_022704665.1 Spirochaetota bacterium | reverse complement strand
GCAAGGATTCATTTTCGCCAATGGATTGAAAAAAGAGCCACCTGTCTGAAATTTAGCCGATGATTTTTGTAATCTAGGCTTTTTGCATCATAAGACGGCGGATGCTTTTTCCGGCAGGGGGCAATAAAAAAGAGGGCACAATAAAAAAGAGGGGGTTTGCGCTCCCTCTTTTTTTATTTTATATATCGCATTATTCTTTTATCTTAATTTTTATGGGCTTGGAGCGTATATGATTTCTCGTGATGATTTTG
>JAKJFY010000413.1:0-257 GCA_022704665.1 Spirochaetota bacterium | reverse complement strand
CCAGCTATACGGATGCCAGTCAGCTTTCCAGGCTCTTTAGTGTCTATCTCGAAACAATTTCAAAGGCAAAGGCATTATAGCTCGTGCTCGCTCTCGTGCTCGCTCGTACTAGTGACTGCCTAGATGAAACGAAAGCGGACAATGCGAGCCACTTAACGAGTCGATGTGCATGTAATTGGGCGAGTCGATGTGCGTGTCATTGGGGAGTCGATGGGCGCATCTATTGAACCTGCGCGCCCCCTAATATACGATAAAAC
>JAKJFY010000412.1:0-555 GCA_022704665.1 Spirochaetota bacterium | reverse complement strand
GAGATGCTGTCGCAGACGGATATTGGCGATTGCACCCTGGAAGATTGGCACGCCCCCTACGATGCTTTCTATGTGCGCTTTGGCAAGCAAGAAGGGATGAAATGCCGCAAAGAGCTCTCATGGGGAGGCTCATCACAATTCTGTCCAGAAAAGATTCAGCAAGAAGGGTCGGACGATGATTCTATGCAGAGAAGAAACGATTATCTCAATACCTAGCAAAATGTATGGTATCAATGCTATATTGTGAAAAAAGTTGAGTTTTATCCTGAAGATTTTTAAGATAAAAGGAAACGATCAGATAATTAAATGGTTGCAGGAAATGCTTCTATGAAAAGACTCATTTGCTTTTTCATACTTATTATTGGAATTTCTGACTACTGCTACGAACCCCATATATTTTTCAAGGGATTTGGTAGGAGGCTTTTCAGGCATACACATAGGCAGGCACGTACTCCGCTTTTTTCTTAAGAGGGGTTGAGAAGCCCCGGAGCCAGAGTTTTCTTTCATGAGGGAACAAGTGTGTTCGAGTAAGGAATGCGCGTTGCTTGAACTGTG
>JAKJFY010000411.1:315-557 GCA_022704665.1 Spirochaetota bacterium | reverse complement strand
GGAGAAAAGCCGCTTTCCTTGACCTGCTCCGCAATGGACTGCGCCAGCTTATGAATCATCTGGTAGCTATAGTAAAGCTTTCCCATATTACGATTCTACGGCAATGGTATAGCAAGGACAAGAGATATCACAATGGTAATATCGGAAATAGTCCCTAATTTCGAAATAATAATTCATCAATTTGAAGTAAAATTCAAATGACCTGCTTATTGATATTATAGGATGAACAGGATAAATTCACA
>JAKJFY010000411.1:0-302 GCA_022704665.1 Spirochaetota bacterium | reverse complement strand
GAGGGGAGATATCATAATGGGGGAAAAATCAGGAATCATTCCGTCTTTTATTGTAATGGAAAAGAGTCAATATTACAGAACGAAAATCCAAATTGGCACAAAAAGGCTATGTTCCTGTCCAGAAAACCATCTCAACTGCTTGACCGCAAAAGAGTGGCTCAAAAGTCAAATAGGAGTATGGCAATTCTTTTATGAGAATCGAGATATTCGCGATAAAAACCTACATCCAGCAACCTTTCCTCTCGCATTGGCAAAAAAAGTAATTTCGCTTTTTACTCATGAAGGTGAATTGGTGCTAGATC
>JAKJFY010000410.1:0-557 GCA_022704665.1 Spirochaetota bacterium | reverse complement strand
TCTCCTCTCCTCCCTTTGAGCGCGAATATCGACTTTACCAGGCCGACATGCTCTTCCGCTGGTATGGATTTGAGCCAGCGGAGTTGTTCGAGGCACAGGACTTTCTCGATGAGGATCTCGATCCCAAGACTTCATGGGCGTTGCGACACCTTGAGTTTTTTCCTGTTGAACTGATGACATCCGGATATGAAGAACTTCTGCGGATTCCTGGCATTGGACCCGCTACCGCGCGCAAGATACTACAGCTCCGTAAGACTGGCAAATTGGACGACTTTTCTCTGCGCAAACTTCGCCCACATTTGCAAAAGACCCTTTGGTTCATCACGATACGCGGAAAAGTTCCCGCCGACGCGATGCAAAATTCTCGAGGGCTGAATGCAAACCATGCACTCGAGCATCCTGAGATTTTGCGCGAACTTATCAGAGAAAAGACCAGTCCTCCGCTGCCTTCGCAATCTGAATTCGATTTTCTTTCCTGACATGTAGATGTGCATTGACTTCGGCTTTTTCTTGGATAAAAATAAGACAAGGCTTTACAAGATGAAAAAAAGCGTAGA
>JAKJFY010000409.1:0-559 GCA_022704665.1 Spirochaetota bacterium | reverse complement strand
AAATGACGCAAATGACGCGGCCAACAGCGGTGGCGCTACCACAAACGGGACAAACGGTGCGGCCAATGGTGCGACCGACGATGCAGCCAGCGGTGCAAATAGTGCGGCCAGCGGTGCGGCCAATAACAGCTCCCCCACAAATGGCGAATCCCAGCTCGTAGAAAAATCATGCTGGAGCGGCGTCACCGTGATGGCCAAAAACGCTGGCCAGGTCTTCTACGCCGTCACCGATAAAAACGGCAACTTCGCCTTCGACGAGCTACTCCCCGCAACATGGACCCTTTCCATTTTAAGCGAGCCACCTGCCCTCCACCACCTCGAACAAAAAACCATCACCTTAGCCCTCGAACCTGGCGAGAATTGCGAGCTCCCGGTGTGGCGCGTGCTGCCCGTGAGCCGCGAGATGATCTTGCTCGAAGAAGAGGAATTGATGTAACAAAGTAGCCCGATCCCTTGGGGCAGCCTAGAGATCGCACACTATCAATACTGCTACGAACCTTGTGTATACTTTAGGCATTCTATAAGGAATTGTCTCAAGCATAGGCATAGGCGGGCACAT
>JAKJFY010000408.1:0-559 GCA_022704665.1 Spirochaetota bacterium | reverse complement strand
AGACATTGCTTTTAATGGCTCTGAGCGGCATTTAAATGTCGCTTCTTCGCCGATTCTGGATCGCTTTGGTGTGAGAACAGGTAACGTACTTATTTTTCGGGATATAACAGAAAGAAAAAAAATGGAGGAGGAATTAAGAAAGTATAAGGAATCACTCGAAGAACTAGTTGCAGCTCGGACAGAACAGCTCAAGAAATCGGAAGGAAAATACAAAGCACTTGTGGATCATGCATTGGTCGGCATTGGCATTCATCAGAACGCCCAGATGGTCTTTGTAAATAGGCAGTTTGCATCCATGTTGAGGTTCTCTGAAGAAGAGATGATAGGTCTACCCATCTCTCAACTCATTCATCCAGACGAAAGAGAACTTATTATGTCCAGAGCCTATGATAGATATAGCGGCAAAGAAGTTATCGAGGCTTATGAGATGCGAATGGTCAGAAAGGACGGCAGTTTCATGCCTGCCTTCATTAGCAATACGCCAATCGAATACAACGGGGCAAGAGCAACGCTCATCACCGTTGTCGATACAACAGAAACGAAGCTTCGAAAAGAGCTG
>JAKJFY010000407.1:0-559 GCA_022704665.1 Spirochaetota bacterium | reverse complement strand
AAAGCGAGATCGCTCATCAGTGTCCAAGCCCAGCCACGTGAGCCTCCACCGATATAAGCTATGACGAGATCTAATGGATTATCGTTGTCCGCAAAAGGAAAAGTGTTTTTTTTATTATCAGAATCGAAAAAGCTGGAAGCATGATTTGCCATTTTTTTATTCCTTGGATAGAACTCAGCTCTTGTTGCCCAACAATACTATATTTAGACCTAAATGAAAAGGATAAGCAAAAAATAATACTGGATAAGACTCGCGCCGCTAAGTCAATCCAACTCTATGAAGATCGGCGAGCAATAAGAGTTGGCGCCAGTTTGATCATGCTTGGTTCTGGATTGCGCCCATCGATGCGCTCGAAAAGCATAGTCGCACCGAGTTCTCCCATGTATTCAAGAGGCTGTGCGAATGTAGTGATAGGAATTGGCCAAAAAGAGGCAAATTCACGATCATCATAGCCAATTATATGTAGATCCCGAGGAATTGAGATTCCGGAAGCCAGCGCGCGGTTTATAGCTCCTGCGGCCATATAGTCGTTTGCGCAAAAGACTGCATCCAGATCGGG
>JAKJFY010000406.1:0-560 GCA_022704665.1 Spirochaetota bacterium | reverse complement strand
CTTAAAATATACTATATAAGGATTCAAATGTCAAGTATATCTGCAAGTATACTTGAATATTGACCAGCGTCCTGCTCATACGCCTCATTTGGCGGCATAGGTGGTCAAAAGCAACTCACTGTCATCGATAAGCCGATACTCTGGCTTAAGCCCAGAAAGTTCGTAAGCGTGCAATTCTCCCCGTGAAGACAAAGTAAAGAAAATGGCTATTCTGAAAGGCAGGGAGAGGAATAGCCATGGTGTTGCGAAAGAGTAAAGCGATTTACCTTGTGAGCGGTGTTACCGATATGCGTAAACAGATTACCGGTCTTGCGTCGATCATCGAAGCGAAGAAACCAGGAGAAATATTCTCGGGCAACTACTTTGTGTTTCTGGGCAAGAGCCGCCGTGTAATGAAGATCATCTATTGGGACAAGACGGGGTTCTGTATGTGGCAGAAGCGGCTCGAAGAAGAAAGCTTCCCCTGGACAAGGAAACAGACCGGGGTTGTGGAGCTTGAGCACGAACAGTTCAAACTGCTTTTGAAAGGGATCGACATTTTTCGGGAACATCGTACGTTA
>JAKJFY010000040.1:0-12928 GCA_022704665.1 Spirochaetota bacterium | reverse complement strand
TATTATGTGGATAAAGCCAAAAAGGTGACGTTCTTAGGTCAATTCGAAGGAAAGTTTCTTACGGATCCCTTTGAGGTTAAGAAGGATGTCGCAGCGATTACGGCAGCAACAATAACGTCGAAGTCTCTCACCAAGATCATTAAGACCGCAGGCGATGCGGCAATCGCCTATATGGATCAGAAAGTTATGATAGCGTCGATGGAAGGCGAAAATCAAATCAGCGAAGAATCTGTTGGGGGATTTCCTGCGGCTTCCACGGGATCGTCCATAGGCGCATCGATAGGGACAGCCAAAGAGAGCGCCCGGCCCCAGGCAGGAGGCAAGTGAGAATGAAAAAGCTATATTCAATTTTCAAACAAGGTATCATTTTTGATAATCCTTTATTGATGCTGATGATCGGGCTCTGTTCTGCCATTGCGGTAACGACGAATGTATCGAATGGCATTGGCATGGGTCTAGCAATGACTTTTGTCCTTCTTTTTTCGGAAATAATAATCTCCTTATTCCGAAACCTTATTCCTTCGATGATCCGAATGCCCGTATTTATCATTGTTATTGCAGCGTTTACTACAATTGTCGACTTAATGATGAAGGCTTACTTTCCCGATCTTTCGAAGAGCATGGGCGTATTCATCCCATTGATTGTCGTCAACTGCATAATAATGGGGCGCGTGGAGGCCTTTGCGTCTAAGCAAAATCTGCAATCGGCGATTGCCGATGCGCTGGGAATGGGACTCGGCTATACCTGGGTTCTTATCGGTCTTGCTGCAATAAGAGAGTTGCTTGGAAATGGGACTTTTGCGGGGATTCAAGTCATGCCCGCCTCGTATGAACCGATTCTCTTCTTTATTTTACCGCCAGGAGGATTCTTTGTTTTCAGTCTGTTTATTTCCTTCAATATCTGGCTCAAGAAGAAAATGGAGGCATCTGAGCGCAAAAAAGAGCTGGTTTCTAAGAAGGAGGCCGCATAATGGATCTTGGCAAGATTCTTCTTTTGTCGATGTTGGTAAACAATATCGTGGTAATGCGCTTTATTGCGCTTTGTTCATACATAGGAATGACAAGCGATCTGGGCCAATCGATGGGCATGGGCTATGCCGTAACCTTTGTGACCGTGCTCACAACAGCGGCGACATGGCCTATCTACCATTATATTCTTGTGCCGCTCAATCTGACTTTCCTCCAGATTCTGGTATTCATTCTAGTCATTGCAAGCCTAGTGCAGCTCGTCGAATTCTATCTAAAGAAGAATATTCCTGGTTTGTACTCGGCAATGGGCATCTATTTGCCGCTCATAACGACAAACTGTGCTATTTCTGCAGTGACTTTCGAAAATATCTCGAATAATTATAATTTTATTCAGTCTATTGTATACGCGATTGGCGTATCGCTTGGTTATCTTTTGGCAATGATTCTCCTTGCCGGCATAAGGGATCGAATGAAAACGAGCCCTGTGCCGAAGTTTTTACAAGGAACGCCGATACTTTTTATGGCTACATCCTTGATTGGAATAGCGTTTATGGGTTTTGCAGGGCTCATCAAATAAGAGGATATCGAGATGCTTATTACAATTCTTTTGACAATAGGATTTTCTGCAGCGCTCGCCTTTATCCTTGGCGTGGCCTTGGGCTTCTTCAATGAGAAATTCAAGATCGAGAGAGATCCAAAGATCAGTGAGGTAAGACAGGCCTTACCCGGAGCAAACTGCGGAGCCTGTGGCTATCCTGGCTGCGATGGTTATTCCGAGGCAGTGGCAACCGGTCGTGCTCCTACAACGAAGTGCTCTGTAGGTGGATCGGCTACAGCCGAAATGCTTTCGAAGATTATGGGCATAGATGCCGGGACCGTCGAAGAAAAGGTAGCGGTTCTGCTATGCCAGGGCGCTATCGATAAAACAGTAAAGAAGGGCGAATACAGTGGTATTCCCACTTGTAGAGCTGCAAAATTATCGACCGGCAGCATTAAGGCCTGTGCATGGGGATGTCAGGGATTTGGCGACTGTGTACTCGTGTGCAAGTTCGATGCCATCGAGATGGGAGAAGATGGTCTTCCTCATATCGATTATGACAACTGCACCGGCTGCGGCCTCTGCGTAGAGGAGTGTCCACAGAAAATATTGACGCTTATGCCGCTTACAAAGGCCGGCTCCATCGTCCTATGTTCGAATAGGACAGTTCTCAAGCAGACTGTGCTCAAGAACTGCAAGGTCGGATGTATCAAGTGCGATCTATGCGTGCGTTCCTGTCCAGAAGGTGCAATTTCGATGGTGAATGGCATTCCGGTAACAGATTATGCCAAGTGCAACTCCTGCGGCATATGTGTCCAGAAGTGTCCTACAAAATGCTACAAGCTGCTCGAGACAGATGTGTTTGGCACAAAAAAGCTGATTCCAGTAATGCAAGAAGCCTAGAGATATCACGAGCGAATGCGAAGGTATAAGCCAGGCTCAAGAGAAGACCAGAAATTGCAAGCTTATTTGCATATTCGCGCCATAGTTCTTCGGGCAGAACGGCGCTAAAGACAAAAGAAAGGGTCTAAAAAGGCATATTATGGGCTGTCCATAGGCTGGGCAGCCTTTTTATTTTTGCTTAACAACTATAGGGTCAAAATTCATCAATAATGCACATTGCGCAAGCGAAGGCCTATCGAGATATTTAGGCAAGATTGAAGATCGGATCGAATAGATTCAACCTGGCCTTGCTTAGGAACATAATAATCGTATCTGAGTTCGATGTAGCTACCAAGTCGATGAGCACCGGTAGAATAGAAGAAAGATGACCACCTCAGCCCTCCTGTAGCTAAGAAGAAATCTCCTGGGACGTACAGCCTGCCATCTAGTGTTGGCGACCCAAATGTGAAGGCCGGACCAGCGAACAACGAGATACCAGAAATCTGGCCAAGATCGAGCTCAACAGGAACTCTCACTACATCAAGAGTACGATCCCATTGAACACCTGCCCGCAAGCCTGCGCCAAAATTCTTTGCAATGGGAAGCGAAACCTCTGTCCAACCCGAGATTCCGCGCACAAAGGCCAGAAGATCGCCCTGTAGAAGCATATCCAATTGGGCAAAACTAATTGCGCCTCCCCAGTCTGAGGCAAAGCCAGAAAAACCAGAAACAGGAAGGGCGCGCCCCGCAAATAAAAATCGCTGTTCCCAGCTTTTTTCTCTGAGCGAACTGTGAATAACCCCTGTCTTAGCTCCTATGCTTGTGGCATGGATAAATATGTCATCACCTAAATAGATTCCCACATGGTCGGCTTTTGAAAGAGAAAAGGCTGCTGGTTTCGAAGGCCCTAAACCAGAAGGGACGGAGGTTGAGTCATTAGCGCTTCTGCTCTTGGAAAATGAGTTTGCTTTTGCTTCGAGACTAAAGAAGACGAGATCGCCCGGTTCGAGTTCATTCTTGGGGATGATTAAAACCCATTTGGCAAGCGCATCTACAGAGCGCGGAATCTTTATTCCAGTTGCCTTTAGATAGGAAACATATACTAAGCCAGAACAATCGATGCCTGACTTGGAAGAACCACCGTACCGATATTGAGTACCAAGATAGGATTCCGCAGTGCGGAGAACAGCCTGGCGCGCGCTTGATCTTACTAGCCCAGCTAGAGGTGGAACGGATACAAGAGCAAAAGCAGACTGCAAAGCAGGGACAGAGGAAAGAAAGAAAAGAATAAGTACTCCACGTATCGCTGCCTGCAATAATGCAGTTTGCAGCCTTCTAAAAAGCACTGTCATATCAATATTATCGGAAAAGATTATATTGACATGAATTATTTATTATTTTTGTATCTAATTGCGCAGCGTTGAGGTTTGCTGGGTGCAAGACAAACTTGTACAAAGGTAGTTAAGCGGCATTTCTTTGAACGCACGCTTGTCATGCTTGACCAAGCAAGAAATGAATATTAGACTTTATTAACAAGCCAGGTCGGCAGAAGTTTTCCAAGCGTCCTGGTCCCGCCGATTTATCCGAATTGCGGGCGGGTAAAAATATCAGCTAAAGAGGCCTAAAATGACTCAAGCTCTTCTTCGTCCTTTTACTTCCGAATCTGTATCCGAAGGACACCCTGACAAAATTTGCGATCAGATTTCAGATGCTGTTCTCGATGCTTGTATAGCAAAAGACAAGCACAGCCATGTGGCTTGCGAGTGTTTTGCCACGACCGCGCTTGTAATTGTCGGTGGGGAAATTACAACGCGAACCTATGTCGATATCCAGGAACTTGCACGCTCAGTGGTGCGCGATATCGGTTACGACAGCCCAGAATATGGGCTCGATTGGGCATCGATGGCGGTACTCAACTCTATCCATAATCAGTCTCCCGATATCGCCCAAGGAGTAGATGGGCGTGGTCTCAAAGAATATGAAGGCAAGCAAGGAGCGGGCGACCAAGGCATGATGTTCGGTTTTGCCTGCAATGAGACACCTGAGTTAATGCCAATGCCTATAATGTTTGCCCATAAGATACTTCAGAAGGCAGCAGCGGTGCGCAAGGCAAAAGAGATAGCATGGATGAGGCCGGATGGAAAAAGCCAAGTAACGATCGAATACGATGGATATACTCCTGCGCGTATCTCAGCAGTTGTGCTTTCGCAGCAACATGATGATAAAAATGGCAGCGGGCATTATCTAAGCTATGAAGAGATAAGAGAAACTCTCATCGAAAGAATTATCAAACCCGTTCTTGAGCCCACAGGGCTTCTCGATGCGGGCACAAGATACTTTATCAATCCTACTGGGCGATTCGTAATTGGCGGCCCCTTGGGCGACACTGGACTTACGGGACGAAAGATAATTGCAGATACCTATGGCGGTATGGGGCGCCATGGTGGTGGATCTTTCTCGGGCAAGGATCCCACTAAGGTAGACCGATCCGCGGCATATATGGTGCGCTATATTGCTAAGAATGTGGTAGCAGCAGGGCTAGCGGACCGCTGCGAAATCGAAGTGGCCTATGCCATCGGCGTTCCAGAGCCTATTTCCGTATTTGTCGAGACATTTGGTACCGCCAAGGTCGACGAGCAGGCGATAGAGCGGGCGATTCTGCAAGTATTCGATTTGACACCAAAAGGCATAATCGAGACACTGCAGCTCAAGAATCCCATTTATAGAGCAACATCGGTCTATGGGCACTTTGGGCGCGATAACTTTAGCTGGGAAAAAACCGACAGGACTGAAGACTTGCTCAAGGCTATCCGCTGAGAAATAGCTTAACTACTGGATAAACATAAAGGCGACAGCTTCTAACCGACAACTTTTGATCGATAAGTATCGAGCCGACAGCTTCTAGCCGATAACTTTTGATCTGTAGCTTCTAATAGTGAGCTCCTGCAATAATGGCGCCCTGGAGCATAACAGCAATAGGGCATGCCGAACGACTCATCGTTGCGATTTCTTTGCTTCGGCGCATTGTGGTCCGCATTGTGCTCATCGAACCGGAGATCGAGCCTGCGGTAACTGGAATTACATTCTTCCCGTCGTAATAATACGCCAAGCGCACCTCTGCACCAAAGTCGCCGGTCATCGAATCGAGCCGGAAATCGCTGAACATAACGGGCTCTATGTATGGAACAGCGTGCATTTCTTCAAGGCTCATGGAGCCGCTGGGCACAGAGAAAAGCGAAAAAGCTCCTTTGCGTGGAACTCGAAGCCAATCTGCATGCCGGACAGATCCGATGAGGGTTTTTAGAATACCATTTTCTATCACAAGCGTGCGCTCTAGAGGAAATCCATCGCTATCGAAGGCTGCCGAGGCTGGGAGTTCCGATATGAAAGGTTCAGCCCATAAATCGAGCGGCTCGAGGACTTTCTTTGTCTCAGTTTCGATAAGCTGAGAACTGTTGAATTCGCTACAGGCACCCTTGGATTCTCCTTCGATGTTTTCATTGCCGCCCTGCACATTGGCGCCAGGTCGGAATGGCGAAGCTTTGGAATAAATGGTTTCGGTTCGCGAATTCTCGAAGAACCATGCAAATATTTCTTCAGCCTCTTTTCCGCGTAGAATGAGCGGTATGCCGCTTAGTTTGGGCATAGGCCTAGCAAGCGCGCGATCGCTAACCTGGATAAGTCGATTGCTAATGCTCTGTTTTAAGCGCACCGGATCGGGCTCGGAGAATTCGATATCATCAAAGAGCTCAACGGTGCTATTGGGACTGTAGGCAGAGCTATCGGTAGAACTCTCGGCGGGATTGTTTGAAGGGATTTTGGCGGGGCTGTTCGCTTCTACAACGAATTCACTATATCCTCGCAAGATGGTTCTCGAATAGTCGATACCTTGCGAATTGAGAAGGCGCCGCTGTTCTTTGGAGATGAAAAGCTCGAGTGAATTGATACGCGACTTGCAATTCTTGGGCGCAGCTAAGGACTCAGCTAAGGGTGCAGTCATGGGCTCATTTATGGGCACGGAGACGGAGTATAGGGCAGAGCGGACAGATTCGACCTGATCTTTAAAAGAGAGGGCTTCAAATCCGGAGGGTGGTACTTGCACATAAAGTGGGGACGGAGCTGGTAAGCTGAACCATGGATTGTGAGATTTGGAGGCTGCAAAAACAGCCTGACGAATGCGAGCGACACAATCATCGAGAGTGTAGCTTGGAAAGATCGTAATCGTGGCTTCGCCGCGAAACTTCTGAGGAGCTTCAGAGGCGTCGACCTTTTCGGAGCCATGAGCGCTATTGGCGCTAGCTTCATCTGTGGCGGTTTCATTGCTACAGGCGCTCGGGTGAGAAACATCATCGATGCTATCGACATAGAGGGTCAAAGAATAGAAGACTTCGTCGACGGAGCGGGCTTGCTCGGCGCGATCGACAATATAATACCGCTCTTGCCTTTGGATACTGCGCTCCACAAGGCGCCAATCTGCAATGGCTAGGGTGACTAGCGCTTCTGAGGCCGCGGGCGAAGGTTTGGCAGTATAAGCTGCTCTTGTTCGAGCCGCAGCAAGCAGTTTTGCAGATTTACTCTCATTTATTATCGCAATAGCCTTCTTGATTGTATCGATCATCATCCTAACCTCATTCTGGTCTTGACATAGGGACCCCCGGAAGAGACTTTTGCATATTCTTTATGCCCCTTGCCGCAAGCCCCAGAGCCACCCAGTTCAAAATCTTCCGATACCATGCTCACCGAGGAGAGCACATCGGGGACATAGCCCGAGCATACAATGGGGCTTGCTACCCGACCTGTGAATTTGCCATCTTTTATTTCTCGGCCTACCATGCAGATGAGCTGGATGCCCCAATTTCGGGGATCTTCCATGCCCGCATCGAGTTGAGAGAGCTTCCAGCCATGCTTAACAGAGGCGATCATATCTTCGATAGTGGATATTCCTGGGGCAAAATAGGTGTTGGTCATACGCGCGTAGGCCTTGTGAGAATAGGCTTCACGTCTTCCATTACCAGTGAGGGGAAGATTGAGCGCGAGCGCGGAGAGGGTGTCGGATATACCGCCTTTGAGAATACCTTTGTCGATGACGCAGGTCTTGGATGAAAAGACGCCTTCGTCATCGAAAAGATAAGAACCGGTCTGGTCGACACCGGCTGCGCCATCGTACATTGTGACGAGCTCAGAACCGACAGGCTTGCCGAGGTAGTCGACCGCGCGAGCGCGCTTCTTGAAGAACATGTCGGTCTCCACGCCATGACCAAATGCCTCGTGTGCGAGTGTGCCAGCCATATCGGGGTCGAGGATGACTTCGTATTCGCCAGGTTCCATTGGCAGGGCATCTAGGAGGTCGGAGAGCTCCTCGGAAAGTTCGGGGACGGAGGTTTCGAGATTGGTCAGAATCTCTAAGCCCTTTCTACCGGAAGCGGGGCGGTAGGACATCTTGCTGATTTCTCCGCGCCGCGCCAAGCCAAAGAGATAAGCTTGCGACCACAGAAAACTCTGCATAAGTGAACGCTTAGGCGAGACAAAGAGCCTGGAGACATCGACACATTCATAGCTAGACTGAGCCATGACCACGGTCTTGCCATCTGTGAGTCTTTCGCGCAGGGCTACAAGGCGCGAGAGAATCGATTCAGGGTCGGCAACGAATGGATCTTCTTCGATTTCTCCGCAATATTCTTCTGTAGCGGGAATATCGGGGATCTTTGGAAATCTGATTAGAGTTGGATCGGTGAGCAAGACCTCGAGGCGAGCCTGGATTATGGAGGCGGCTGATGCAGCAATCGAATTAGCTTTAGAGATGGTTTCAGAGTCGGCGCCGGATAAGGATGTAGATTTAATCGCCTTATAAGCCAAGTCCGAAGGCTCAGAAACATCGAAGGGCAAAGTGGAACATGCGTATTCCACAACCCTGCCATCTTGTTGAGCCCGAAAAACAAAGCCTCGCTGCACCCACATAGGCTCGCATGTGCGCGTCTCGCCAGGGAGAGCGACATACGAAAGACCGCGATCATCAGTAGCGAGCACACTTATATAATCGAAATGAGGCTCGAGCAGATCGATAATCTCGACTAATAGCGGCTTAGCCGCGAGTAAAAAAGGGCTGTGCGATCGTTTTTGCATAATACTCCTCTGTCGAGTCAACTATAGCATGGATTTAGGTTTTGTGTTGCTTCTGCTTTCTAGTACCTGTCTTGCTTATTCGAACATATAGATAGGCGTCTCTTGCTTGGCCCGAAATCTGTGGCCTTGTGCAGTAATTCCGCAATATTCTTTCTCTGTGCATGCCAATTCTCTCAAGCACATGAATAGAGGCGACATTTTCAACATCACAAGTGGCCCAGACTCGCGATATCTCAGCCTGAGACAATGCCCAATCGACGATAGCTTTAGCGGCTTCGGTTGCATAGCCTCTGCCCCAATATTTCCTATTGAGGAGATATCCTATTTCTGCTGAATTTTCTGCAATTCGACAGGAAATAGCACCAATCGCTCTGTCTGATTCTTTAAGAGTAACGATCCAATAGTATTCGACCCCTTCATTCCAGAGGATTTCTCGTCTGCGCAGTGCTTCTAGAAGTGGCTCGAGACTTGTGAGCTGTGGCCAATCTGCAAATCGTGCAACCTCTGGGTCGCTACCATACTCGAAAATAGCTGGTGCATCGCTCAGACGCGGTCGCCTTAACCGAATGTTGGTCAGTTCAAAGCTTTCTGGTACGAGCATTTTGTTGCTTTATGATATCATAATCATATTCGAAAAATCGTTTGGAATATGAAGCTGATCGAGTATGTTGCTGATTTGGCCACGATAATGTGTTTGGCGATTGAAGAATTGGATTATTGCCTTCCATGCCTCGCATTCCGTTTGCTCGCCCTCGCTGTTTTTTATCGTGAGCTTTTTTGAAAAGAATTCTTCTTCGACCTTGCTCGTGAACTCGACAATGAGCATATCTAGCTTTTGTCTTTTCAATGTGAAATCCTCGAAATTTTGGAAAAGGCTCTTGCCGGGCTCGAGCGCAAATCCAAGATCTTCTTCTATATTTTTGCCGTAATTCCCAAGTTCCATAAATGCTTTGAGCCATGAGAGATCGGCCAAATAGATATGTTCGAGCAGGGTTCCCAGTGCTTTTAAGAAATAGCCTTTCAAAGGAGAATTTATAGGATCCTGAATCATATCGGAGATTATAGCGATCATGCGAATGTTGGCATTAAGATTGTATTGAGCATAATATTGAGCAATATCTCTGATTGTGATCATAGAGACCTCCGTTTCCCCGTAAGTATATATTACAATTATTATCATTTTCTAAAAACAAGGCAAATAATTCAGATATAATGCTTGGAGGAAGCTTTTCGAAAGGGCTTTTGGGATTGGAACAATATATCCTTCTGCATACAGTGATTCTCTTTGAGTTCTAAAGCAGGTGTCTTAATAAACTAAAAAGGTGTCAAATTTTGGTTGATAAGAAGGTTCAATTTTTGTACTATTATAAAATATACAAAATATAAATTTTTGGCCAAATCTACATTTGTAGGAAAATCAAATATCATGCGAGACAAAAGGTGGTTATATGGCATCGTTAGGGGATAAAGCTAGAAATATATCGTTTTTTTTGGAAGCTAAAAAACCTGCCGATGTGCGTAAGGCAATATTCAAATTGGCTTTGCCGGCAATGCTTGAATTTTTTCTTATGATGCTGGTTCAAATGATAGACATGATACAGGTAGGTACCCTTGGGCCATGGGCTATTGCCGCAACTGGACTTGCAGCTCAGCCAACCATGCTGATATTTTCGGTATTTAGTGCACTGGTTGTCGGGACTACAGCTCTTGTGGCAAGAGCTTCGGGAGCCGGAGATCGTGAATATGCTTGTCGTGTAACCAGACAATCTTTTGTAATAGTGCTGCTTATGGGAGTTGTTGTAACTGCAGCGGGTATTCCCGCTTCCAGGACTATTATCCGATTGATGGGCGCAGATGTTGATACAATTGAGCCTGGAACGATTTATATGCAAATTGTAATGGCAGGAACAGTGTTTACTGTGGGTAACATGGTACTGGCAGCCGCTCTAAGGGGTGTCGGAGATGTGATAACCCCCATGATTTCAAACATTGTAGCAAATGTCGTAAATATATTCATGAATTGGGTACTAATAAACGGTAAACTCGGATTTCCTCGATTAGAAGTAGCAGGTGCAGCAATAGCCACATCTTTTTCCAGATTAATAGCATTTTGCATTACTATGCATGCAGTATATGCACGAGATAAATATATCAGTATATCTATTCATGACTCATACCGCTTTGAACCCAATATTATGCGAGATGTGTTGAGCATAGGCACGCCAGCAGCAATAGAGCAGCTGATTATGAGGACAGGAGCATTGTTGTTTGCACGATTGATAGCCGGATTTGGCACTATAATGTTTGCTGCCCATCAGATAGCAATAAATATTGATGGTCTGGGACTTGTACCGGCAATGGCATTTCAAATGGCTGCCACTACTCTCGTGGGACAGGGTATAGGGGCAAAAAAACCTGAACTTTCAGAAGAAACAACACGGCAATCGATAATCATCAGTACGATAATCATGTCATTGGTCGGTGTTGTTTACTTTTTCTTGGGCAAATATGCCGCAATGATTTTTACTAGAGATGCCCAAGTAATTGCCCTGGGGGAAAATGCTTTAAAGATTTTAGCATTTTCCCAGCCTTTTGCTGCTGTTTACTTTGTTGTTGCTGGAGCCTTGCGGGGTGCGGGAGATACAAAATATGCCATGTATGCCAGCGCAATTGGCGTATGGGCTATTCGCTTGGTCTTAGGATATATATTAGCAGATTTTTTGAATATGGCGCTTGTTGGTGCGTGGATTGCCGTTACCCTAGATATGGCGGTAAGAATGGTGCTGGTGCTTAAGAGATTTTCTAGTGGTGTATTTAAGAAGTACAGCAAGGAATACTGTGATGAGAGCGAAGTGATGGTATGAAAGCACTTCACCTGAGGAATTAAGTCAAATAAAAGCCTTTCTTTCACAATGCGAAGCTGGCTCGCCCTAGCCTTTGATATCATAAGTTGCTAGCGTTGCATTGTGGAGGAGATTGAAGCAGCAAGAATTCTTTCTAATTCTCGGCTTTCAATTAGACTTTCAATACAGATAATAGATACCAGGACTTGTGCTATTCAATCCGGGGCCAGTGACCTGAGAATACACTTGACTTATGCCCCCCTAGCATTGTTAGTTATTATATAATTATCTAAGTAGATGTTTTGCGTTGGGCTCATGAAAAACAAAGCTCAAACTAATAATCAATTACGAGGAGGACTACAATGCCTGAATTTTCAACAGCATTTTCGGTTCAGAAGAGCGATCGGAAGCTCACGCATCAAGAGCTCATACGAGCTATCCGATTTATGATAGCTGCAGAATATGAAGCTATTCAGCTCTATATGCAGCTTGCCGAATCGATCGATAATGATTTGGCCATCGAAGTATTAGAAGATATTGCTAATGAAGAACGAGTGCATGCAGGCGAATTCTTGCGCCTATTGCATGAGATCGCTCCGGATGAAGAGAAATTTTATAAAGAGGGGGCTGAAGAAGTGGAAGAGGAGATAAAAAAAGCCCTAAAGTAGTACACATGACTTTTAATGCCCAGCCCAATTCTCGAAAGGCCATGCATTTCAAAGTTAGAGCCCTCTTAATCCTGTTCAATCCCGTCATTATGTCAAAAACTCTTACAGAATATGCTCCAAAAACCTTCGTGTACGATCTTCGCGCGGAGAGGTGAAGAATGTATCCGGCGGCGCTTCTTCAACAATTTGACCGGCATCCATAAAGATTATGCGATTGGCGGCAGCCCTGGCAAAGCCCATCTCGTGAGAAACCACCAGCATGGTCATGCCTTCGTGAGCGAGGTCGGTCATTACATCGAGTACTTCTTTTATCATCTCTGGGTCGAGGGCGCTCGTCGGTTCATCGAAGAGCATGACTTTGGGGTTCATGGCGAGGGCGCGGGCGATCGCAACGCGCTGCTGCTGTCCTCCAGATAGCTGCTCGGGCCAGGCTTTTTCTTTATCCAAGAGCCCCACTTTTTCCAGCAGAGCTCTTGCAATATCGGCTGCTTCTTCTTTGCTCTTCTTGAGCACGTTGATCGGTGCGAGGGTTATGTTCTCGAGCACGGTTAGATGGGGAAAGAGGTTGAAGCTTTGGAATACCATGCCTACCTTTTCGCGGATGTGACGGATATCGGCATCTGGATCCGTTACGCTCTCTCCATCGATAAGGATTTCTCCAGAATCGAGGCGTTCAAGACGGTTGATGCATCGGAGAAGTGTGCTCTTGCCTGAACCAGATGGACCTATGATTAGGACAACTTCGCCTTTTCTTACGGTTATGCTGATCCCTCGAAGCGCTTCTATGGTGCCGAAGGTTTTTACGGCGTCTATGATCTCAATGTACTTTTCCACGGTGTCTTAGCCTTTCTTCCATTATTGCAACTAGGCGCGAGAAAAAGAGCGTCATTACAAGGTAAATGAGC
>JAKJFY010000405.1:0-564 GCA_022704665.1 Spirochaetota bacterium | reverse complement strand
GAATATGGGCACGATCGAAAGATCCCGCTTTGGATGTTTGGGTTTTTGTATTGAATTTGGACAGGATGGACGGGATAATTTTCGACTGGATGGCAGGATAAAGACAGGATGGACAGGATGTTTATAGGGTAGGGAGAGCCCAACTACCAACCAAAGCCTCTCTTTTCTCTTTCCCCAACCAATCATCCTGTTCATCCAGTCCCATCCCGTCATCTTGTCGAAGAATCCGGTAAATCCTGTCTCAATTATTCAGCGGGGCCAAAAAATCCACTGAATGGGCGGGGATGATCTCGATTTGCTTGCCTGACTGCAGGAGAGTATCCCGCGTATCAGCGGTGATGATATACCCGATCTTTGTACTGAAAAAATCCATGGCAGCTATGAGGCCATCAACTTCTCGCGCTTCGTTATCGGAATTTAAATCTCTACACACTTGGAGGCAAAGCGGCGCTTTTGTGCTTGCGTTGACAATAAAATCGCACTCATGGCCCTGTTCGGAAAAATAATAAAGGTCGGTGGTATGCCGCCTAAGCTCGAGATAGACAAAGTTTTCGAGGAGGAAAC
>JAKJFY010000404.1:0-568 GCA_022704665.1 Spirochaetota bacterium | reverse complement strand
TTTCCAGGGAATTCCCGGTGATATAACCAGGGAAATCTTCTTGATATTTTCAGGGATTTTTAGCTTATAATAAACAAGCATTTGTTAGACGCTTTTATTCATTAAAAAGTTCATCATATAATTCTGATGTTGTATTGATTTCTTTAAATGCGCTTTTAGGTATTTCTCTAATAGCAGGCCGCTCAAGTTTTATACCTTGAGCATTCCCTTTCCCATATTTACCTATCTTATAATTTGATATATCAGGAAAGTCACATCCTACATGTGATCCAAAGTATAAGTACTTAAGTTTAAATCTTTGTCTTTCATCAATATCTCTTACCATCCATACAATACAACCATTTTGCTTATCTACAAGGTTGATATTTAACTTTTGTATTCTAGTTTTTCCACCTACTATTGATGTTTTTAATTGAATATATCTAGTCGTCTTTCCTTTAGAAATAATTATATCATACCCAGAATCATCAACCTCTGCTCTTAATATATCAAGTTTTTCTTTTCTTTTTATCCATGCTTCTTGAAGAATTTCTGATATAAATACATGTTCCATCATATTTTCTACAAA
>JAKJFY010000403.1:0-569 GCA_022704665.1 Spirochaetota bacterium | reverse complement strand
GAAGATTCTATTGATGAGGATTGGCGCAAGGCCAAGAGAAGGTTCGTCGAGGAGGAGTAAGCCAGCTGCTGACACAAGTCTCCTGTAAAGAGCAATGTCGACTAAATTGATTCTTAGGTTTTTATAAGGTATGAGCGAAATACAGAGTCGTCCGTGTGTCTTTGGTCAACACCGCGCGTTCAAGGTCGTAGACAAGGGAGAATTCGACACCATTGTCCAGGGTAATGGAGCGAAACATCGTCCGAAAAAGCTCGCCGCCCAACTGCCGTTCAAGCTGGTCAAAGGCCTGTCTAACCGCAACCGCGGCCTTATTTGGAAGTTTAAGTATCACTTCAAGCCGGGTCTTTCGTTCCACCAGGGTAAGTAGGCACTCCCGTGATTCCTTGTGTCCACTTGTCCACTGTACACCGCGTCTCCTTCTCAATGCCCTGCTTCTTGACGCGTAACAATATCCTTGGGACGTTTTTCTATGCTCCTTACGGCAAACGCAACGGTGGCGTGCTCGGACATCCTGGCCTAAAGGATCCTTACCTCCCCGGTCAGCATTGTTTTTGGCCGATTTTGCGTTC
>JAKJFY010000402.1:0-572 GCA_022704665.1 Spirochaetota bacterium | reverse complement strand
GGAATATAGCCAAGCCCTTGATCTATGCGTTCGCGCGGCCGCAAATTCGTCAAGTCTTTTCCAAAAAGACTGATACGGCCCGATTCGATTTTTCTGAGCCCGGCTATCGCCTCGGCGAGTTCCTTCTGTCCATTGCCCGACACACCAGCAAGCCCCAAGATTTCACCCTGGCGAATGTAAAAACTTACTCCATCGAGCGCCATATAGCCACGATCGGACTTGGCATAGACATTCTCGAGCTCGAAACATACATCTCCACATTCTTCGCGGCTCTCGTTCTTGGGCAAAACGACCTCATGTCCTGTCATAAGCGCCGCAAGGCCCGAAGGGGTATGCTCCGATGTGGTCCCTGAGAAGACCACTCTACCATGGCGAAGGATGACCACCTTATCCGAAAGGGCGGTAACCTCGGCAAGCTTGTGGCTAATAAAGATAATCGACATCTCCTGAGCCATTCGTTTGAGAAGAACAATAAGCTCCTCGGTTTCCTGAGGTGTAAGCGCGCTTGTCGGTTCATCGAGAATGAGAAATCGAGCTCCAAAACAAAGAGTCTTGATAAGCTCTACTCGCTG
>JAKJFY010000401.1:0-573 GCA_022704665.1 Spirochaetota bacterium | reverse complement strand
GCCGATGTGGTGCAACTGCGCGAAGACTGCGGCTTCCCCGGCATGAAGATCCTGCAATTCGGCTTTGGCACCGACGCCAGCGACGAATTTCTACCGCACAACTGGCAACGCGACTGCGTGGCCTACACCGGCACCCACGACAACGACACCGTGCGCGGCTGGTGGCAAGCCGCCAGCGACACCGAACGCCGCTTTGCGGGCAGCTACCTGGCCGCCAGCGACGCCGACATCCACTGGTGCATGATCCGCGCCTGCTGCAACTCGGTCGCCGACATGGCGATCTTTCCGCTTCAAGACGTCCTCGGCCTGGACGCCAGCCACCGCATGAACACCCCCGGCACCATGGGCCCGCAAAACTGGTCCTGGCGCTTCCACTGGCACATGCTGCACCCCGAACACAGTCGCGTCCTCGGCCTGATCTGCGCCGCCAGTGGGCGTGCACCGTTTGGGTTGGTGTGAAGGCGATTCCAAACGCAGAGGGCAGCCATTTCGCATTGAGCGTATCGAGCGAATAGCGCAAACCATTGCGTGCCACTCGACTGGCGCGCAATGCGCGCAACAAAGTCCGGCCCC
>JAKJFY010000400.1:0-573 GCA_022704665.1 Spirochaetota bacterium | reverse complement strand
TTCTATCCATTCAAAAAATCTCCTTTTAAGAAAAAATTTCCTTTCAAGAAAAAAGCTACTTCAAGAAAAACCTCATTCTAAGATTGAGGCATTATTCTTCGATTTTTAATTCCGGAGCAGGTGGCCGACCCATAGCCCGTTCTATGTAAGTTACAATAATAAATGTTATAAAGCTGGAAGCGGAACCTACGACTATGGGTAGAAATCCATAAGGATTATCCACCTTCATCTGATTAGCAAGGATTTGCCAACCGATACCTACCGCAGAACCGACAAAAATCGATATGACGCCTGCAGCCTTACCCACATTCTTCCAAAGAAGACCAAGTAAAAAGGCTGCAATAGGTCCAGCCGCGCGAAGCATAAAAGAAAAGACATTGAGAGTGATGATATCGATCTTGAAAAGTGCAATGAACATGGCTCCAATGCCTATTATCACATTCATCGCGCGAGAAATGGCAATTTGAGACTTATCCGAAAGATCGCTCTTGAAGTAAGGAAGCAAATCCTTGGTAATGATCGTCGAGGCGCAGAGCATATCGGAATCCGCACTCGACATCGTAGAGGCTATGA
>JAKJFY010000399.1:0-575 GCA_022704665.1 Spirochaetota bacterium | reverse complement strand
GATTTTTTGTACATGGTTGCTGGATGATTTAAGGCGTTTCTTAGCTTTAGCAAATGGACGATATCGTCATGATACTCGGGAACCCTTCTATAACTCACTATGTGATCCTCATTATCCACGAACTCACTCACCCAGGAACTACAGACGTCAACATCAGTCTGAGCGAAAACTTCAAGCTGTTTTTCAAACCTCTCTGGCAACGAAATGTCATCACTGTCCATCCGCGCAATTATTTCGTTATTACAATGACGCATACCTATCCTCAATGCAAATCCAAGGCCACGATTCTCTGGTAAAGGTACACATATCAGCCTGCTACCCAGTACATTTGCCCAATCATTAATCGTAACGTATAGCGGTGCAGTTAGCGGTCCGTCTTCTACTAAAATAATCTCATCGGGCTGAACGGACTGCTGATAGGTTATGCTTTCCAATGCCCTATGAAGAAACGCCGCATTTTCTCCAGAGTAAACAGACATCAAGACTGAAAATTTCTCCATACCTACCTAGGGGTTCCTAAAGAACTCACTTTCTGGTTTTTCAAGCAGCTATAAGCTGACAAATTTGCTTCCCAA
>JAKJFY010000398.1:289-576 GCA_022704665.1 Spirochaetota bacterium | reverse complement strand
CATTAAAAACTTATCAGTAGAAAATTTAGCAGTGTCGACACTAAAGAAAGGTAATTGCATAGCTTGAGCCACACGAGCCATCATAACTAATGGTTTATCGGTACCTGCTGTAATTATTCCATTAACCTTATATTTGTTTACAACTTTAGTCGTTCCTTCAAAATCTTGTCCATCAACAACTTCAAAAGCATCTACAAGATTTTTGCAAACAGAATTTTTATCTGGATCAATACCTATAGTAAATAATCCCCTTGCTTTGCATCGGTCAATGAGCGATTTTTGTAAAG
>JAKJFY010000398.1:0-237 GCA_022704665.1 Spirochaetota bacterium | reverse complement strand
CTATAATATAATCAATTCCCTCGTTTTCGAGCGAATTATGCATAGGAAGTATAATTTTATTGTCCGTAATATAAAGCTCGTCGACAAATTCGATATTCATGTCGCGCTAGCTATTCTCAATGACTTTTGCAGCTTCTGCTACTTTGATGCTAATGTCAAGATATTTTTTACATGCTTCGGAAAGATGTTTTTGTGTGGTTTGGTAAAGTATTTTTATGTGCCTCGGTAAGGAATATT
>JAKJFY010000397.1:334-576 GCA_022704665.1 Spirochaetota bacterium | reverse complement strand
CTCTTGAGGCCAGGCGGTATGCCGCTCGAGCGCATCGAGGAGTTGATCGGGCTGGTGGAAATTCCAGGACAAGTGGATATTCCAGGACATGGTGAGCTTTCCGCCGATGAATGCTTGAATGGCGCTAAAGCACAAGGTATGCTTCGATCTAAACCAGGGTTCGAGCGCGCCGAAACAAAGGGCCTGTCCTATCCTCTCAAAAGCCCGGGCCAGGGCTTAAGCCACTATGCCCCCTCGACACC
>JAKJFY010000397.1:0-235 GCA_022704665.1 Spirochaetota bacterium | reverse complement strand
GAGCGAGCCCCAGACGCTGGCCTTGGCCGTGCTATCAATGATCGCTTGTATCGGGCGTCGAGGAAGGAGCGAGTTCAAGGCTGACGGGCTCTTGTGAGGCTGGTACAGCATTAGGGACTGTGCATGTGGTCTCAGGTGAAACCGGAGGTTCTTGGATGGGTTGGGGCAAGGGTTTTGCGTTATAGATAAAATCCAGCATGTCCTTTGCGGAAATTCCATAGTACATCTTGCCATA
>JAKJFY010000396.1:0-576 GCA_022704665.1 Spirochaetota bacterium | reverse complement strand
GCTCACAACACACAAGCTCAACAACCCTGATTCTATAGGCATTATCTATATGACCATCCAGGCCATACCCGCCCCCGCAATCAAAGAAGTCGAAGCCTTTCTAGCTCCGATTAGAAGGGCAAGATATCAGCGCAGCGCGCGGATGACAGAGCTAGCAAATAAAATCCTCTTTCCCTTGGGACTACCGGAGATAGATTTCCAAAAGGATATGGTTGCTAACTCGAAATATGCAGAGGGTGGCACAATAACCGAACGCCATCTGCTGGCTGCCGTATCTCGATCGATTCTGTCACAGGTGGAACCTGGTCTGGAGCTCATTAAATGGCTGGAACAAAAGCTGAATATTGTCCTTTCCAATTCTCAGAAGCGAAATCTCTCGGAATCTCAGAATCCCTATCTCGTGTACGATCTCTTGGGAGCCTTGAAATCCGGGTTCTTGGATAGGATCTTTATTCAGCCTACCGAAGAATGTGTCGATGTAAGAGATGCCATCAGCTTTGCAAAGAAAATTGGCGCAATCCCCGCGTATGCATATCTTGGCGATGTCGATGAATCTCCGACAGGCGATAAAAAAGC
>JAKJFY010000003.1:0-73511 GCA_022704665.1 Spirochaetota bacterium | reverse complement strand
AAAGAGCGTGCATTCCTAAGCAGAATAGGATTGTCGATTCTTGAAAGAAGGCTATGGCTTAGGAGTTTCTCAACTCCTCTTAAGAGAAAAGCTGAGTATGTGCCTTTCTATGCTTATGCATGAAGAACACTCCTAGCAGATTGCCAAAGCAATATACACAAGGTTCGTAGCAGTATTCATGATTGCATCATACATCAATATAAATAAGATAATTGTTATATAATGATATTAATACTTTACCTATAGATTTCCCACAATATACCTAATGCCGATTATCTATTATGATATGTATTTCTTTATTGTGATTATACTGAATAGATGCGTCAATGCATTATATATAGATATTGCAATATAGGGAAGGATTGAAAATGGAAAGATTCTTGGGGCGTAGTGGATACGCGGAGGATCGAATTCTTGAATTCTTTGCACGTCTAATCGGCGATCAATTTTTCGTTCAAAAAAAAGATATCCTTGTAAAGGACGAAGGCATTAACTATCGATCGCCACTCATAGCTGCTCTTATCGAGAGCTACATCGAGGATTTAAATGCCTCTGTGACTTCTAAAATGTCTGGAAGCGAAGAAGGAACAGGAGAGAAGCAAGCCAGAATACGAGCATTAGTGCTTACCGAGCATGAAGAGGTGTTAGCAAATCTACGGAAGCTGTTTGCAATTGCTCATTTTGATAGCTTGATAGTATCGTCAGATGAAGCTTTGAAAGAAGCAAATAAGGCCCTTTCCGAGAGGGCAATAGTTGCTATGCCTGCATCTCTATTCCTCGCGGCGACACAGGGATTCGGGCTCAAGGCGAGAGAATTTGGTTTTGTCGTGATCGAGGGAGCTGATCTCTTTGGAGATATGCCTAGCGAAGTGCAGCGTCGAATATGGGGATATCTACTTCCTCCATGGCAGCGGAGGGCAGTCCTCTTTGCCGAGCATATTGGCATAAGGACAAAGAATATGGCGCTAGATTTCGCAAACGATCCGGAAACAGTTATTTTGAACAAGGCTCAGGCAAGCTTAAGCCAAATAAACACTTACATGTATCGTCTTAATTCGCAGCAGAAATTCAAGGCGCTGCTTGCATTGATCCAAGAGAATTCTCAAGAAGGCAGAGGAGCCATCATTGTATTATGCAATTTGAGGCAAACATTGAAAGAATTGGAGCTCAGGCTCGAGCTTAATCACATTAAGGTGAAACATATTTCAGCAGCTGATCCGAATGCAGAGAGAAAAGCTCTTTTTATGGAATTTACCAAGATTGAAAAGGAAGCTGATAAAAGCCAATTCGTTTTAGTCGTTTCCAATGATAATCTGCGTGTGCTGCCTTCGGAATTTGCAAGTCTAGCAATTCATTATGATATCCCATTAGATCCTGATATATATCTTGAGCGAGTACGAATAATGCGACCAAAGGCCTCGACCATAATAGGTCTGGTTTGTGAACGCTATGAAGTTGGCTTATCAGCAATCAATTCAAGATTTGGCCTGCAATTCGAGCTCAGAGAGCCCACCCAGAGCATGTTGGAATACCGCGACGAAAGCGAAGGCATACCTTTGAGGCTTGAATTTGAAAACCGATCTTCGGGACAAAAGGCGGGGCGCAGCGCTAAGCAAAGCAAAGGCCCAATGAAAGGAGAAGGTCCAAAGAGCCCTCAAAAGGCTCAGCACAAAAAACCAATAGAAGATTTTCATCAAAGCAAAAGAGCTTCGCAGAGCAAACAAAAGAACTTGGCTCAGGAAAGCCCAAGAGAAGACCAAGGTAGCGAACTCTATTCTATGAGTACCGATGAATGCCTGGCATATTTTCGAAAAAAATACCGCGGCATTCTAGATTCACCGACAGAACCAAAACTGTCTCCCAAGAAAGAAGAAAATACAAGATCTAAGCCGGCATCGGCACCATTATCCTTTGAAAAGACAATGCCCGCAGAGAAAGCAAATAGAAGGCAAACGGCCAGCGTGGCGGACTCTGTTGAGGCTAATAAAGGAGATGAGAATGAGGCTGGTAGTGCAAAATCGGATAGTCCAGGTATAGTAAAACGGTTCATAGAAAGATTTTTCTCAGAAGCGGATGAAAGAAAAGATTAAGGAACAAATGAAGGCACAGATAAAGGCACAGAAATGCAAAAGAGGTATTGATAAATGAAAATATTGTCACATACAGTTAAACCAGCGCTAAAAGGTCGTCTGACCAAGCTCGATTTAATTGCACGAAACCTATGGCTTTCGTGGAATTTCGATGCCGTATCCCTCTTTACTCGCATAGATCGAGGGTTATGGTCGGCTTCAGGACAAAATCCTGTAAGAATGCTGGGTATGCTAAGCCAGGAAAAGATCGATGAGCTTGCCTCCGACCCTGCTTTTCTCTCGGACCTGGATGAGGTCTACTCAAATTTCCAACGCTACCTAAAGAATAGAATATGGTATCGCGGACCACGGGACAGAGTGATCGCTTATTTTTCTATGGAATATGGCCTCGACGTTTCCTTGCCGACCTATTCTGGTGGACTCGGTGTGCTCTCGGGCGATCATCTAAAAACCGTAAGTGACCTTGGATTACCGCTAGTGGGTGTTGGTCTTCTTTATCGCCAGGGTTATTTCAAGCAGTATCTGAATGCCGATGGCTATCAACAGGAAACCTACCCCGAAAACGATTGGTACAACATGCCGGTGGAGCGCTGTGTCGATGCCCAAGGTGCACCTGTGCTCATCCAGGTAGAAATGGCAGGCCGCTCCATCAGCGCTGGAATCTGGCGTGTAGATATAGGAAGAGCCCAGCTCTATCTCCTTGACACGAACATTCTCGAGAATAAGCCAGAGGATCGCATCATCACAGCGACGCTCTATGGCGGCGACATGGAAATGCGAATAAAGCAGGAGATTTTGTTAGGAATAGGAGGAATTAGGGCACTTAAGGCACTCGGTATCCATGTAGGTGCAACCCACATGAACGAGGGACATTCCGCATTTCTAGCGCTTGAGAGAATCAGAGCGCTCATGGAAGAATATGCCTTAGATGCCCATTCAGCGATTCAAGCATTCATACCTACGAATATTTTCACGACACATACGCCAGTGCCTGCGGGTAACGAGCGCTTTGGAATCGATCTAATGGAGAAATATTTTCGTTCTTTTGTAACTGCCCTTAGCCTGGACTGGAACGAATTTTTGGGCATGGGTCGCGAGAATCTCCTGGATAACCAGGAAAGCTTCTGCATGACTGTCTTTGCGATGCGCTTGTCCGCTCGATCGAATGGTGTGTCCAAACTACATGGCGAAGTATCTCGCAGAATGTGGAGAGGCTTGTGGCCCGAGCTGGATCTGAGAGAGATACCTATAGGTCATGTAACTAATGGGGTTTTCCCCAGAACATGGATCAGCCATGATATGCTCAGCCTTCTTGATAATTTCCTTGGACCGAAATTCGAGCTAGAGCCTGACAATCCCGATGTATGGGCTGCGATAGATCAGGTATCCGACGAAGAGCTATGGAGAACCCATGAACGTAGGCGAGAGCGCCTAGTCGCAATAAGTCGTCAGCGTCTTACGGCAACATACAAGCGCCTCAGCCTGCCCGATGCAGAGATTGTCCGATCCAGCGATGTGCTTTCTCCCTATGCGCTTACATTGAGCTTTGCTCGCAGATTTGCAACTTATAAGCGAGGAACCCTACTTCTCAAAGATCCCGATAGACTAATAAGACTTCTTACCAACAAGGATAGACCGCTTCAAATAGTAATCGCTGGAAAAGCACACCCGCATGATATGGCAGGCAAGGAACTCATTCGGGAAATCATGCATTTTTCTAGGCGAGAAGAAGTTTTTGGTCGCCTGGTGTTTATCGAAGACTATGATATGGCGATGGGTCGCTACATGACTAGTGGCTCAGATGTTTGGCTCAACACCCCACGCCGTCCGCTTGAAGCGTCTGGAACTTCAGGCATGAAGGCTGGTATGAATGGCGTTCTCAACTGCTCGGTTCTCGATGGTTGGTGGGCTGAGGGCTATAGCTCCGAGATCGGTTGGGCCATCGGTTCTGGCGAGGAATACAAGGATGAAGCCCTTCAGGATGAAATAGAAGCCGAAGACCTCTATGATCTGTTGGAGCATGAAATTTTACCGCTCTTCTATACTAGAGGACGAGACAACATTCCACGAGGCTGGCTCAAGAAAATGCGCGCCTCGATGAAGATTATTGGCTCCGAGTTTGCAACGCACCGAATGCTCAAGGAATACTATGCCAACTACTATGAGCCCGCTCTAGGGGAGAGCAGAGCATTGGAAGCGGATAGCTATCGCTCGAGCGTATCCCTGGCTCGGTATATAGAAAAAGTCAAACGCGTTTGGAATAGGGTTAGCATTGTCGAATTTAGCGATGACGGAGCTCCTGTTATGCCAAGAGGAAGTGCTATCAGAGTAAAAGCTCTCGTCGAGCTTGCTGGTCTTTTGCCAGATGATGTTGCGGTCGAATGCTATTTGGGCAGGCTTTCGAACAAGGGAGAAATCCTAGAGGGAGTGCGCATTCCAATGACCTTATTAGGACACGAAGCGCAATACTACCGCTACCAATGTGACATAAAGAGCGAAATAACAGGCCAGATAGGGTATTCTGTGCGCGTTTTGCCAACGCATCCGGCTTTGGATGGTCGCTTTATGCCAGGGCTTGTTCGATGGGCTCAATAGCAGATTCTGCGCTCGAAAATAGATTGGTGAAATATGATAGATGAAATGGATGAACGAAAATTCTGTGGCAAGGTAGCTAAAGTGAAATTATTGCGTTGACAAAAAGGGAATCCACGCGTAAAATTTTAATATAGCCAGATGTAAATTAGCTGATCTGGCAGGGTTAATTTGGTTTTTATACAATTCCAATAATTCTAAAAAACTAGACGAAAGGAATTATATATGAGAAAAGGATTTTTCATCCTGTTGTTGGTGGCTTTACTGTCCTGTATCGAGCCCTTTTCGGTTTTTGCTGCGATAAGTGGTGACCCGATAAAGCAATATGGGCTTCCTTTCCTTATCACAAACGCAGGGCAGGGGCCGGGGGGCAAGATGGCCCGTCTTTTGGTCTCGCAGACCAAGACGCTGGAACTAGATAAGGATTTCTTCTACTTGGCCGAACCAGTTGAAGCAGACCTTAAGGAAAGACCATATAAGGCACTTATGGTGATAATAGGATCTTCGGATAAGGGTTTGGGCGCCTCTGGAATAACCATCGATCAAGAGATAGCCAGGCTACAGCGAATAGTAAAGGCATCTAAAGACATGAAGCTTCCGATTATCGCTGTGCTTCTCGAGAAAGACAAGCGGTCTAATGTTGCTACAAACCCAAACGAGCGCTGTATAGATACGATTTGTCCCTATGCCGAATGGATGATTGTCGTCAGGGATGGCAATACTGATAAGCGATTCGATAAAATCAAAGAGAAGTATCACATACCATTGACCATCATAGATAATGCAATAGATTTCACCTCGCTCTGCAAGCAGATTTTCATCAAGAAATAATAAGCGCTCATATCAAATTGGGCATCACCTTGATAAAGAAGGATAACTATGTATCTTAAGACATCGATAGTGCTGGCTGCCATGGTCGTCTCATTTGCGCTTTCTAGTTGGAAGCTAAAATCACCTGAGATTTCGATGGTGATAACCGCTATTGTGGGCGCATTGGTTGCTGGTCTTGGCTTGCCTGTGCGGATTCTCGTAGAGGGACTGTTCACCAATTTCGATCTCGCTATCTTGTTTGTTTGCGCGTCGATTTTCATCAATATCTATTCCTATTCAGGGTCCATAAACATAGTGACTAGAAAATTAGTCCAACGCGTAGATAATAAATGGGTCCTTCTAATCTGTATGGCTATCTTTATGCTAATTCCAGGAGCGCTGACAGGAGCGGGGAGCGTCTCGGTATTCGTAGTTGGCGGTCTTGTAGCTACTGTCGTTCGCTATATGGGACTTTCAGATAGGAAAACGGCAGCCTTTGTATTCATTTTTGCCATTCTATCTGCAGCAGCTCCGCCTATCAATATTTGGACAATGATGATGACTGCGCAGGCGAACATGCCGTATGTTGGGTTTGAAAAGCTGCTGCTTATTCCAATTCTGATTGTAGGTGCCTTCACCATAATCTACCTCGGTCATGGTACAAAGCCTGAAAGAAAAGAAAAAATACTTGCAGAACTTCCTGAAGCGGCATCGGACATGGGCTGGTTTAGAATTTTGTGCCCGCCTTTGGTTCTAATTGCGCTAATACTCCTATCATTGTATACGCCTTTTTCTATACCGGTTCTGGGACTGCCTCTAATGTTTGTAATTGCCACAATTGTTGCTGTCTTATGTAACCCTAAGAAAACCTCGCTGAAGGATTACTATGGTGTCATTGCGGGCACTATCGAACAGATTTTTCCGTTGGTTGCGACCGTGATAAGCGTTGGTGTGCTGATCAATGTAATGGCTGCTACCGGTGTACGCGGGCTTCTTAGCATAACTTTTATAACTCTGCCAAAAATTCTCATATTTCTCACTGTGCTCTTGTTCTGTCCATTTGCACAAGGATGTCTTAGCTATGGAAGCGCTATCATATTCGGTACTCCACTTATCTTTATGTTCAATGCAGCAGGAATGGATACTACAGTGATATGTGCCGCGCTAAGTCTTATTTTCCCTATTGGAGATTGTCTTCCTCCCTCGAGAATTGTAGGTCGCGTCTCTATCGAGACAGTGGGTTACAAAGGGTCCTATATCTCTTTCCTTAAACAGATATTCCTGCCTGTGCTCGTGCTTGGAGGTTTGGCACTTATCATGCTGATTATTCCCAATAAGCTCAGCTTCCTTAAATGAGGAGAAAAATATGGTTTTTCTTGAACAAGTAATACATATCATTTACTTCATCCTAGCTGCCATAATAGGCTTTTTCCTCTTGAGGAATTTATTCAAGAGGACATCGAGAACTGGCCGAGTTTATGACATTGTATATGCTTATTGCATTATTCCCTTTCTCTTGCGCGTGTTGGGCATCAAATAAGAGGAGGGAGCTATGAAAAAGGATAATAGCATGGAGGAGAAGAAATCTTTTCCATATTTTAAAGTAATATGCCTTGTAATCGCACTGATATTCGCCTTCTTCGGAGGAAGAGAATTCTACGAGCTCCGACACTTCAAAGAGAGCTTTGTCTCGGCTCCTGGTTTGACCGAAGTGAAGATGTTAAGTGATTATCTTTCGAGTCTAAAAGGAACCTGGATGGATACTCCGATATTCGTCTACGATTCGGGTGTTCCAGGGGGAAAGGTTCTCTATATGGCCAATGTCCATCCTTATGAACCAGCTACAAGCCTATCTGCCTATATTTTGATGGAGAATATCAAGGTAACTAAGGGGAAAATTTTTGTAATACCACAGGGTAACCGAAGTGGATCGACCACGGGCATGCTGGGGAACGCCTATCCTAAGTTCTTTCATGTTCCGACAGCTTTTGGAGAAAAAAAGTTTCGAATCGGAGATCGTGGGACGAATCCTCTCGACCAATGGCCTGATCCTTTCACATTTGTCCACTATCCATCGAGACAGAACTTGGCCTATCAGGATATTCGCAACATGAATCGGACCTATCCAGGAAGGGAAAATGGTACTCTAACCGAGCGAGCCTCCTATGCAATAATGGAGCTTATCCGTAAAGAGAATATTGACCTATCCATAGACGTTCACGAAGCATCGATCATGTATCCTGTGGTAGCTACCTATGTGGCGCACGAGCGTTCATTTGATATTGCAATGATGGCTGCAATGACGCTTACAGCTACAAGTTTCGATATGAAATGCGAGTCTTCTCCAAAAGGCCTTCGTGGATTGTCTCACCGCGAATGGGGCGATTTCAGCGATACTCTTGCTGTGCTTATGGAGACTCCAGAGCCTTTTATCGATCGTGTAGTAGGACCTATGACAGAGGAGCTCTTCACGGAAGGGAAGGATGAGTTTCTGGCCACCGCAGCGAAGCACGGACTCACCTATGTTCCATATAGCCTTGATTTTGGCTCTCCTCTTTGGTATCGCTGTGGACGACACCTTTCAGGAGCTCTTGAAGTTATCGATCAGATGAATCAGTTCTATCCAGAAAAGGAAGTGATTGTTGAGTGGCCAACCTACGAAGATCTCAAAGAGCATGATTGTGGATACTTCTTCCATGACCCTGATAATGCAGACCCCAGTTTTGTATTTAAGATATGAGCGATAATGAGGAATAGAAGAATAAGGGGTTAGAGATTTATAAGATTTGAATCTATGCCGCCGCTACCTGAGTAAGATAGTTTATCAAAAGGTAAGTGGAGGCAAGAGAATATGGGGTATTCCCCAAGAAAGGAGTGCGATATGAAGAAATTTGTAATGCTGCTGACGATAGTACTATTCGTATTTAGTGCACAATCATCGTTTGCATGCACTATTGTTGGCGTTGGTGCAGATGCAACTGTCGATGGCTCGACAATAGTAACTCACAACGACGATTCTACATCAGCAGATTTTCGCCTGTGGATAATTCCAGGGCAAAAATGGCCAGAAGGGTCGACTCGCGATCTTGTCATCGACTCGCATAACTATGGAGATTTTGGCAAGTATCCCGAAGTGAAGGATTACGGGAATGGCATGTTAGTCTCTGAAATTCCCCAGGCCTCTGAAACTTATGCCTATTTCCATTCTCGCTATTCATTTATCAACGAGAAAGGCGTAGCAATGGGCGAGAGTACCTTCAATTTCGATCAATCGACAGATCTTCGCAAGAAGACCTATAAGCTAATCTTTGGAAATAATACAGGTCTGATCGATTGTTGGAATGCTCAAGATATTGCTCTGGAGCGAGCATCTACCGCCAGAGAAGCCATTCAAATCATGGGAGATCTAGTGGAAAAATACGGATGGAAAGACCCTGGCGAAACAATGGATGTTGCTGATGGCAAGGAAGTATGGATTGCCGAATTCTATGGACTAGATCTTTGGGCAGCGGTCCGTATTCCGTCCAATGCTTTCTTCGTTGCAGCGAACAGGGCTCGCATCGACCACATAGATTTTAATGATCATGAAAACTATATGTACTCTCCGAACATTAAGAGCTTTGCAATAGAGAATGGTCTCTGGTCTGAGAATTCTGGAGTTCCCTTCTCTCCTGCCGAGATATACGCGCCTTACGAAGGTACTTATAGCACCCGCCGCGAGTGGAGAGCTTTAAGTCTCGTTGCTCCCTCTTTGAAGCTAGACCCAAATGCGACACGTTTTCCTCTCTGGGTCATTCCAGAGAAAAAGCTTTCAGTACAAGATATATTAGAAATTTGCGGCGACTACTATAAGGGAACACCTTATGATCTTTCTCTAGCTCCTGAGGCTGGTCCTTATGGGGATGTTCTTAACCCCTATCACAAGGAGAGGTCGATCAACCTCTTTAGAACTTGCTATGTAATGATCGCAAATATAAAAGATCGGCTACCTGACCCTGTAAAGTGTCTCGTATGGTATGGATATGGAGCAGCGGATACTACTTACATCACGCCACTGTGGCCAACCATGAAAGAATTGCCTGAGCTCTATAGAACTGGAAGCCGCTTTGAAGAATTTCGTCGAGATTCAGGCTGGTGGACAAACTCTTATGTTCAGCAGACAGCAAGGATCAACTACCAGAGTGCCGTAAATGAAATTCACGATTTCCGCAACCCAAGACTTGCTACTCTGTATACAGTTACCGAAGAAATACAGAATACAGCCGCTAGCTTGATCAGTAATGGAAAAGAGAAAGAAGCGGCCGATCTTATTTCTTCCTTTGCTTTTACTACAGCAGTGAAATGGAACGATGATTGGCTAAAGTTTGGTGATGAGTTGTATGGAACTTATATGTGGGGCTACAAAGATATGAAGTCTCAGCCGCCGAGCGCTTGGTGGAATGAGATAATGCAGAAAGCTCCAAGAAACCCTGTTCCATTCAAGTGATAGCTAGATAGAATAGGCACTTCAATAGGCTCTTCGCAAAGATTATGAACATGGGGACAGCAAATAGTGCTGTCCTCATGTTTTATTAGGGAATTATAAATGCAAGATATATTCGACGTCGCGATAATCGGAGCGGGTGTCTGCGGAGCGAACATTGCGCGCAAATTATCGCAGTATGAGCTAAAGGTAGCTTTGCTAGAGAAAGAGATCGACGTATCGCTCGGCACTTCCAAGGCAAATTCGGGCATTGTGCATGGTGGTTTTCATGATCACATAAGCACTCTAAAAGCGCGTCTGGAGCTCAGCGGAGCGTTGATGTTCGACCGCCTCCACGAGGAGCTCGATTTTCCTTTTGAACGATGTGGAATACTGGTTGCCGCGCTACATGAGGACGAGATGCGAGCCATCGAGCAGCTGTATCTTCAGGGTGTAGAGAACGGTGTTATTGGAATAGAGATGTGCTCTCGAGAACGCATGCTCGAGCTAGAGCCCAAACTAAATCCCGAAGTGGTAGGTGGGCTTTATGCGCCTTCAGGTGGTATTCTAGAGCCCTATCGCTTTGTGTTTTCGCTTGTGGAATCCGCACAGAAGAATGGGGTTGAGATCAGGACACAATTCGAGGTTGTGTCTGCGGCTCGCGAGAGAGAATTCTGGCACATCAGAGCAGCGGATGGGCGCGAGATACAAGCTCGCTTTGTTGTGAACTCTGCAGGTCTCTATGCCGATAAAATATCCGATGCATTCGGCGGCGAGCGCTTTGAGATTGTACCGCGCAAAGGAGAGTACTATCTTTTAGATCGCACTACGAAGGCCAAACCTTCGCGCGTCATTTTTCCCGTGCCAACCGAAGTCTCTAAAGGCATTCTCGTGATTCCCACCGTGGAGGGAACTGTTCTTATCGGTCCCACCGCCACTTGCGCCCGAGACAAAGAGGATTTTGCAACGAGCCGCGAGCAGCTCGAGCATATACTGCGCACAGCTCGAATGATGGTTCCTTCGATTTCTGAGAACGATGTCATTACGAGCTTTGCAGGGCTCAGGGCTTCCTATGGCAATGATTTCTATATTGCGATATCCGAAAAGGCTCCTGCCCTAGTACAAGTAGCGGGTATCCAGTCGCCAGGCCTTACGGCGAGCCCCGCCATAGGCGAATATGTCAAAGACCTCCTCAAAAAAGCAGGCCTCAGGCTCATCGAAAAACCCTCCTGGGACCCGTACATTCGCAAAGTCCCTCGCGCCCGCGACGCCGACCCTTTCGCTTTAGATTCTCTCATTGCGCAAGACCCAGCATACGGCAACATTGTCTGTCGCTGCGAGTGCGTAAGCGAAGCCGAGATAGTCGCCGCAATCCGAGCGGGCCACACTACCCTAGACGGTATCAAATACTATACCCGCGCTCAAATGGGGCGATGTCAGGGCGGCTTCTGTACATATAGGATAATCCGAATACTAATGCGCGAGACAGGAATGAGCTACGACCAGATTACCAAGCATGGCGGCAATTCCTTCATTCTCAAGGGGCGCCTATGAAGCAGTTTATCTTCGACGCGGTGGTAATAGGCGGAGGGGCTGCCGGAATGGCCGCCGCTCTAGAACTCGATTCCCGAGGGAATTCGGTACTTGTTCTCGATCGGGAGGAGAGTCTTGGTGGAATCCTTATGCAATGCATCCATAATGGGTTTGGATTAATCGAATTCGACGAAGAGCTCACAGGCCCCGAATTTGCCCAGCGATTCGAGGAAAAATTGCATACTCGAAATATTCAGGTTTTGCTTAAGACCACGGTGCTAGACATCCGAGAAGAGAATGAGCACAAGGTGATCTATGCTATTTCGCCAAAGCAAGGCATGATGCACATCGAAGCGCGGGCGATTGTACTCGCAATGGGCTGCAGAGAGCGAAATCGAGGCAACATTCGCATTCCTGGAACACGGCCGGCAGGCATCTACACCGCCGGTCTTGCGCAGCGTCTCGTAAATATCGAAGGCTATATTCCGGGCAAGGATGTAGTAATCATCGGTTCTGGCGACATTGGCCTTATAATGGCTCGCCGCATGAGCTGGTCGGGTTGCAAAGTGCATGCAGTGATTGAAATTCTTCCCTATCCAAGCGGACTTACGCGAAACATCGTCCAATGTCTAAATGATTTTGCCATTCCGCTATATCTTTCTCATCTTGTGACCAATATCTATGGTAAAGATCGCGTTGAAGGTATAGAGGTTGCTCCAATCGAAGCCGGTGCGCTCATAAGCGAGAAGGCCTTTCGGATCGCATGCGATACCGTGCTTTTATCTGTTGGCCTTATGCCGGAGAATGAGCTTTCACGGAACGCAGGAATCGAGATTCAGCCGTCCACAAATGGGCCTTGGGTTGATAGTACGCTAATGACGACTATGCCAGGGGTATTTGCCTGCGGTAATGTTCTCCATGTTCATGATCTTGTCGATTATGTAGTGGAAGAAGCGCGTAGAGCGGGCGCTAATGCCGCAGCTTGGCTTTCGGGCTACAGGCCAGCGCGCGAAATTCGCGTAAAGACAGGTTCGAATATTCGCTATATCATGCCCATGCGCGTCAACCCAGAGCGCGAGAATCGACTCTATATGCGCGCTCTCGTGGTCAAGAATGACGCGCGGCTCGATGTGCGCCTCGATGGTACAGTAGTAAGATCGCGGAAGCTCGCCCATGTGCAACCATCCGAGATGCTTAGCCTCACGCTAAAGCCAGAAGAGCTTGCAGTAGCAGGACGAGATTCGACCTTGGAGATAGCGCTTATATGAAAGAATTGATTTGCATTACCTGTCCAATGGGTTGCCATCTCTCTATCGATATCGATGAGCATAGCGAGATGAAAGTGACTGGCAATCGCTGTATACGCGGAGAACAATATGCCCGAGAGGAAATCCTGAATCCTAAACGAGTAGTAACCTATACCTGCGAGGCGCTTTTACCCGAAAACTTCCCTGTGGCTAATGGATCTGAGGTATTACATCGCGTTCCTGTTAGAACGACAAATGCCTTCCCAAAGGAAAGAATACCGGAGCTCATCGCTGCGCTTCGCGCTCTGAGCATTCGCATACCTGTTGAGCGTGGAGATATCGTCATTAAGGACGCACTAGGCACAGGTATCGATGTCATTGCGACGCGCAGCTATTCATTGGAATAACCAAGCTACTGAATAGCGAAAAACAGTAGCTGGCCTTGCTAGATCGTTATTCGCCTTCCTTTATGATCTCGATTTTTATGCCCTCTGGTATATCAGCTATTTCCTTGGGAGGTATCGTTACCTTAAGAATACCATTGCGGAAAACTGCCTTTACCTTTTCCTGATCAAATTTATCCGCAGGGACATAATACTTTTGCCTGTCGATATCCTTGAGTCTGAGCCTGCGTTTGAAATAGCGCACTCCCTCTTCCGGCTGTTCTGCTTTGATCTTCGCAGAAAACACCATGTAGTCTCCCTGGAAAGAGAGGCTTATATTCTTTTCGTCGAAACCTGCCAAGGCGAATTCGAAAACAAGGCTTTTGTCAGGCAACATGTAAACATTAGCGGGTGGATACGAATAGTTGGGATAATAATCCACATTGTCGTCTCCGTGAGCCTCGAACCACGCGCCGCCCATGCCGTGGCACCCTGGTTTATGCTCTCTGCCTTCCTGATCCGATCCTCCAAACTCAGGCGCGAAATTCTTGACTCTTTCACCGAAATCTTTGGCTGCCTCGAAAATGTCGTCGAAGATAGCTCCAATGTCCATGTACGGTCTCTTATTCATATTTCTTACTCCTCTCGGAAACCTTCCGCTGCCGCGGCCTTTGCCCGTCGGCTTATAATAGCTTCCCATGCGGGCAAGCTCTTTTCTTCTCATCTCAATATAGAAATAAAAACTCATTAAATCAAGAAAAATCATCGATAATAAAAATCTATGATGTGCCACATAATCAAAAAGGGGCTGCCCTATCTACAGGGCAGCCCCTATCTAGACTGAAAGCTGACAATCCCTACTTCGAAGGGTAAAGCAGCGGATAATCATTCGCCCTGCCTATTGCAGCCAGGTCTTCTGGAATGACATCCCAGTTCCCGAGAGGCCATACCGTAACCGTCCCCTCCTGTTTCTCGAACCACTTTAAGAGGAAATAGCGGAGGTCCTTGGTAGTGGCACCGTTTACGAGCTTCATGGAGAGAATCGTGTCTTTATCGAGGCCCGCACCCTTTTCCAGATGCCCACCGCCGCCAGAAGCACGATAGGAATTGATCGCAACAGTATATGTGGCTTTGGGATTGAAAGCGCGACCGTCAGACATGCAGTAGATCGATACGCGCTCGCCGGCAGGCTTGCTTACATCTACCACATAGTTGATACCAGCAGCCGAATCGTAGTTATAGTAGCGAGTCGCAGTCATAGGCATATTGGTACGATTGTCCAGTATAAGCTTGCCATCCTTGTCTCTCTGGAATGCGATGAGGTGATTGCCTTCGTTGGGCATGGTATCGAACCAATATTGGTATGAGTACTCGAGAAAGTCTTTGATCTGCTGTCCGGTAAGAGTCATGGTGTATAGGAAGTTTTCGTAGACATACAGATTGAACATGTCGCGCACATATAGCGTTCCATCGGGGCTCGAAGGAATCTGAGCATCCGCAAAGAGTGGTGCGGCGAAGGAGATATCGGCTGGAGCCAGGCCAAGTGTCGGATCCTTGCTGAGTTCAAGCTGGATTATATGGATGAGATCGACAAAAGCCGAATCGCCGAACATCGAATCGCGGCTCGAAATGACACCTTCCATTTTGCCTATTGGTCGATCGACCCATGCCTTGATTTCGTCGAACATGGACTGGAATTTGGCCATAAAGTCAGGATCGGGTTGGTAGTTAGTCATATCGATAAGGCCACCGCGCACGATCTTATCCCAGCTTTGCTTTTCATCATTCCATGTGAGGTTCACCTTTACTACGGCTGCATTGCGGGCTGCATTTAGAGCTCCATAGATTGGGACTATCTTTCCATTGGGATCCTTAACATCGATTTTCGTCTTATTGACTGGATCCCAACCTTGGCCAGACCAGCCTTGATGGTCATGTCCAACGAAGATGAGATCGAAACCGGGTACCATTTCAGCGACGAGTTGAGAAGCATTCTCGTTGTTCGGAGTATCGCGGCCTACATTTCCGTAGCTATAGTCTACACCAGCATGGAAAAGACCGATTAGAAGGTCGGGCTTCTCTTTTTGTTGAATGATGGGGACCCACTTTTGAGCGCATTTCACCATGTCTTCGAATTGCATGCCGGTCCAGAATTGCGGAGGTAGCCAATCCGGGATCTTGGGAGTTATCATGCCCAGAACTGCAATTTTTATGCCGGCTTTTTCTATTACAGCGTAAGGTTCGAAATAAGGCGTTCCATCGGGTTTTATGGCATTGGCGCAGATTACTGGCGCCTGTAGCTCCTCATAGAGCTTGTCGTAGACCGCATGGCCGGCTTCGATGTCATGGTTGCCAACGCTTACAGCATCATAGCCAAGAAAATTCACTGCCTGCGACCAGATATGCGGACCATCGGTCTTTTCGAAGTTATAGTAGTAAACCGTGGGCTGCCCCTGGAGCGAATCTCCATTTTCAAGGAGTATCACTTCAGCCTCTGGTACCGAGCGTTCCTCTTTGATGAGGCTCGCTACCTGTGCAAGCGATGTTCCAGCTGGCTTTGCAGTGATAAAATTATAGGGGTAGATCGAGCCATGGATATCGCTAGTTTCGATGAATGTAAGATCGACTGATTTGCTCTGAGCTGAGAGAGTGAAAGTCATAGCAAGCAATGCACAGAGCACCATAAAGAATCTTTTCATAAGACCTCCTTATCTATGATTTTATTGAGCATAATAATGATAAGCCCAATTCAACGAGAGCGCAACATGATTTTCAAGAATGATATTCAAGAACAGCAGATGAGCTCGATAGCCTTTGCATGCTCAAAGCTTTGTTAAATTCATTTGACTTCTCTACAGTAGCTCTTCTATAATAAAAACATATTCTATAGTCTTTAGATAGCCAAAAAAGGAGGATAAATGCATGAGATCATCTAGATGTGCTTTATTATTATTGGTGATGCTTATTGGGTCAATGGTATTTAGCGTGAATGCACAAACGGCTAGTATGCAGCCAGTAGTAAGCGAAAAACAGGATATTGCAGTATTTGCTCTAGGTTATTATGGGTGGCTTATTCCATCGCAGGCATTGGGTACCATAGATCTGAAGATTCAAGAAGTATTTGCCAAGATTGGAAGATTCAATGTATTTGGAACAACACAACGACTCTCGTCGAGAGGAGTGCAGGATTTCATCGATACACTACGCAAGTCAAAACAAGCCAATTTCGTACTTCCAGAGCAGTATCAATTTGGTGAAGCCTTTCTTACAAAAGAGGATTTCGAGCGGTTAACTGGAGCATTTATCGTAGTCGTGCCAGTTGTGACGAATTTCAATGTCAATTGGGATTCCAAATCCAACGCATGGGTCTGCAATATAACCACTGGCATAACCTTCATCGATGTAGCCCACGATGCAAAAGTTATATCGATCGAATCGATCGATACATCGGGCAGCGATAAGAAAAATCCAAATGATGCCGTTAAGGCTGCAATAGATGCTATTCCGGCTGAGCTTGAATATAGAATCAGATCGATTCCCGAATTTCAAATCAGTACACGAATACTGGAGGTTTCGGGTTCTACGGTCCAAATTCAGCTTGGCAAAAATATGGGGCTTAAAAAGGGCGATGAATACGCCATTGTCGAGACCCATAATGTTGGGGGCATCCAGGATACACAAGAAACTGGACTCATAATGATCACTAATGTGAGCAGTCAGGTTTCCACGGGTCGAATTCTCTATAAGGCTGGCTCGGTAGGTCAGAATACGCAACTGAAGGAGATTGCTAGATATGGTTCAGACCTAGATGTGTATTTCCACATGAGCGGCACAGAAATGCTCCCAGGCTTGAGAGTGACGGGTGCTAGAGGTTTCTTCCCATTGCGGCCTTATGTAGGTATACAGATGCCCATAGATCTAGCGTTCAATTTCCTTTCCGTGACAGTCATCCCAATAAATGTCGCGCTTGGCGGCGAATATATGATTCCGCTTGGGAGGCTTCATATCGCACCATATGCAGGGGCAGGCATTACATATTTGTATATCACAGAAGCTATTACTGGGTATTCGAATACAAATTATCTGTCGCATTTTGGCTTCCAGGCTGGCGCAAGGGTCGGATATCTAATCAATAGGAATATGCGAGTATTCCTAGATGCAGGATATGATTATTGGATTGCCCTTGATTCCGATCTATTCCCAAATTACGGCGGGATTACGATAGGAGCTGGAGTGACATTCAAGCTCTAGATTTAGTTGAGCCTCACACCAGACCCAAGAGGCCTCAACTCAATCCAAAAAAGCTCAGCCCAATCCCAATAAATGCCCCGCTATCGAGGTAAGGAAGGATAGTACCCAGGCCAGCGCAAGCGAGTAGACAACCTGAAAGGCCATCCATTTGTCACCAGCTTCGGCGCGTATCACTGCTAAGGAAGAAAAACAAGGTGGCATAACCAGGATAAAAATCAGCAGGGCAAGCGCTATGCGCGGAGACCAATCTGGTGAATCGCGAAGAGCTTGGCGAAGCGAGGAATTTGCCTTAGTTTCATTGTTTGCCGCCGTGCCATAGAGCACGCCCAATGTAGAGACCACGAGTTCCTTTGCCGTCAAGCCTGGAAGGAGCGCTACTCCAATTTTCCAATTGAAGCCAATCGGCGCAATTATTGGCTCTACTATCTTGCCTATGTTTCCTGCGATACTATGTTCCAACTGATATTGGCGAAGCAGTATCTCGACATTTGTAGCTATCTGCGATTCATCGAACTCAGGATGAACGGCAGCAATCTTTTCGCGCACCTGCAGCGCGTAGTTTTCAATTCCTTTTGCCTTTGGATACGATGTTATGACCCACATGAGCACCGATACAGCGAGAATAATAGTGCCTGCTTTACGCACATAGCTCCATGTTTTCTCCCAGACATGCCAGAGCACTCCTTTCAGTGTAGGCATGCGATAGGGCGGTAGTTCCATGACAAAGGGCATGGATTGCCCCTTGAGCACGGTTCGTCTAAGAAAATAGGTTGAAAGAATGCTCAAGATTACCCCGGCGGCATAAACTAGCATGACAACAGTCGATGCATGATTTGGGAAAAAAGTTCCAGCTAGGAGAACATAGATTGGCAACTTTCCACCGCAAGAAATAAAGGGGATCGCCAGAATTGTAGCAATTCGCTCTTTAGGGCTTTTGAGCGTACGGGTGGCCATTATAGCGGGTACCGAGCAGCCAAATCCAAGCATAAGCGGCATGAACGACTGTCCATGCAGTCCTATCGCGTGCAGAAAATGGTCGGTTAAAAAGGCAGCGCGAGCAATGTAGCCTGTATCTTCAAGAAAAGAGATGCAGAAGAAAAGGATCACGATCAATGGCACAAAGGAAAGAACGCCTCCAACACCATGGATCACGGCATTGACAAGAAAATCTCTAATTGCATCCGGCAAGGGCGAATTCTGTACATACCTTGCTAGATCTCCAAAGAGCCCTTCGAGCCAGGCCATCGGGTACTCTCCAATGGCAAAGGTCAGCCTGAAGATAGCCCAGATGATTAAAAAGAAAAGTGGCAAGCTGATAAAAGGATGCATTACCACGTTATCGATTTGTTCAGTGAGTGGAATGCCACGCTGTCGAGTTCGATGCACGGCTTCTTCAACTGCTCCATGGATATAACCATAGCGCTGTTCAGATATGAGGATTTCTGGATCCTTGCGATAATGAAGCGCTATCCAGCGCCAAGTGTCCTCGAGAGCCGCAAGGATTTCAGCCTCTCTGACATGGCCAGAAATGCGCTTCTTGGCATCCGAATCTTTTTCGATGAGCTTTATTGCTATCCATCGAGGCGAATAGGCCGCGATGAAGGCGCTATCTTGCTTGAGAAGAGCGACCAGATTGGCAATATGGACCTCTATGTCTTCGCCATAACTAGGCATGCGTGGTTTTATTCCTGCTTCATAAGTAGATATAGCTACATCTATGAGCTCTTCGACTCCTTCTCCGCGGGAACCGATGGTAGGTACCATTGGAACTCCAAGTGTCTTGGAGAGAATTCCATGATCGATGACTATACCTTTTTCTTTGGCCTCGTCTGCCATGTTGAGCGCAGCGACAACAGGAATTTCCAGTTCAATAAGTTGAAGCAGAAGATACAGATTTCGCTCGAGATTGGTGGAATCGATGATATCTATGACAATATCGGGCTTTTCGTTGAGCAAGAAGTCTCGGGCTACCACTTCGTCGAGCGAATATGCAGTTAGGCTATAAGTGCCCGGCAAATCTACGATCCGAATTTCGCGATCCCGAAATTCGATCTTACCTTCACGCTTCTCTACAGTGACACCAGGATAGTTTCCTACCTTGTGGTGTGCACCCGTTATGGCATTGAATACGCTGGTCTTTCCTGAATTCGGGTTGCCTGCAAGCGCAATGGTGAGAACAGCTCTATTCTGCATGGATTACTCCTGAAAAGTCCTTCAGTCTCGGCTGCGACGAGCTTCGATATTAGCGCCATGAGCGCCATGAGAACGCCTTCGTCCGCGAGGGCGCAAATCGACATAAATTGTAGCTGGTGCTTTCTTAGCTGCCTTGCCTGCCACTTGTGGCACGGCTTCTGGAAGAAGCTCGACATCGACCAGACGAGCTTCGTATCGACGCATAATGAGATCGTAGTCTCTAAGCCTGATCTGTATAGGACCGCGAAAGAATGCTGCGCGCACTACCTCTCCTTCCGCGCCAGAGACGAGGCCCATATCCGCGAGACGTTTCCCAATTTCTCCTCCGACCGCAACGTTTATAACTTTGAATCTCTGACCCGGGCTCAGCTCAGCAAGCTGCATATCATTGAACTCCTTTTTGTTTTGCCTGGCACTCAGGGCATAGGCCGAGCAATTCCATATTATGACCGGTAGGCCTAAATCCATATTTTGCAAATATTTTTTGTTGTTCTTTCTCTATAGCAGGACTCAAAAATTCGATGACCTTGCCACAAGCTGTGCAAAGCAGATGGTCGTGATGAGGGTGATCGGCGAGATGCTCGAATGTACGTGCGCCATCTTCCTGAATAGCTTCGCGTGCTAGACCTGCATCTTCTATGAGACGAATAGTTCTGAACACCGTAGCCTGGCCTATGTCTGGGTCGCGCTTCTTTGCTTCTTGTAAGATGTCTTCGGTGCTGAGGTGGCCTTCGGTGCTGAGGAATGCTTCGAGAATGATTCTGCGCGGCTTCGTGATCTTTTGGCCATGCTCGCGCAGAAAGGTCTCGAATCTGTCGAGTTCATTCATTTCGATTGCCTTATCCAATATCAAAAAATAAAAGAGGAAGCGAAAAACAATAACAAGCGAAAAGAATAACCATTCCATCGCTCTTTGAGAATGATAATCATTCTCACTTAAGAAAGTCAAGATGATCTTTGATGATATCTCTTGTCCTTGCTATGCCATTGCCGTAGAATCGTAATATGGGAAAGCTCTACTATAGCTATCAGATGATTCATAAGCTGGCGCAGTCCATTGCGGAGCAGGTCAAGGATAGTGGCTTTTCTCCAGATGTCATTGTAGCGATCGGTACTGGTGGTTTTATTCCAGCGCGAATCCTGACGACTTATCTTGGCAAGCCGATACTAGCCGTTGGTATAGCCTATTATGACTTAAATGATAGGCCAATGGACTATCCTCGCAAGGTACAATGGATCGAAGAAGCCGAAAAGCAGTTGGCAGGAAAGCGAATTCTACTAGTGGATGAAGTGGACGATTCCCGTGTGACACTGGAATACTGCACCAAGGAACTACTCAGCTATAGGCCGGCTGCTCTCGCGGTCTCGGTTCTGCATAACAAGCAAAAAAAGAAACGCGGCTCATTTCCTCCTGGCGTTCAGCATGTCTTTGTAGGAGAAAATCTTGGAGATGATTGGATTGTGTATCCCTGGGATGCTCGTGACATCGATGAGCACGACAAAAATGCCGCACGGGATGTTGGCTTGGCATATTAGCTTATTAGCTTAGAAAGGAGGTCATAAAAGCAAATGAGACATAAAAGGTCTTTCTTCTGTATAATGCTGTCTCTTTTTTTGATGCTGCTGACGCTCGATGCAGTTGTTGCTCAACAAGCAAAGGCAGTTCGAAATACCACGCTCGAGAACGGCCTCGAGGTCTTTGTGGTAGAGAACCATGCAGTGCCGCTTGTTACCGTGTGTATTGCCTTTCGTGGAGGCGCTATGGCTCATACACCTGATACTGCTGGGCTTTTTCACTTGTATGAACATATGATGTTCAATGGCAACGACAAATACCCAACCAAGGATGCCTTCTCTGCTGCGCTAAACCGCATGGGTACAACAAACTGGAATGGAGCTACGGGCATAGAATACATCAACTATTTCATCAGTGTGCCTTCGGAAAAGCTCCCCGATGCAATCGATTTTTGGGCGCATGCCGTCATGGATCCCACTCTGGATGCCAGAGTTCTGGAGAACGAAAAGCAGGTCGTGCTGAATGAAATTCGCGGATACCATAGCGACCCATCGCAGATTGCCTCGAATGGTCTTGAATCGCGTATGTTCAAGGATTTTCCATGGCGAAAGAATATCGACGGTCCGGAGTCGAATACACAAAGGGCGAGCGTAGCAGCGCTTCGAGATATTCAGAAGACCTACTATGTGCCTTCCAATATGGCGCTTCTTGTGGGCGGTGACACGACCCTTGATGAAGTGCTGAGGCTAGCCAAGGCATCCTTTGGAAGTTGGGCAAGAGCGCCAGAGCCTGTGCTTGCGGAGCCACCTCATGGACCTATCCCGGATGGTATTCGTCTTGTAACTTCAGAGGATCAATTCTATCGAGGTATTGCCCAAGTGGAATTCCGGTGGAGAGGGCCAGATGTCACGCGGCAGACCTACGACACATATATATCGGATGTACTTTTATTCTTATTGAGCTCGCCATCAGGGCCTTTCAAATCGGAGATTATGCGGAAAGTCTATGGTCTATATGACGCTGAATACATAGATTTTGTCTATCCAACCTCGCGCGATGGGGGGAATTACATTTTTGCCACCCTAATGCTCGTTCAGCGGCCAGCGGAGGAAGAGCCAGTGCTTCAGCGAGTGGAGAATCTTAAGTCCGCAGTGCTCGATGAATTCTCACTAATAGCCAATGACCCATGTGCTTATTTTGGAGGAGATGAAGCACTCGAGGAGGCGAAGACAAAGCTGGTAGACCAGAATATCTACGCGCTCGAATCTGCAGGGTCTTTTGTTACCGATACGCTCACATTCTGGTGGTCTACCGCGGGCACCGATTACTTCTTCGATTATGAGGAGAATTGCCGTAAGGTGACCTGGGAGGATATTTCATCTCTCATTGAAAGATACCTTGCGGGGAAAGCGAGTCATCCGGTCGCAACCCTTGTGCGCTTGCGCACAAGTACTTTTAATGCGGATTCACGAATGAACGCGAAGATTTCCGAGCTTGGCTACACTCGCTTGACAGCGGAAAATGCCTTCTGGTGGCAAAAACAATGAGGAGGCAGGTATGAGACATTCTAGTCATAATGTTCTTAAGGTATTTATTGTTGTCATACTTATAGTAGGAGTAGCGACCGGAGCTTGTGCTGCTACTCCCTATGTTCGCGAAAACGCTCCTACATACATGAAGGCAGTACTTTCCAATGGTATTCCATTATATATGAAGGTACAGAATGCAAACCAGGTCTTTCATGTATCGCTGGTGCTAGATGGTGCTTCCCTTGTGACTGCTCCAGAGCAAGCAGGCTGGGAGAAAATTGCCCTGGCAACTATGGCAAGGAGCTCGAAGAATTATCCTTACGAGAAAGCAGCTTCGATCCTCGATAGGAGATCATCGGTCATTACAAGTGCTGTACAATTCGAATATTCGACTTTCAGCCTTACGACACTTGACAAATATAGCGATGAGCTTCTTGCGCTCTGGAGCGACATGCTTGTGAATCCTTCTTTCGATCAGTTCGATTTTGACAAAGAAAAAGAGAATGCCTTACTTGCGCTGCAGGCAATAGAACAGAATCCATGGACGATGACACAGAAGATAATGAACGAGGCTTATTTCAAGGGGCATCCCTATGGAGTCAACCCCGAGGGCACCGAGGAAAGTATTGCGCCGATGATGGTTGGAGATGCTCGAGATTGGTACAAGAAGCATTTTTCTGCAGATAGGATTTCCCTTGTGGCTGTTGGGGACTTCAATCCAGCCGAGCTTGCGTACAAGCTTGAAAAGCTTCTTGGTGACATTTCGAACTTGAATCTTGGACCAGTACCAAGGCCTACAAATTTTCCAATGGGGTCTCCTAGCTCAGAATTGGCCTTGGGATCGCTCATCACGCAAGCTCACGACCAGTCGAAGGGTATAATTTACCTAAGGGGCGATTTCGCGGCGCCGGCACCTGGAAGCGATGATTATTTTGCCACAACTCTAGCGACACGCATTTTTTCGGATTTGCTTTTCGCAGTGGTGCGCGATAAATATGGAGCAGTCTATACTCCTTCGGCTGCTATTAGGTCATACACAGCAAATTATGGATCCATAATGATCTATAAGTCAGATGCACCGCAAAAAATTAAACAATACATCGATGAAGCGGCTGCTCTCATGGCGCAGGGTAGAGTTGTATCAGTGGACCCTACTAAAACAGATGCCGATGGTTATATGGGACTCTCAGATGCGCTCGATACTTACAAGCAGCTTTACATAAATGATTATTTTGAGGCTGTTCGAACCAATGCTGCCATTGCCTCTCTGATGATTCGCTCGATAAGACTGACAGGAAATCCGGCTGATTGGCTCAAGGACCAGGATCGCATAGAAATGTTGGATGCCCTGGCGGTCCATAATGCCTTCGAGAAATATGTGCGTAACGGCACTTTCCTATGGGTAGCTGTTGGAGATCAAGCTTTGCTCGATAAGCTCGACTGGAAAGCTTTCGAATCTATGCGCTAATTATATACAGAAAGCCGAGCGGCTGGCTGCTATCAGTGTACAGAAAGCCGCACAACTGGCGCTGGTAGCGTCGAGAGCGACTTCTCTGCTCGCTCTGGTGAGGTCATTGCCGCTATCATCGAATCTCCGGCCGCTTCCGAAAGCAGCTTCCCCAAGTTGTGGAAATCCTCTATGTCCGCTGCAAGAATCTGGTCGCGGATGTGCTGACGCGTTTCTTGAGTGTACCCAGAAAGAATATTCATAAGAGCGTTGAATCCTTTGGCGTCTGGCAGCTGGTAGGCATCGACATCTCCAATCGTCCCGATAATCGATTTTTGGATCTCTTCTCTTGGTAAATCGCAGGATTCCAGGAAAGCACCTACCTTTCTGAAGACTTCTATTGTGCGATCTAGGTTTGGGTCGCGATAGGAAAGGAACATAAGCAAAGCCGAGGCAAGATCGAGGCTGGAAAACCCTCCATATGCTCCACCAATGACTCTTATTTGCTCCCATAGATACGAGGTGTCAAGGTATTTTGTTGCTGCGAGAGCTCCGCCCGCAATAGGATCGAGCCCTGTTAGCGGTAAAATCATGCCTACGCTATTCACCTGGGTCTGCAGCTCGATCGTTTCAAGAGCGGGGTAAGCGCTGTGGGCAGGCTCGGCTTCTAAAGAAATATTCTCTTGATGTCTAGAAATTCTAGAGATAGACGGGTTGCAAACATGCGATGCTTCGTTTATCCATGAATCGAGCTCGAAGGAAGGCTTATCTGAGAAAGATTGCGCAAGCGGCGATTGTATAGGCAGGGACTGCGCAAGGCAGAGAATAGGCTCCGCTGATGCCTTTAGAATGGTTCGATCCGAAGTGATATTGATGAGTAGATTATCGCGCTGAATAAGTTCTCTATGCACCTTTTGTATTTCTGACAATACTGTTGACCAATCTTCTTCGATACGATGCAAAAGCTTGCGAAGGAAAAAGAGGTGTTCGATACCCATAAGCTTTTCCGAAGCCCAATATGCTGGATTGAAGCGAGATCTAAGTCTAAGACCGACAATTCGCGCAGAAGCGGGAATGAGCATTGCCTCAGCTTGTGCCTTCTCCTCGAGTACAATCTGTCGAACACGTTCGCGGTTATCTAGCTGTGCGTTGGTGAGAATATCTAACAATATATCAGTAAGGATGCCGACCTTTTCGGGCAGGGCTTTGGCGCGTAGGAAAAACCATGGGACTGGCTTGTGCTCAGCCCAATGCGTTGTGGATATAACCATGCTTCGAATTCCGCCTGTATGCATGCCAATGCGCTGGATAAGCTGGACGAAATTGTATTTCTCTGTTCCTGTCTCGATTAAGAGACGACCCAAAAGACTGACATAAGCTAAAAGCTCAGAGGGCAGCTTCCCAAAATCGAAGCCAAGATCCAAGTAAAGGATGCCGCTTGTCGAAAGCTCATGATAGTAGCCATAGATTCCAGAGCTTTTTAACTTTTCGCTTGCATATTCGAGTGGCTCAGAAGGCAGCACTGGCGATTCTATTGGAATATCATCGAGTGAGAGTACAGGAATGGTAGCGAGAGCTTCAGGACTATCCGGCTTGTCTTGAAGTTCTTTAAGGGTTTTGGCAGTATCCTCGATTTTTTTAAGTGCTTCGTCATCTAAGCTGGCTCGGGCTAGAGCTAGCATGGCTTTTTCGGCGTCTTCTCGTTCGTGGTTGGAACTGGATGAGGGCAGGAACCTGACTGTGGTTCTGTGCTTATTCTTCAAGATGAGCGAATCTATAAGCTCACTGAATAGCCTCGGGTTCTCCTTGGCAGCTTTTTTTGTTTGTTCAAGTGGTTCAGCAAAAGCGAGCGCTGCGATTGGATCGAGATCGTAGAGCCATTCATTTAGAGCATCCAGCATGATGGCGAGGCCACGAGGAAAAGAGCCAGTGTTGCGTTCACGCAAGGCAAATTCAATGGTGTTGAGCGAAGCTGCGATAGTGTCGGGATCTATGCCATCGCAGGTAAGCCGTTCGAGCGTGGAGAAAATTAGCTCTTCGACCTTAGTGACATTGTTCGGCTCGACTCCCTTAAGTCCTATGGAGAAAGCTGTCTGGCGCATCTCTTCGTAGAAGCCGAAACCTGAAATATCCTCTCCGAGCCCGGATTCTATCAACGCCTTTCGCAGTGGCGAGGCTGGCGTGCCGGCTAAAATATGGAAGAGAACGAGAGCTTGCATCGAAAGGAGAAGATCTCCATGTTCATAGAGCATCCAGTTAATCGCTGTATAGGCTTTAGCTTCTTCTTTTGAATTATTCTGATAACTGCGTTCGATGAGCCGTGGTTCTGTGAAAGTCTGTTGGATGGCGGGAAGTGAGTCTATGGAAGCAGTATCAAACGGCGATAGCCATTCATCCATATAAGAAAGGCGCTTTTCTGGGTCATCATCACCATAGAAATAGATAAAAGAATTAGAAGGATGATAATGTTTCTTGTGATAGGCAACGAATTCTTCATAGCTAAGAGTAGGAATCTCTAGAGGATCGCCGCCGGAATCGAGGCCATAGGGAGTATCGGGAAACAGGCTGCATTTGCATAGATGATCGTGGAGGCTATCTGGGTCTGAATAGGCGCCTTTCATTTCGTTGAATACGACACCTTTGTAGCTGAGTTCTTTAGTCAAAGGATCTACTTCGTAATGCCAGCCCTCTTGCATGAAAGTATATTGGGTTAGATTTGGGTAAAAAACCGCATCTAAGTAGACATCGATGAGATTATAAAAATCCTTAAGATTCGCACTTGCAACTGGGTAGCAAGTCTTATCCTCGAATGTTATTGCATTGAGAAAAGTATTTAGTGAGCCTTTCATGAGCTCGACAAAAGGTTCCTTTACTGGATACTTGCGAGAACCGCATAGAGTGGAATGCTCGATAATGTGAACAACTCCATTGTTGCGTTCGGGCGGAGTTCTGAAACTTATCCCGAAGACCTTGTTTTCATCTTTGTTGATGACAGATAGAAGTCGAGCTCCTGTTGGTTCGTGGCGATAAAGCCGGAATAGGGAATCGAGTTCAGGCACCGAGGACTCTTTTTGAAGCACAAATGGCATGCGAAACTCCTCTGGAAAATGATAATTGAAGATAGCATGGAGAAGCAAAAAGCGCTATATTCTGGCTCTCTTTCTCCATAGATTAACGCAATGCGCCCTAATAAAAAAGTGTCCCCGGCGTTAGGAAGATCTTGGACAGGATGGCAGGATAATTTAGACATGATTTACGGGATTTTGCTGGATTGACAGGATTTTGTTTTGGGGCAAGAAATAGAGGGGCCTTCCAGTTAGCATTGGCAGCCAGCCTTTGGCGTAGGGTGCGGCATAGGTTTGCTCGCTGGATTCTGCGCCGAGGATCATAAAGCTCCCGTGTAGCGACGCTGCGACTTTACTTTTTTCATACCTGAGGCCGCTGGAGATCATCATTCTGTCTGGACCGAGAGAATAGCTAAACCAGGGCTCAATTATATGCGTGCCAAAATACTGGGATTGAAAAAATATCGCTTAAAATGTGCCTGATTGGAGCACTCGAATTGCGTCGATACAAATATGTCGAAGCCCAATACCATTCTAGCTATGCTACAAGCGCTCCCTCGAGACCAGATGTTCCAATTCTAGTTGTATGATCTTTTCTAGAAAATCTAGGTTTAGAGTAAGGGTCCTTTGAATTGTGCTGGATTACCCACTCGAGGCTAGCATGGAATCCAAAGGCATTTGGGTTCGAGCCGGTCCCTTCTGTTCCAAGCTGAAAATCATCCATGAGTCCTTCAGTGTAGAGCCGGACATTGTCGAGGGGCTTTACCTGTGCATCTAGCTGGATCATGACATTCGAGCCAGAGGCAAAGATCTGAACATTGACAGCAAGGAAATCGTAAGTCAGAGAGCCCGGATCAAGAGGCGCGTAGAGCACTCCAAGAACGTGGTCATATCATGGGTTCTGGTTCGACAGCGTTAAAGAATACTCTCCAGAACCTAGGTTGATTGCCCTCCTGTCTAGCGAAAAGAACCATCAATGGCCCCTACCCTCAAGAAATTCTACGCTTGGATAATTATTTGATAAACAAGGTTCAGACCAGTCATGCGTGAATAGTAGATTAGCCAAGGAACCACCGAGGAATAGCTCACCCACATCCTGCTGCAATTCGATAGACATCACAGCAAATAGCAAGCCAGTGTGGAGCTGGAATCCCAGGGTAATGAAAGAAGGCTTCGAATAGTACCAAGCGAGATCATCAGCACTGACCTTGTCGGTGGTAATTAAAGCTGGCCTATTGATCAACTCCACTAGAGGAGCTATGTCGAACCACAATCCAGCCCTGCTTGCGCTCTGGTTCATCAAAGCCGCTGATTCCTTGCTGCACACAGGGGAAATGGAGAAACACATAAAAAACAAGCTAAGGAAAAATCCGAAGAAAAGAGTAGATTGTTTTGCAAGTCACCTTTTCATTTGCAAGACTCCAATTAGACCTTTCTAGCGGGCATAGAGAGCTCTAAGCCTGCAGATAGATCAAGGTGAATAAGATACACCGATAGTCAACTGTATATCATATATAGGCGCATTGCTGCTTATGTTCCCTGGATTCTTGATAAAAATGTAATCAGTTTCCCCATATAGATTTAGATTCTTGATTACAGTATATCCGCCACTAAGCCCAATAACTACAGTATGGCTTGCTGCATCTCGCGTAGCATTAGCTGTCAAATCTCCATTGTTGCCTGTGTTGTGCTGGGTGCTTGGTGTCGAGACATTTAAACTCGCATCGGAGACATCAGTCCACAGCGTCCATTTGTCGTGGGTCCCGTGCACCATGTAAAAGAGATTCATTGAGGCATACCATTTGCCGAACTGCTTGTATCCGATATTACCATTGTAGACAATTGCATCGCTTCCATACTGATAGCCTATAAAATCTTCTGTATAGGAAATTCCGAAGGCATTTGAAAACATGCGAATGGCAACAACATAATTGAGTCCCGGATCTCCAAGTGTCTGCGCTGAATTGCTTTTACCGCGCAAATATAAGAATGGATCGGTCTTTGCCCACTCTAAAGATCCATAGAGCATGCCCTGGCCTAATGGATATCTTCCTTTCATTCCAGCCATATATCCAAAGGCGGGAGGAATCGCACCGGGCTCACCTGGTAGGGGTTCTCCAGGAAGCACAAATTCATCTACCACCATCTGTCCATAGAGATTGACATACAATATAGGCGAATAATTGAGCTCTCCAGAAATGATAGAATTCGAATTACCGCGAATGTAGTAATCGTGGTAGATCGCCGCTGGATTCAGGATACGCAGATCAAGGGTGTTTTCGGCGGATTGATACATTATCCCTTCTGTGAGGGCAAATCCGAGCTTGTTCTTGAACATGCTCCATTCGAGCCTATGAGCCATGAACATTTTAAGTCCAGTAATGATGTCTCCCTGGGATCTACTATTGATGATGTTTCCGTCTGAGTCCATTACAGGATAGTAATTATCAGGATATGGGAAAAATGATGTAAGAAAGGTATATTTGAATTTATCAGTATAAGTTGTAAATCGACCCATGTTGTGATAGAGAATATGATCTCCTATTACAAAGTTGCCAGATTCTCCGGGGCCCCAGGAAAGCCGCTCCCGACCAAATTCGACGTTCCAGCCATCGCCACCAAATGCGCCTAGAGCTCGGTACGGAACATTAATGTCGAGGTCATCCATAACTGCAGGAGGAACAAGGGGAATGTTTGTTGTCAAAGCATATTGCCCAAAGAGATTAGATGTCGGACCTTTTGACGAATTCCATTCATTGTAGAGATTGTTCATCACGGGGATGGAGGAATATCCGTAGAAATGCTCACCTGGCCAGGTTTCTAGACTCAGATCTAGAATTGGCTTTCGATCCTCAAAACCGACTATCCAGTCGGATTCGTTCACAAAATCGGTAGTATTGCTATGCCAGTAAGCCTCTACGCTTGTGCCTAACCCAAACTTGAAAGTATCTGTACTGCGGTTTAGCTCCGACGACGCATATTGATAGGTGTCCAACGAGCCAGTCGATAACATAGCTACATCGATCTTGTCTAGCATGCCTAAAAGCTCATCGGCACTCCATGGCCCCGTCGTAGAAGGAAGGGCAAGCCCTTGGCTGATGTAGAGTGCGGTTATAGCTTCATAGACATCGGAATATATGGGATAGATCTTCTGAAGATTTTTTCCAGATGTAGGAAGGACTGAAATACAGATGCATGCTGCTAGTGCAACGGCGATGATGTTCTTTTTCATGCAAATTCCTCTTTAAAAGACTAGCCATTTGGCCGTAACTGTACAACAATACCTGCGTATAAAAGAAGGGCTGTCTCGCTTGCGCCAGCGACATGCCTAAAATTACGGTAAAAGCCTAAAGTCGAAGATAGCTGTAATTCTATGGACTTTGTAAGGGGCACTGCTCCCATGAGCGATATCAGATGGCGATACTCATCAGGTTTTGAAAGGATTTTTTCTAGTTCGCCATATCCTGCATATTTATCGTAGTCGTAGTAGACGGGCACCCAGATTTTTTGCGGCGTCGAGTCTATGGTTCCATCGCCGTCGAAGTCTGCGGTGACGTTGATATAGCTCGCCATGCCCTGATAAATGGGTCCTTTTCGGATAAATTCGTAACTGAGGCGAAGGTGGGCGCTATTCTTGAACTTCATGTTTGCATATGCGCCTATGCTGTCATAATCAGGTCCCCAGGGAGCTCCTAGGGATTGATCCACGCCCGATTTTCCATCGGGAAGCGTTTGTCTTTGATACATGGCTAGATAAGGGCTCCAGCGCACATAAGTCCAACGATCGACATGCTGGTACTCTAGGCCTGTATCAAGAGAAATACGGTCAAGAAGCAATGTCGACCAGCGAGCAGTGCCAAGCCAAGCAAGAGATTGGGGCTTGGCCTCTGCTGATTCTCTAGGGCCTTTCATATCGTCGATAAAGAGTTCTCCAGATAGCATTAAGCCTCGAAATGGAACTACGGCTGCGCTCAGCGAGACTCCCACATTGGAGTATCCTGCTGCATAGGTATTGTGCCAGATCGTGGTAGGTAGAACAAAACTGAGCGAGGGTGTTCTTCCGCCAATTACGCTCATCTCCGCTATCGAAAGCTCTAACCAAGGCGCTGGCTTCCATTCGATCTCGTGCCAGTTGGCCAGTTTGATCGCTGTATCGTGCGCCGCATAGTCGTGGTCGTTGAGCGAGTCCCAAAAATTGCTTTCATCGGGGTTTTTTCTGAACTGAATTTCCTGCTCGGCTTTGGAGAGCTGTGCAGAACTTGTCGCTGTCATGCTTGTAAAGCGCCATGGACCAGACTCGAGATAAAAGCGTATTTGATCGTACCAGGAAGCCCTTGGATTCAAAATCGAACCAGATAGTCTCCCCCAGCCCATACCAGAAGGAAATCTACCTAGGGCTACACCATAGCCTTTGCCCACCCAAGCTACATAGGATCTTAGTGGAAATTGTGCGGCGGATGTGAGGTTTTCGCGCAACTCGTCTATGCCCCATTGGAAAGGCGAACTTTGGCCTACTATTTTATCGCGTCGATAATTGAACGAAATATCGACATTGAACGCAATCGAATCGGAAGGATATAGCTTCACACCCAGCGCTAGCACATCCGGCAAGGTTTGCCAAAAATGCTGGATTTCCGGAAAAGCCTCGATATTTTCTAGGCCCGAATCATCCAGAAGGTTCGACGCGAGATCGTCCTGAGTGGCAGGTGAATCGTAATAGAGGGTCGGTGTACTTGCCCTGAAGACAATGCCCGAAAGAAGCTCGGATTCTTTTCTATCATTGTTCAAGGAAGCCCCAAGCTCACTGCCAAAAAGAGGAAAGACATTGGTTTTTGGCACCTGTCCTTGACGTATTGCTATTGAAAAAGCCTCGTCATATTCATCATCTCCAGGAAAGAAAAGGTCCGCAGCGTGAATAGAGCTATCGGTTTGTAGATTGCCCTGCGAGCCTGATTTTGCTTCGATAACATTCCATGGCGCTGTCTCTTGTGCATAAGCCTCTCGATTAGCAGCGCCGAAGATCAGCACGATGCATAAAATCAGCGCAGAATACCTAGCGTACAGGTTCTGCTTTCTTGCTATTAACCACATTATATCCCTTCTCTATTACTTTATTCCGCGCTTGGATCATGCGGGCAGTTTTAGAAATTGTGCCATTTTTTTGAGATGAGGCGCAAGAGCGCTCCGCTTTATGCTTTCTGAGGCGCTGCCATATAGGGCAGTAAACCATCCAGCTAGGCTAGCTGGGATATAGACTTCATATAGAGGCAGTTCTACATCACACCATTTTTCTTTGTATGGCTCATCACCATTGGCAAAATCGACAAGCTGATAATCATTTTTTGCACAATAGTCTAAAAGCTTAAAAAGGAGCAGATTGCCTGTGGAAAGCGAAGGATAATTATCAATATCGAATGCAGGCATAAGGTAATATAGGCGTGGCTGACAGCTAAGTCCCCAATGCACCGCTAGGGGTTTTTCGTCTAGCATAAGCGCGCTTATATGCACTGGGATATTATCATTTTGCGAGGCTTGGATATAGAAATCGCGATATGCGGGGTCAGTAAAGTTGTCGTGGACTTTTATCTGACGAAAGCGTGCTCGCTTAAATGAGATCATGGTTCGCGTAAGGCGTTCTCGAAGCGGTTTGTCTCCAGCGATGATAAAGGAGAGAGTACCAGCTTCTGATAGACGGCGTTCGGCTCTGCGGAGGTGTGCACGTTCTTTAGTGCTGAGTCGAATAAGTGGATTTTGGGAGAGCCGCATTGCGTGAGCGCTATAATGCAGGCGATGCCCAAAAGTGATCGCAAGCAGCGCTTGGGCGAATACAAGAGGTGTACGGTCGGCCCAAAATCTGGGAATTCGGTCAAGATAAATGGCGCAGCAGTGTTCTTTTTTCGCAATGTTCTTTAGCTGGGCAAAGAGCTCTGCCATATCAAAGTGTGCCTCATTCGAAAAGATCGGTGCAGAATAGTCAGACACGCCATAGCCGAGCCAAATTAGCATTGTACAGGATAAAGCCCCAAATCGCACCTTTTTCTTACCAAGAGGAAAGAGGGCAGTATTCTGGCCTTTTTTGAATGCGATAATACAGGGCACTACTCCATGGGCATTTCCGATGGTATTCTGCCAAATAGAAAGCCAGGCGCGAGTTTGAAAGGCGTAGATGCGTGGACCTTTTGCGAGACTGTCCCAGATCGCTGCGGGCGTTTCGATATCGCGGTATATCGAAACCTGGAGCGGTTCGCTAATCATATTCCGAGCCTCAAGAGAACTCCAAGGCTGAATTGGCCGAGAAGTTTTGTGTTGCCCGGAACGGGAGAATATATCTGTACTTTTTGGTCGACGAGTGTCTGGCTTGACGGTACGCCAATTGGGTCACGCAGTTCGAGCGCATCGAGGGCAAGGACACCAGTAGCCTTTGCAAAGAACTGCCATGGGCCACGCCTTGTAACTGCTCGAGCCGAAATAGTAAACCTTTTTTCGAGCACAGCGTCATCTAGCCAGGTGAAAGCCACTTGTGGATCGATCCAGAGATCGTGCCAGGGATTGGCCGGGCTATTCGAGCCAGAGAGCCTAAATTCAAAGAAAGCATCACAATCGAATCTACTAAAAGAGTTTTTCCAGTCTAGACGCATGGCAAGATTGTTCTCGCCGTATTGGTAGCCGATGAGATTTAATTCTGGAGCTATCTCCTTATTATTATTGCTCTTGGGATAGCCTGAGCGCCATTCGTACTCAAAACGGGTTTCTGGAAAATAGGTGTAGCCATAGGAGCTTTGGATCTGATTCGCTCGAGTTGAATTGCGCATATCGCCGGGCTCAAAGGTATATTTTGTTGCGCCAGCTAGATGGAGGCCGAAAGTTCCTTGAGGCGTCTTTATTCTTCCGCCCAAGGCGAGCGCAACCTGCCAGGGATTATTCGTCCATCCAAAGAGTCCCAACATCCCAAGGTCGTCGACAAAAGTCTGCGCATAGAGGTCGTAAGCCCCCGCCTCTTTCCATGTTACGAATAATCCCGCATTGTAGTTATCGTCATAGTTGGCATACCAAGGCCGACCTCCGGTGCCTCTGACATATTGGGTAAAGTATTGAGGCATAGGGCTTAGGAAGTATTCCCAATCGAAAGCTCGGCCGGAATAGACCGAAGAGTCTTCAAAGCCTATCGTAAGCCTTCCAAGAGAAAGGCCAAAGACCTTGAAGTTTGCCCCACGATCGGGAAAGCCAGCATAGGTATCATCGGGCCAAGCCGGTGTATGCATTGCAGAATCGAGAGTGAGCGAGATATATCGCGATTCGTAAAAGAATCGATCATCTTTATACACAAAGTCGATCATTGGCGCTGCGATGCCATTCGCGTTGATAAAGAGCGAGTACGGCGAATCGACCACATCGAAATGGCGGAGTCTGCCACCTTTGAAGCTAAATGAGCCACCAGAAATTCGGATACCAGCTTCCTGGATCAGGAAATTGAAATTCCCGAGGGCGCCTGTGGGGCTATCGGCGAGCCAAGGGCCATAGACTTGGTCGCTAGTGAGATCGAGGGCAGCGATAAGCCCAATATGAGGTTGCTCATACTGAAGGGAAATTGAGGCATTTGGTGTTAGTCCTCGCGCTTCGATTTCTTCGCGATAGGTGCCCGTGCGGTAAGGCAGCTCTGCAGAGAGAGTGAAGAGAAGACCCTGCTCAGAAAGCTCGCTGGACTGCTGGGCTGCGCTTTGGCTAGGCTGTTGTGCAGATAGCGTAAAAATTCCCGAGAAGATAAGAAATAAAAGAATCGCAATTGCTGGTAAAGATAGTTTCTTCATCTATATTCCTACTATCCATCATTGAGTCTATAGCAATTCGACTGACCCGCGATGAAGCCTTTGGCTATTTGGCTTTGTGGGTATTCGGCAATGAATACCTGGCATCAGTGAACAGTTCCGAATGCTATGGTACCTGAGAGCGCAATGTCAAGCTCGAAGGCCACCGAACTGCCGCTTCTGACAAGGCTCGGTGCGATATCGAAACAGAACAAACCTGCAGACAGACGCAAAGGTAGGCTTATGAAAAAGCTTTTCCAATGCGGCGCTGCAGGCGTTGTGCTATTTTCATAGACTTGAGTCGTGATAAGGTTGGCATCGGTATTCATATCTAAAAACAAAAACCGATAACCAACTCCGAGGCTGAGGGGATTCTTATTATTATTGCTTCCAATTGGGATAATGAGCTCGCCGTGGCTCTGCGCCCAAGTAACGCCAGGGCCGTAGGGACTTGTGAGCGGCAATAGGATCGATCCTCCTAAGTAGCGCGGAAAGCGGTATATAAAGCGAGCAAAATAATTGACATCTCCTATGTCTTTCCAGGCTTGGCTCCCATCGTAATTGCCCCAGAGCCAATGAGTAGAACCAGCCTCCACATAGACCGTAAAAGATAAGGCTCTTGCTCGACCTATCTGGCCGCTATAGCGCACACCCGCTATATAAGCAGGGATGGTAGGTGAACCAGTATCGTCGACGCCGACTAGATTCATATCTATATCGTCTAGACCCAGCTGCCCAGCGATAGTAAGGCCAGTAATTGGCTCCCAGCTCGCATCGAACACCATGGAGTTGTTGGTCTGTGCAACAGATGCCTGGTGGCGCGAGCCAATAGGGAAAAAATCGGTGAGCACAAAGTGGTTGTTGAGACGGGACATCATTGCATGGTCTGTTACGCCTATGGTCACCCAACCGAGACGCCAGGAAAATCGGTTCATTGCCTCGACAATTATAGTTGGCGTGCCAGGTTGATCCTCAAAGCCATATCCGGTCTCTGGCGAGATATCATTTTTATCCCAGGCTTGTACTGCCTGGATTGTGGACACGAGCCAGTCGAAAGCAAAGCAACCTAGCTTTCCTTGAGCTCGCACCGCATCGTAATATGGTATCCGGCGCGATGGAAGAAAGCCGCCTTCGAGTATGCCATTGTAATCGAGGCGGTCGCGTCCAAAGCCTATCTCGAATATTGGAGATTTCCAATATAGGACGGATCGCGCAACTATATTGCCCTCTGCATCAAGCGTTGTGCCATTGAGCGGCAGATTATGCACAGGGAAATAATCCCCTGCCCAGCTATGCCGCAGATCGATTTCCGCTGCGACACCAAGGCCCTGGGCATTGCACAAATGTGGATCGAAGCCTTGTGCATCAAGAGCGCTTCCAGCTTCAATACTCAGAACTGCAAAGGGCAATTGGCCAAAATAATTCCGCTGTATATCGATGCCATTGGAATAGGCTGCTGATGGATACTGACTAACAGGAGGTTCGAGGCGGACATTATCGCTTCTTAGGCTGGATTCGATGTTTATGTTAAGCACGATGCGCCACTGGAGCGATGTGAGCGCTGATTTAGTTTGCGCAAAAAGGAGATTTCTTCCAAAGAACATCCTCGATCCGGAAAACAAAAATATAGAGAAAATAAAATATAGCAGAAATGGATTGGGCTTTGCCGAGCGCATCGAGCATCGATATTTCATAGTTTCATTCTCCTTTAATCGCGTTTAGCTTGATTGCCCTTTTGATCGTGCTTATGTGATCATTCTTCATCAAAGCTGCATGGCCTTGAGGCTCGCTCTTCTGCGCCTGCAATGCGCAAGGTCGGAAAGCCCATTTATTTTTGCAAGAAAGAGCGGAAATGGAAGATCGGGCTCAAGTACAGTGCGATGGATTGCTCGCGCATCTTCACCTACTCTGAAGAGCGAAGATTGGGTCGTAAAAATCCATGAAAAACCTGCATCGCAGAGCAGCTGTAATGCATCCGCACGGTAAGTATCGGATTCTCCTCCTACCCACGCAAATGCATTGATAGGGTAGCTAAGGTGCTTTTCGAGCTTTTTTTTAGCTTCTACAATTTCGTCAAAGATTATGGCGGAATCGAGAGTCGGACGCATGCGAACATGGTGAGCGGTATGACAACCAATTACATGACCACGCTGCGCGAGGTCGAGGATCTCATTCCAGCTCATCGCAACGTGGCTCGAAACGAGTGAATACCTATCCTTCTCTTTACGAGCTGCTTTTTTGCGTAGAGAGATCTCATGTGATGCGCAAAAGTCTCCTTGAAATTCTGGCGCCAAGTCAGGAAGTGCACTCGTAACAAAAAACCATCCGCGCATACCACAGGCTTCGAGAAGCGGCGCGGCAACTTCGTAATGCTCCATAAGACCGTCGTCGAAGCTAATGATAAGGCCTGGTTTGCTTTGCATGCTGACTTGTTTGTTCGATATTTTTGCTTTTCTGCCAGAATGGCCAAGTTTTCCGCACATTTCGGAGGCCTCGCAAGAGCCTTGGTCTAAGAACCGCGCAAAGCCTTCTGCATCGAGCGGGACATAGCGCTTTGCGAAGTAATCAAGCTGGCGCGAAAAGCTGGATTCTGAGGATTGAGGTACGGCGTGATATGCGACCGCTCTCAGAGTACTGCCAATCATCGCATTTTCCATTACAATGGAGCCTCCAATTACAGATGAAGCCCTATCCCCAGCCATATTTCGGTATCGCCCCAATCTAGAGTTTTAGTTTCCAGGTAGTGTCCTATATCATAACCCAAAGAGAGCCGGTAGGTGAACGATCGCGCATATTCAGGGAATATCACCACATCGAGTCCTCCTCCCATCAGAAGGTTGTCTATAGACCATAGAGGGTTGGCAGGATTCGTTCGCACATATCCCAAATCGAAGAAGGGGATAATGAAAATCTCCGAATCCATTGCTTCCCATTGGAAGAACTTGCCCTGAGCAAAATTGACTGGTATCTGCAAATTGACTATCGCAGCGAGATCGCCATATATTGGCCCACGAATTCCACGAAGGTAGGTGCTCGCATCCACATCATCGAAGTAGCTTAGGTCGTTATATAAGCTCCACCCAGCATCCCAGCGCCCTATGGCCCGAAAATCAATTCCCAGAAGGTTGAACCAGGAGTAAAAGGCTGAAAGCTCAGAGGAAAGAACAAGGTCTAGAGGTCTGGTAGAATGTTTCGATCCAATATGGAACATATACGATTCAGATAGAGAAGCACTGCTGCCTTTTCTGAAGTTGCCTTTCCATTTGATGCTGTTGTACGCTACTGAACCAGATGCACATAGCCCTGCATCGTATACCATGCCTTTGGCCAGATCATAGGATAAAGAAAGACCCGCAGAAGGCGTAAATGCGAGCATAGATGCAGGAGCTACTAAGAAAAGTGGAATACGAAGAGAGAGCGTTGTCTCTGTAATAGCTATATATGACCAAGAGCCGGCATCATTTTCTTGTTTATATGAGGCTTGCAATTCTATGTTTCCAGGAAAGAGGAGGAAAATCGGCCTTATTAGGCTCAAGCCAGCAATTCCTACATGGATTTTGGTGCTCTTTGTATAGGTATAAGACAGCGAAGGGACAAGTGACCAGTATTCGGGTGCCTCAGATAGAGGATACTCAGTCGAGAGGCTGATTGCGGTATCGCTGAAAGCTGGATCGAGGTTTTGGCCGATATCAACTGAGCTCGCAAGCGAAAACTGCCATTGAGCATTCATAAAGCGAGGCGAGTATCCAAACTCAGCACCAATTGTCGTATTTCCATCTAGGAAATAATGGTCCAAGGAAAACACTAGTGGTTCAAGCATACCGAGAAAGTTGAAATCCTTATAGCGGAATGCAAGGAAAAAACCATCGTCTTCAGTGTATTTGGGTATTGGCACAGCAAGTGTAGTCCAGGTGGCATAGGCACGCACTATAATGGTTATTGCTTCTGGATCGGATGGATTTCGCTGTTCATACCAAATTGCTGCCTCCTCGTTGAAGACCCTATTCTCCTGAAGAAGGCGCTGCTTTTCCGCAATAAAACTGTCGAGGTCGGATTGGCTTGAAAATCTCTTGCCTATTTCCATATCTAGATATCGAAGGACTGCTGTCTCTCGTACACCTTTCAGATGAAACTCGAATCCCTCAATATAAGGTGTTTGCTTAGGTTCTTCTTGTGTAGCTATGCTCTGCGCATAAATGCTTGGAGCATTAGGAGCTCGCGCTATATATAGCAAAATTAGCATAGATAGTATTGCTCTCATAGCACGATAAGATCTCATCCGGAGCTCTTTTCTTGGCAATAGCATAATTCTCTCATTCCCTTCCAGTCTGCTTGTGGAGTTTATAGAGCGTATCATATTCTGCAGCCATGATTTCAGCAGTATAGTATTTCTCCCAGAGTTTTTTGCCCCTCGCTCCCATCGCTTTGCACAGTTCGATGTCATGTGCAATGCCACGGATAGCTGAAGCAAAATCCTCTGCGGTATTTTCTACGGCGACTCCTGGACCTATTGGGAAATCCACATCCTTAAGAAGCTCAGGGATGCCTCCTACATTAGAGGCAATAAAAGGCTTACCTGCAGCCAAACATTCGAGAAGGGTCATCGGCAAGCCTTCGTGATCAGATGGCAAGAGGACAAAATCGCAAAAAGGAATAAGCCTGCCGGCATCTGGAATCGGGCCAAGCGCATAAAAAGAGGACGGATCATCAGCTTGAGCATTGCCGCCTATCCATACGATATTGCAAAGGTCTTTTAGCTGACGTGCCGCCTCTCGAACCAGTTCGGGCCGCTTGGGAGAAGCGGGTCGAGCGATCATTAGCCCTGTCGGCGATTCTCTTCTTCGCAAATCTTCTAGAAGCTGTAGTGCTAAAGTCAATTCAGAAGCATCGGATTTCCGGCTGCTTGGATCCTTTACGCCATTAACTATCAACTTTGGATGGTACCCATCGGTCCGCATGCGCCTAAGATCGTAATTAGAGACAGCAACAATCGCTGATGTTCTTGGAGAAAGCATTTTATCGATGAAAAGAAGCTGTTGGTTAGCAACTTTGAGCTGGTCGTAGCCATGCATCGTATAGATTATTGGATATCGATTAGGATTTATGGCTATTCTTGTAAGCGCCGCGGCTTTGCTCGTATGAATATGGACGATATCGGGCTTCCAGCTCATACAGATATGATAAATTTCAGAGAGCGCTAACAGATCGTTCCAGGGCGCTATGTTGCGCTTTAGGTGCCGAACTGGTATTTTTTCTATCGAGGCCGGAAGAGAATACCATGCGAGCCCTGCTCCTTCCAGCCCAGAAGCAACTGCAACGACATGGCCAGATTGGCTCTGCAAGGCTGCAAGGGTAGCTATCATACATTGCGCGCCGCCCGAGTCAGATCGGGTAACTATATGCAGCACTCTCATCAACAATCCTTGTCCTTTTGAGCTTTTTCTGGCGTTGCAAGGATACATAATCCTAGGAAATATCCTAGTACGGTTAGTCCTCCTGGAGCCATCGCATCAAGAGACATAAAGATAAAATAGGCTAAAAGGGAAACATCGAACATCGTGAGAGGCACTCGTATTGCCCGAATCCGAGCAATGAGCAATGTGGCGTATCCTGCAAGAGCGATAATACCATTTTCGAAAAACATGGCCAGAAAGCTATTGTGAGGGCCTAAGCCTGTCTTGGCAAAGCTATCATAGAATGGTGTATCTATCATATAGGAACTCACAAGATGGATATTAGCTGCTTCTGTAGCAAATCCCCAGCCAAGCAAAGGTTGCTCGAGGCCTTTCCTTAAGAATGCTTGCCAAAGATATTGTCGATTTGCTAATAAATGGTTGAATTGAGGAATGAATACTATCGAACCAATAAGAATAAAAACAAGAACGACTGCAAATTCCAATCTAGCAAGTATGATTGCATATCTTGTTTCAGATAAAATTATGAAGCAAAGCGCTGCTTTCATAGCAAAAACCGCAGTCCTAGATTCTTCAAAACTTCCCGAGAAAAACGCATCTTGAAGGACCAGTATGAGCATCGAGATAAGAATTGCTAGAGCTTGCAGCTTACTATTTTTTGTTTTATTTTGCCATTTATTCGTTCCCGTAAGAATTGCCGCCCATATCCCTGTCATTCCAAATGTATTTGCATTGTAAATCATAGGTAATATATTGAATCGCATAAAAATAAAAATGATAATCAAATAAGAAAAAGTCACCAAAAATCCAATCGAAAGAGCTTTTTCGATGTCCTCTCTTGAATGAGCAAATAGCATTGCACTACAGCCTGCCAGTACAACAACACGAGATCCTGACTTAGCAAATGCTTCGAAGCTACCTTTCCCCAAAGCAAGCATAACGCCATCTTTGGCTGCAATCGCCAGGAAAAAACCTATCACACATAAGGCCCATCGATCTCGGATAACAATTTGCCAATTCAAGATTAGGTACCAAAAGCTAAGTAACAGAATGACAACAATCCCGATATTAGTATATCCGCTAAAGCTGAACGCAAGGGGAAAAAGAAATGACAAGAAGCGTAAGCTTGTCGCAAATAGAGAATCGCGAGTCTTCATTCTGTTGTTTTCTTTGTGCGCAGAATCTGACGGTAATATGATCCATATTCATGCGCTGTTCTTTCGATCGAAAGATATTTTATTCTTTCGCTCTCTGCCAGCACTATCTTTTCTCGCAAATCTATGCTCTCAAGGGAAAGTATTTGTGCAACAGCCTGCTCTATATCCTGAGCATCAAAAAAGAGACCCGCACCATCTACTAGATCGAAAAGACCACTAGCGTTCCGCACCACTACTGGAAGACCAGCTGCCATTGCCTCCGCAACCGCCAAGCCAAACCCCTCTTGCTGTGAAGTCTGTATATATAAATGGCATGCAGAGAGAATATCCGGGACATCCTCGCGCGAACCAAGGAATAGGCAGCGCTGTTCGAGGTGCATCTTTGCTGCTAAATCTTGAATATGTGGCCGCTCTGGACCGTCGCCTATCAATATGAGAGCATATCGCTCTGGCAATTTGGCGAGAATCTCGAGCGCGACAGGGTGATCCTTTACCGGCACAAAGCGCGCTGTCATAGAGATTCCAATTCTTCCCGCAAGAAACTGTACAACTTCAGCGACAGGTGTTGCGCTATTCGAAAACTGCTCTATATCGATACCGCTAATAATGGTTTGGAGCTTACTAGGAGGAATCCCAAGCCATTTTGAGAGCGCTTGCGCTACTGAAGAGCTCACACAGATAATCGAAGCATATCGCGCATAACAGGCTTTCTCGATCCATTTGAATAAAGGAATGGACATACGCCGATTCTTGCTTGCATGTTCGGTAGTCATATAGATGGGCTTTCGAGCAAAAAGGCTTGCTAGCGCACACCAATGGAACGAAGGAGCAAGATGTGCGTGGACGATATCTGGCTGTAGATAACGAATTGCTCGCAGCACATCGAATACCCTCGATACTGAATAGAGTTGAAGTGCTTGTAGTCTCTTGTTGGATTTTTTCTCGTTCTCTATGGTAACAAAGTGCCGTAAGTGAGTCCCATATATTGAAATGCCTGCTTTTTCAAGCATGGAAGCATATACGGCTGACTCTAGGTTGAGGGCTAGAACTGTATTCTCGATATGCTGCTCTTTCAGTCTTGGAAGAAGAGAAGAAATAAAGCGCTCTGCTCCTCCCTGCGACAATGAGTTTATGACATGTAACACATGAATAGGCTTTTCTGAATCAGATGGCATGCTTACTGATACATCACACGCGTTTTGAGGATTTTTTGAGCGAGCTAGAGCAAGACGATCAAAAACATAAGCAACATTTCCAACTATAAATGCAGGAAATCGTACTTTCATAGGTAAAGAGGATTGCTTTACTGGTTCGAAGCTTCTTGGATCGAAGTTCGGAGAGCACTGATAATGCCTGCGAAAACGTATATAGTTGGATGCCTCTCTCAATCTTGCTCTATGAGGCAAGTCATATCCAAGCATCTCCTTGTAAAAAAGCAAAGTTCCTATCGGATTGGCAACGCGAAGCTCGAGGCTATGCGCAGATAGACCATCCGGCCGATATTCGCACTCATACAAGACTTCATTCGTTAGAAGCAATACATAGCCTGCGTTCGCTATACGATACCAGACCACAGCTTCGGTTAGGAATTTTTCGCCTTTGAATTCTGGAAAAGGAAAATGTAGCAGTATTTCCTTTTTGTACACGTCTGCTTTATCAGCTCTAATTCCATATCTATATGTAAGGCTTATTGCATCACAGAACTCCCGTCCATCAGGAAAATAGTCACCAATAATATGTCCATCAAAATCTGCCTTAAGTCCGCTTAGGCCAGCTACATTGGGAATTTCTTCTATGGATGGTAGTTTGCTTGCAATGTTTTCGAGCGCTCTATTGGGAAGCTTGTCATCAGAGTCCACTATATAGATCCACCTACCCTTGGCTGCACGCACGCCATCGTTGACAGAACGATGCTTGCCTCCATTCTGTCGCTCGATGAGAATAATAACGAGGGTACTATCGAGCTGCCACTGCCTAACAAGGTCGGCAGTTCCATCTGTCGATCCATCATCGACGATGAGCCATTCGAAATTGGGATAGGTCTGCGCTTCTAGCGAAGCCTTGAGCCGCGGTAGAGTCGAAGCTCGATTCCATGTCGGAGTGAGCACGGTTATGAGAGGCTCTATCACATAATGCTCCTTGGAGGCTCGGATAACTTACGCTTATGCTTGTCTTTGCTATTGGGCTCGCATTTGCGCATGGGCCTTATTTCTTGCCGTTCATTTTCGGACAGCCAATTGGTATTGGCGAACAAGCTATCTAAAGCAGCCGAAAATCTTGCGTATTGTGCTTCGAGCGATAGCTCTCGAAGATAGTAGAAGCGAGCCTGTGCATTCTCTTTAGGAGAGCCGGACATTATTTGCGAATATAATCTATGAAGTGCCTCGACGAATTGCGCCTCTTTATCAACTACAATCGCTTTTGCTGCAACAGGATCATATCCTACGAAAGATTCCTTTGTTCCGACAACGGTTCTTCCGAGCATAAAAGCCTCGGCGGTCTTGACTTTGATGCCCGATCCCCAGAAAATTGGCGATATCACACAGTCCGACTGATAGTACCAGGGATCCATTTCCTCCACAGTACCAATGACATGAACACGCTCCGCAGCAAGCTGAACACGGTGTTTCTCGAAATCTCTACCGACTATGAAAAGTTCTCCTGGGACCTGTGGCAATACTTTGCGCACAAACCATCGGATGCCTTCAATATTAGGTGGAAACGCCGATCCAGCAAATAGCATATTGAATGTATCGGTCTTGTTTTTCGATTTCATTTGTTCCGCTAATGCTCTATTGTAGCGATCTGCGACAACAGGCATTATTATGCAATCTGCGGAACGCCCATAGAGACACTGAAGCTTTTTGCTATCTTTTCTTGTTAGTGTCATTACAAGGTCGGCTCTTAACGCTTCTTTTTCGGCTCTTAGAATCGCTGGGAGCAGTAAGGCATTATGAATTCGGCCTGCGCGCCAAACTCGCTGCGCATAGAATTCGCATTCGACATTGTGAAATAATACCGCAGTTTTAAGCTCTGGCCGAGAGATCAGGGCATCGGAAAGAAGCCTTCCGTAGACCGACTGATCCAGAAAGACAAAATCATAATCTTGTATGATTCTACGGAATTGTGTTGCTTCTTGTCTCCCATAGGGGAAAAACCAGCCCTGTAATGCATCGAAGAAGACCGCCTGGCGACTTGTTGGTCGCTTGCAGAATTCATAGAGATAGAGCTCGTTTACTGAATGCGGAAAATATGTTCTGAGCATATAAAGAAGCGAGCTTGACACATGATCTGCACCTCCTTTGATTTGCCCTATTCTTTCGCCTCGAACATATAGGACACGAAGTTCATTTCTATAAATGGCATCCATTTCAGAGCTCATGACCTATCACCTTGCGGAGTGGGTAAGATATGATTACTCGTGCAATTATAATTGCAAACACTGCCTGCCGATGTAAAGGAGAAACATCAAGGCCAAAGGCCTTTTGTAAGGCCTCTTTATTTTTAGTAAGAAAATACCAGTTATTTTCGAGTGCAGATTTGAAGTAGCGTAATTTTCTAATCAGAAAATTGCTCGAACCATCATGCGCTCCACCCATAGCAATCGAGCGGGGAAGATTGGCTTGGATAGCGCGGGGCTCGTATATGATTTTTTCGCCTGCGTTGTGCGCTCGGATTAGAAAGTCGGTCTCTTCACGATAGCAATTGCCAAAGTAGTACTCATCGAAGCCAATCTTCTCCGCCAACTCGCGCGAAACGAGAAAGGAAGCTTGAACAAAGGGCACTTCAACTGGTTCCTTAGTTCTTATATCAAAGCGAGCTTCGAGGCTTATAGGATCGATGAGCCTTTTATTAATTTCAGTCTTATGCGATCGCTTTGATTGCTCTATCTCTCCAAGAATTTCCTCAAAGATAGAAGAAAAGTCTTTATCCTTGGGTGGCCTTGTGAGATAAGGCGCACAAGCGCCTACTATCGAAGCGCCATAGTCGTGCAAAGTTGTCATAAGTCGTTCTAAAGAGCCAGGCAAGAGAACGGAATCGTCATCTCCAAAATATAGATATTGCCCTTTGGCTTGTGAGATACCAAGGTTTTTTGCATGGGGCTGCTTGCGATTTGCATCTGTTCTGATATACCGGATTCGTGGATGGTCCGCTGCAAGGCTTTCGACCACCTCGCGAGTTGTATCTGGAGAACAATCGTCCACCACAATAAGCTCGCTGGTTTCCGGCTGTAGGTATGTGGGAAGGGTAAGAGAAAGCAATTGAGCTCGCTTATATGTGGGCACAATGACAGAAATAGATGGTTCACTCATAGCATGCTTCCACAATTTCTATAAGCTTTTGCGACCATGTCGAAATTCCATAATTCTCATCGATAAGATTATACAATTGATGCTTCTCGGCATGGTTCTTCCATTGGGCCGCGGCTATTTCGAAAGCATTGGAGACTTGAGCAAAATCGTCGGGTTCGATGCGATACACGCCAGGAAATCCTGCTTTACAAAGAACAGAAATTGCCCCCACATCTGTGCCTACAACGGGTAATCCCGAAGAGAGCGCTTCCAATGTTACCATTTCGAATCCTTCATATATAGAAGGGAAATACAAGACATCACAATAACGATAGAGGTCTGGTAGTTCAGCAAAGCTAACAGCCTTGCGGATAGTAACATTTGGCTTTGAAGAAAAATGTTCTGTATTAAAGGATGAAGGTGTTGCGATTATGAACTCCCAATTCTTCCCTGCTTCTCGAGCCATTTCAACCGTTGTTCTTAGCCTATCGAGGCCTTTGAGGTATGTAAGCGACCCCACAAAAAGAATTCTTAGCGCATTGCGAGATTGTTTCGAAGATTCTCGTTCGTTGGATTCCGAAGCAGGATGGAAATGTCTTGTATCCACGGTATTGGGAAGGTGCTCGAATTTGCCAGATGAGAGATGATAATATCGCTGCCAATCCCTTTGTGAATGTTCGGATACCGCTACGATGATACGTGCACGGTGCCCTGCGATCATTTCCGCTATTTCATCTGGTCCATATAGCGAGAGCTTCAAGCGCTCGATAAGCCTAATGGGCCTTGGGATTTCAGTATTATCGAAATGCTCTTCGCGCTTTGATAAATCCAACCTGCGCTGTTCTAAACGCACTCTGTGCTGTGCTAAGCGTGCAGCCCGAACACATCCATGGCAAAATAGAATATCGGATCTTGCAAAAAAGGCGGCATATCCATTATTGATTATGAAAGCACCCGATCTCCGCTCTCTATTGGCAATTATCGATAATCCAAACGATTGTCCTAAAAAACCCAATACTCCTCTCTTGAAAATAGAGAAAAATCGACCGATTCTGCTTTCAGACAAGGCCTTTTGATCAATTATGCCAACTTGAAAACCATGTTCCGAAAGAGCACGATATGCATAGAGCATGACTCGCTCTACACCTCCTGCATTAGAGAGCCCATTGGGAGAGATTATTATTATCTTTCGAGAGCTAATTATATGGTCGGATTTGGATTCCCCAATATTTTGCGCAAAGCTCGAGGTCTTTCTCATATCTATCTCATATTCTTATGTCCGCTTTTTAGGATGAAGAGCGCAAAATCGTCTTTGACTGCAAGAAGAAATGCAAGATAGAAAAGCGCACTTGTAGCAATAGCCAATATAAGCCTTGCAACAAGCATTATCCCTGATAATTTGCTTACAAAATAGGCAACTAGCCCACAGAGTGCTCCTCCTAAAAGGTAATGAAATAGTCTCTTTCGTGAAAACACCATAGAAATCGCCTTTCTCCCGCAGAAGCATGCATGTACAACAAGGACTGATGTCTCTCCTGCCAACATGCCTAAGGCGGCCCCTACTTGGCCAAGAGGCTTTACTGCAAAGCATAGCACAAGGCCAGTCACTGCGATTCCGATGCTGAAAGAAACCAGCATAGACTTCTCTTTCTGTTGTGGTATCAAGATTTGCATCTGAAGCGCATTCGAGAATGCCACTATCGGTACGATCCATGCCGTTATTCGCATCGAAGATGCTGCAGGTGCAAATCTAGCACCAGCAAATATTTGTATTAAATCATCGGCAATAGCTACAAGCCCAAAAACCGCTGGAATTACAAACAATGCAATGGCCGAGAAAGAATTCTGTAAGAGCCTCGTACTTTCTTCTTCAGCCGTATTGACAAGTGTCGAAAGGCGAGGCATGAGCACAGTGCTGAGCGTTGCTGTAAAGGCAATGACAATCCTAGCAATCCGAATCGAGATGCTATAGAATCCTGCCTCCTCTGTCTGTGAAAACAAGCTCAAAAATAAAAAATCGAGGTTTGTATAAACTGTTACGAGAAAAGAAAAAAGCGTAATTACTAGGAGTGAATTAAGATGCTTAAGAGGTGAAAGATCTCTAAACCTAACCCTGATATTCTTATGCGCGGCGACATAATTTATGGCCATTGTGGCGAATCCAACAGCGGAGAATAAAAATGCATAAACAATATAGTCCGAAGCCTTGCGAACAAAGAGAAAGAGCGATACCACGAATAGCACCTGGAGAATTGCATTGCGGATGCCGATATATCGAAAGCGCTCCATGCCCTGAAAAAGCCAGTCTAGATTCATGGCGGAAGTTACGATAGTCAATCCGAATACAAAGAAAAGGCTCCACTCACTTCGATATTTCGGAATGAGCATCACAACGATAGAAAAGGCCAAGATAGCCAAAAATGAGGAGAACATCGAAAGCTCAACGAGTTCTGAAACACCTGTTTCAAGCGCCTTCCTATCGGATCTGCGCTGAGCTACGAGCCTGACGCCGTAGACTGGAAGCCCAATTTGCGCTGCTGCAATGAAATAATTTGTGAATGAAGAAGCAATACCTGTGCGACCGAGATTCTCTGGGCCAAGAACTCTTGCTACATAGGGATAAGTAATAAGGGGAACAAGTATGGTCAAGAAAGTACTAAGGGTCGAAAAAAGAAAATTGCTTACTATCGATGGCTTCGGCTCATGCAATTCAGTATTCATCGATGCCCCGAAGTAATTTTGGCTTCTATTGCTTGTGCTGCCATCCAGCTACTGATAGCGCGAATTCTCTTTTCTGCCGCAGAGAAAATATCCACAAATTTGGAAGCCAATTTTTTTGGATTGAAATAGCTCACGCTGCTGACTAGAAGACCTTCTTGTACCTCATTGAAAGAAAACGCGATTCGGAAATCTCCTGCATCAAAAGCGCGAATAGGCCCTATGCCCATGGGTAGCGCGTTTTCGATTAAGAAAAAGAATACATTATCCTTCTCGAAAAGCGATACGGAGAACCATGTCGATCCAAAATTTGCATCTTTTATATGGATAAAGAGATTCAATTGCTCGGGAATCTTGGAAAAGGCTCCTACTGGCCGAGGAATTCGCGATCCTGGAGTTTCGACCACATAGACATCATCGAATAATATCGTCTCCCTGCTCCTTGTCTCAGAATAATAAGTAATTCCTGATAAAGTATCCAGTTGTGCTAGCCTATTAAGAAATATCAGCTTATCTGTATCAGAAAACCGAACAGCATCGATTAGATATGCAGTCTGATATTTGGTTCCCTCTTTTCGATCTGGTAGACTCTCATGCAGGGTCATAGCTGCTTGACCCGAGGGCAAAAGTCTGGGCGAACTGTTCTCTATGTAATCCTCGATAATAAGGTCATAAGCCAAAAGCCTATGTATCTCATCGCTTGTCAGCTTTGGCAAGACAGTCCTTAGCGATGGTATGCTATCCGCATATACTATATCAGCTCCAATAAGAGAAAGGATTAAGAGCAGAATTATTTTTGCGTTCGAGAATCTAATACGCACCATCACCTTTGAGCACTACAATAATTGTCTTGAGGAGTATATAGAGATCGAGCCAAAGCGACCAGCTTTGAATATAGTATACATCAAGCGCGATCCTTTGCTCATAGTCCGTCTCGGAACGACCAGATATCTGCCATAAACCCGACAGCCCAGGCTTTACTTTGGAAAATAGCCAATAGTTATCTCCATATTTTATTACTTCATTATTAATTATAGGTCGAGGACCAATCAGACTGAGATCGCCTTTTAGAACGTTCCATAATTGTGGCAATTCATCTAGACTAGTCTTTCGTAAAAAAGCGCCAACCCGCGTTATGCGAGGATCGTTTTTTAGCTTGAAATTAGCTTGCCATTCTGTCCGTGCCTCTGGGCTATCCCGTAGCAAGCTTTCAAGCATTTGAGAAGAATTGTTGTACATCGAACGAAATTTAAGTATTTTCACAGGTTTGCCATCCTTACCTAGTCGATGATGGCGATAGAATACTGGACCAGGAGAATCGAGCTTTATTAGAATCGCGATAATGATAAAAATCGGCAAAAGCAATATCATACCAATAATGCTTAGCACTATATCCATCAAGCGCTTAATCGCAATATTTCGGGGCTCGAGAAGCTCCTGATCGGTAAGCAAGCCTAGAATTCCATCAAGATCCTGCACCGTCATCCACAAGCTCGAAATGCCAACGATATCAGGAATAATAATATATCGGCGGAATTCCATAGCCTGCTGAACGATGATTTCGCCTAAACGCCTATGATCCACTCTTGGCATTGCTATAATAGCAGTTTGGACCTCTCGCGAAGATGCAATATGAGAACCAAGGTTAGTTCCTGTAATAATGGGGACGCCTCGATATTCACCAGCAAGAAGAGGATTGTCATCGAGCAGAAGCACGGGGATATAACCCAATTTGAGATTATCGAGAAGGCGATCGACAACGAGCCTACCCGTTTCCCCTGCTCCAAATATGACAGCAGGAATTCCCCACATTTTATGCCTTACAAGCAATGATTCTGAAACAGTTCTGCAGTAAAAGAAAAGAGGAATACTGAAGACACAAGAGAACAAGAACGCCGTCTGATATTGATCAAATCTCTTAGCGCCAATATATAGGGAAAGAATAATACCTGCATGGGCAAGGAACGAGGCAATAGCAAAACGCCTTAACTTTTCTGGTGCAGAAAGGGTAATCCCAGGATATAGATTTAGAAGTGATAACATGACTATAAATGCTGGAAGATAAGGCCAATAATTAACAAATGACTTGAAATTGATCCCTTGCATATCGATAAGGTTTTCCAAGAAAAAACCCGAGCCAAAACTTGTCATGACGGCAAAAAGATCACCTATGAGAAGCCCACCTATCATGAGTAGATTTTTTTTCTTTTGATTGGAAGGACAGTGAGTATGTAAAATATCTAGAATAGACATTTCCATTAATAATCATTTTACATATTCTTTGATATTCTTGCAACAAATATTGACGCATTTCCGCCTTAACCCTATTCTTTCAAGTAGCTATGGATAAGCTTGCAGATCAACAAAAGATATCGCAGCGTTTTGGACTTGGTTACTTTATGCTCTTTTCGATGTACGGCATCTCATCGCCCTATCTGCAGCTGATGGTGCGAAGGCTCGGCTATAGCCCTGTTGCGGTAGGCTTTTTTCTTGGTTTTTTCGAACTTGTGGGAATTACAGGGCCGGTGTTCATAGCTCAGATTGCGGACAGATTCGGAAAGCTTAAACCTTTTCTATATGCGTCCGCGATAATGACGATTGTGGGGCTTGTGCTGCTTGTACCTTTTCGGGTTCCTCTGATTACGCTATTGAGTCTTGCGCTGCTGTCAATTGGGATCAAGACGCCTGTACCTGTGCTGGACACTTCTCTTTTGCGCGCCATAGAGTCTTCCAATAAAAAGAGAGAAAAAGCGCCGAACTATGGCGTTATTAGGGCAATTGGTTCGGCTGGTTTCGTGGTGGTGGCGCTTATCGCTCAGTCGATTCCTGGATTCGATTCGAGCTCGACGGCTACGATGGCGATAGCATTGGGTGTTCTTGCAATGCTATTCTTGCTGAGTATACCTTCTTTGCCCGAGATTGGTGCGGGGCAGACGCGCAAAGAGAAAATTAGATTTTCATTCAAGTGGCTAGATGCAACTTACCTCATTGGGCTAGGCGTTATAGCGCTAGGGCGGTTAGCTATGGCTCCAATAGGCTCATTTTTTTCGATGTATCTCACAGAGGAGCTTAATTGGCATGCTGTAGGCGCAATGTGGGCATTGTCTGCGGCCTGTGAGATTCCATTCATTGTGCTGTCCTGGAAGCTCATTCAGGGGAAAAGCCCTATGGTCGCAATTGCGATATCTTCTGCAGCCATCATTGTGCGGCTTTTAATATATGCGCTTTTCCCGACGCCTATTGGTGTGGTTTTAGGTCAGCTTCTACATTCGCTCTGCTATGGGCTTTTCCAGCCAGCAGCTATTTTATTCATCAATCTGAAAACGCCGCCTTCAGACCGAACTACTGGCATGGCGCTCTATATGGGTGTGGGTATGGGTCTGCCGGCTTTTCTTGGAAGTGCCTTGGGCGGGACAGTGGTCGAAATCTTGGGCTACCGCTGGCTCTTTGCAAGTTACACGCTTTTTGCGGTGGCTAGCATCGCGCTGTTCTGGAAGTTTAAGAAGGAACTTACTGCAGTTAGATAGAAATAGTCATTATAGGAGCAAACAATTAGACTGGATAAAGGGAATATTTCGACTGGATGACAGGATGAGACGGGATGAATGGGATGATTTTTTGAGGGAAGAAAAAGAGGCAGGGTTCTCTTTGTCTCTTTGCCCAAAACAAAATCCTGTAAACCCTGTCGAATTTCCCGTAAATTCTGTCGAAATCATCAGGTAAACCCTCTTTATGTTTCTTTTAGGAGGTCGGTATGGACTTTGTTAGATGGGGGATTCTCTCGGTTTCCAATCATTATAGGCTAAGGGTGCATCATCAGCTTTTAGGTTCAGAACTTACCAAGATGTTCGGTATAGCGTCGCGAGACTCAGAGAAAGCCAGGCAAGCTGCAAGCGAGCTAGGAATTGCTCGTTCTTATGGATCCTACGAGGCTCTACTTGAGGATCCCGAAATCGATGCGGTATATATTCCATTGCCCAATCATATTCATACCGAGTGGATAAAGAAGGCTGCGGAAGCTGGCAAGCATGTACTGTGCGAAAAGCCTTTTGCCATGGATGCCGCCCAAGCCCAAGATGCCGTACTCTTTGCAGAATCTAAGGGCGTAAAGGCGATGGAGGCATTCATGTACCGATTCCATCCGCAATGGGTACATGCCAGAGAAGTAGTCCAAGCAGGCGAGATTGGTAAGCCGCAGTATATCTACGTGCAGTTTACCTATAACAATAGGGATCCGCGCAATATCCGCAATATGCTCTCGGCAGGAGGTGGAGCGATCTATGATATTGGTTGCTATGCCTGTTCGTCGAGCAGATTCATAATGGGCAAAGAGCCAAGGCGTGCTCTTTCTCTTGTGCGGCGCGATGTGGAATTCGGCACAGATGTGCTTTCGTCTGGGGTGCTGGATTTTGGCGATACAGAAGCGCTTTTTACGGTGGCTACGCAGTCGTTTCCAGTACAAAAGGTCGATATCGTGGGAACGGCTGGGGCAATTACTATTTTTATCCCCTTTAATATGTACGATGATATCCCCGCCCAAATGAGCATTTCTACATCTATAGGTTCTCGTATCGTAAGGCTTGGACCCGCTGGGCAATATAGGCTTATGTTCGATGCTTTTTCGAAGAGCATAATCGAAGGCAAGCCTGTTCCAACTCCACCGGAGGATGCGATTGCAAATATGAAAGTGATCGATGCACTCTTCAAATCTGAGAAGTCGGGATTCTGGGAGGATGTCTAGAAAATTCTGGGCATAGGGTTAGGCACTGAGTGTCTATGTCCTGGCTTTCTATAGAAAAAAGGTTATGGAGAAAAAGGTTATGGCTTGAAATGCTCTCTATTCTATTCTATAGCGTCAAATTCGGGTAAGCGTGGCGCAGTGCCTATGCTCTCGTGCAAGATAAAATAGTGCAAAGCTCGAATCGTTGACTCGAAAGCTATATCTGACCATGGAATGGCATTTGCGGCTACGAACTGCACGCTATCGCTTTCTTCTGGATCGAGGTGAAAATCGTCGATTTCCACGATATTGCCTCGCGAATAGAAGTAGACATCGCATGTCGCGTAGGGAATTCCCTGGTATTGGTACACATTCGGGAATGTGGCAAGAAAATTGATGTGAATTGGAGACCAACCAATCTCTTCGTAGCATTCGCGGAGGGCTGCGTCCTCTGCTCGCTCTCCAGGCTCTGTGAATCCACCAGGGAGTGCAAATTTGCCTTTCATTGGGTCTTTGTGGCGCCTTATCATGACGATTTTATTCTTCGCCTCGATTATGATGCCAGCCGCCGTAGCTACATTGTGGAAGTATTCAAAACCGCAGGTCGGGCATTTCCACATTCGACTTCTTACACTGTAAAGTTTTGGGCTGCCGCAGGATGGGCAGAAGTGGAAAGCCGAGGCAGCAGCACCAATACCTCCCAAGCGCTCGAGGGCATGGGCTGTCTTCTCTCCTAGCGAGCGGATATACTCATCTGAGCAGCCATTATTATCCATAATGGACAATTCGGATATCGCCATTATGGCAGAGAGGTCGCTAGAGCTTTGAGCTGGCTCAGGTTTCTGCTTTGTATTTTCCATGAAAGAGCCTTATTTTAATTATATACTATGAATGCCAAATACGCCAAGAAATGCGAAAGCACGGAAGCTAAGGAAACCCCAGATCGAGACACAATTAAAGGAGTCAGAGAACCCTCAAAAGAAACTATAGTGGAAACCGATGCCGAACGCCGCGCACGTCTAAAGGCGCTTGTCAAGCAAGCGCCAGAATGCCCGGGCGTTTATCTTATGCGAGATGAAACTTCTGAGGTTATCTATGTCGGCAAAGCTAAAGTGCTCAAAAAAAGGCTTTCTTCCTATTTCGCTGGAAAGAAGGATGCGAAGACTCGCCATCTTGTCTCGCATATTCATAATCTAGAGTGGGTACTGGCTGCGCACGAATACGAGGCACTTCTTCTCGAGAACAATTTCATAAAGGAATATACTCCGCGATATAATATCAGTCTCAAAGATGGCAAAACTTATCCTTCGATCCGAATAACTAATGAAGAGTTCCCCCGAGTATTTCGCACGAGGCGCATCATCAATGATGGAAGCGAGTATTTCGGCCCCTATCCAAGTGCGGAGACAATAGATACCTACCTCGACCTCATAAAGCGAATGTTCCCTCTGCGACGCTGTGTCAATATGAAGAAACACACAAGCCCTTGTATGTACTATCATATCGGGCGCTGTCCGGCTCCTTGTGCGGATAGAATTAGCCGCGAGGAATATATGGAGCAGGTGGACAAAGTGCGCAAATTGCTGTCGGGCGACACTGAATCGCTAGTCAAAGACTTAGAACATGAGATGAGTCGCGCAGCGGAGCAGCTGCGCTTCGAGGAGGCCGCGCGCCTGCGCGAAGCTATAAGGGCGGTGCAGTCGTTTGCAGGTCGCTCGAATGTGGTGGACTTAAATAGCCTAGACGCGCGCGATTATATCGCTTGGGAGGCAGATGGCGATGAGGTGAGCTATGTGATCTTCCAGATGCGCGAGGGCAAGCTCAAGAATAGAGACAGTTTTATCGAACACTGCATCGATGAGCTCGAGGCTCTCGATAGTTTTCTAGCGCACTACTATGACGCAGGCAGAGAGCCACCACCTCAAATCTTTGTTCGAAGAGCTGACAATACAGAAACGATTGCTCGCTATCTTTCGGATCGCGCAGGCGCGCCTGTCGAGGTAAAGATTCCTGATAGCGAGCGACACTGGGCGGTTATGAATATGGCGCTTCAGAATGCAAAAGAAGAGCTAGCAAAGCGTCGCCGCGCGCATGGAGACATAGCTGCTCTCGTGGAGCTAAAAGAGAGACTTGGACTGGAAACTGTTCCAATGCATATCGAGGGATTCGACATAGCTCAGCTTGGTGGAAAGCATACTGTGGCTTCGCTAGTGAGTTTTCTTGGGGCAGTCGCCGATAAAAAGAATTATAGGTATTTTAGAATTCGCTCTATCGAAGGCAAGATTGACGATTTTGCCGCTATACGAGAGGCTGTAGCGCGCAGATACACTAGGCTCATCAACGAGGAAGCCGAGCTACCTGACCTTGTGCTCGTCGACGGAGGTGCGGGTCAGGTCTCGGCAGCCAAAGAAATCCTAGACGATCTTGGCCTCGATATCAATGTCGTAGGCCTTGCTAAAAGAAATGAGGAGATATGGCTGCCCGATAAAAGCGATCCGCTGATTCTGCCAAAAGACTCACCAGCTTTGAGGGTTCTTGTTGCTGTTCGTGATGAGACGCACCGCTTTGCCACTGGTCTTTCGCGCAAACTGAGATCGAGCGATGCAACCTTCCATTTGTTGCAAGAGGTGCCTGGCATTGGTGATACGCGCGCTAGAAAGATTCTCAACACTCTTGGGTCGCTCGAGGCAGTGGCGGAAGCAGAGCCAGGATATATAAGAAGTATTGCGCACGTGAACGAGGATACCGCGCGAAAAGTTATTGAATTAGCACAGCGAACCATGGGCCTTGGCTAGTTTTACAAATATTTGACTCGATGATAGGATGTTTTGACTGGATGAACCGGTACATTCTGTCAAAATTTAGCATTATTAGGAGGATTTCGATGAATACTTCTGCGCTGCAGGCTATTGCTTTGTCTGTTCGGAGCCTGACTATCGACGCAATCCAGAAGGCGAATTCTGGCCACCCCGGCATGCCGATGGGCGCTGCGGAGCTCGGCGCTTACCTGTATGGTGTCGAGCTCAAGTATAACCCAAAAGATCCAAAATGGCTCAATAGGGATAGATTTGTCCTCTCGGCTGGCCATGGTTCGATGTTTCTATATTCTCTTCTTCACTTGGCTGGATTCGATCTATCTCTCGATGACATCAAGGCTTTCCGTCAGGTGGGCTCGAAGTGCCCAGGACATCCAGAGTATGGTCGAACGCCAGGTGTCGAAACAACTACGGGGCCATTGGGACAGGGGATTGCCACGGCGGTTGGTATGGCTATCGCAGAGCGAAAGATGTCAGCGCATTTTAACAAGCCAGGTCAGAAGATTTTTGATCATTTCGTATTTGTGCTGGCTGGCGATGGATGCATGATGGAGGGAGTGGCTAGCGAAGCCTGCTCGCTGGCTGGCCACTTGGGCCTTGGAAATTTGATCGTCTACTATGATTCAAACCATATCAGTATCGATGGTCCTACGGATATCACTTTCTCGGAGGATGTCGCCAAGCGTTTTGAGGCCTATGGTTGGCAGGTGCTTCGAGGCTCCATGTATAGTTTCGAGGACCTCTCATCTCTCACCAGCATAGCCAAGGCGGAAAAAGATAGGCCTTCTCTCATCGTCTTGGACAGCGTTATCGGCAAGGGAGCTCCGACAAAGCAGGGCACAAGCGGCGTTCATGGTTCTCCGTTGGGCGAGGAAGAAGCCCGCAAGGCCAAAGAAGCCCTTGGTATTCCTCTAGACAAGCCCTTCTGGGTTGCTCCAGAGGCCTATTCATACTTCGAGGAGCATCGAATAGAGCTAGAAAAAGACTATGCTGCTTGGCAGCTTCGGTTTGAAGCTTGGGAAAAGGCCAATCCATCTCTAGGTCAAGAGCTCGAAATTTGGCTCAGCGGCAAGGAAATGTACAATCTCGATTTACCTTCTTTTGTCGTCGGCGAAAAAGTTGCTACGCGAAATGCTTCTGGTAAGAGTTTGGCAGCGATTTCGGCTGCTTGGCCAAACTTCATTGGCGGATCGGCTGATTTGACGAGCCCCAATGTAAGCCAGCTGCCGCAAAATGCAGATGGTACTCCTCTGGTGTTTTCAAAGTCCAATCCGAAGGGGCGATATATCTACTTTGGCGTGCGCGAGCATGCTATGGCAGCAATAGCCAATGGAATTGCGCTATATGGTGGCTTGCGCCCCTTTGTAGCGACATTCCTAGTATTCTCGGATTATCTGCGTCCTGCTTTGCGGCTATCCGCATTGATGGGATTGCCCGTGATCTATGTGCTCACCCACGATTCGATCTATGTGGGCGAAGATGGACCAACGCACCAACCGATCGAAGCACTCGCGGCACTAAGGGCAATTCCGAACCTTAGAGTCCTAAGACCCGCAGATGCAGAAGAGACAGCCGTTGCATGGAGAATTGCTATGGAGCGGTTGGATGGACCGACCGTGCTCGTGCTTTCGCGGCAGAATCTGCCTGTCCTAGAGAAATTTGAAAGCGATTGGCCTTCCAAGATTGAGTTCGGAGCCTATGTGGTTAAAGACAGCGATCGCGCTCCCGAGGTGACGCTTGTCGGTTCTGGGTCAGAGGTCTCTCTTACCATCTCTGCGGCCGAAATTGTGAAAAGCAAGCGCCAGGAAACCGCGATTCGAATTGTTTCTGTCCCCGATAGAAGAGCTTTCTATTTAGCTTGTCCAGCGGTTCGAGAAGCTATGCTTTCGCCTGGATCTTTGGTCTTTGTAGCCGAAGCTGGAGTAGCCCAAGGCTGGGAGCGCATTGCTCCTGCGGATCAGATTCTTTCCATCGAGCGCTTTGGTGAATCGGGCCCGGGAGACAAAGTTGCGGAACACCTCGGATTTACAGCGCAAGCTCTTGCTCAGATAGTCCTAGCCAAATTGGACTAAAAATCCCTTTACTTGTATTGTTTTTGTAATATTGTAAATATTTAATCTTCTTGAAAAAGCCCGTACTCTGTGGTAGTATAGCGTATTCTTTCTCTAACTAGAGATTTTGAGCAAGATTGAGCGAGAAGGAGTTTAGGGCATGGTCGAATCTGATGCCAAAAGACGTAATATTCTTGCTCACCTTAGACAATTGCGTCCTATAGAGCGTTTCTGGCTTGTCATTTTCTTTTTGATTCTGCTCGGTTCGCTTGTGATGGGCGCTTATTACCAATGGCAGAATATCCTGCACGATAAAAAGCTCTACATAGAGCTCATCGGGAAATCAAAAATAAGCCAGATCGAAATATGGTACACGGCGCAGATCACAGAGGCGGGAGAGATGCCGAATTCGCTGGCTTTCTTAAATCTGGTCTCAGAAGCTATTACGGAGCCTTCGAGAGAGAACCTCAAGCGCCTCGATGAATATTTGAGGCCATCGCTTCGCACTTACAATTATGCTGATACGGCCATACTCACTTCGAGCCTCGATGTTCTCTATACTCTTACTGGCTTATCGACTTCCAATAGTTCCGAAGTTGTTCGCGAGATATCAGAAAAAAGACCAAAAAATCCATTCTTTACCAGAATGTACCTTACTTCTCCCCATGCAAAAGCGGGTTTCCATCTTGTGATTCCTCTTATCTGGAAAGATGAAGAAGAGCCTTTCTCCTATTTAGTGCATACGTTTTTTGCTGAAGACTATTTCTTTCCTCTCTTGGCTACATGGCCGGGTACCGAAGAAACAGGCGAAATAATGCTCCTTGAGAGCAATGACAATATGGTGCAGGTTATCAATCCTCTAAGACTGGTTCCAATTTCGGCCTTTTCCCTTCAGATTTCAGCTGCAGCAGAGAATTCTGTGGAGGCACAAGCTGGTCTTGGAAAAACCGGTGTTATGATGGGTAGGGATTACCGTGGTAAGCGTGTTCTCGCCTATGCCGAAACAGTCCCAAATCTAAATTGGATAATTCTCTCGAAGCTCGACTATGCGGAAGCATTTAATTCTTTGATCCCAACGATTGTAGTTTTTGTTATTTTCATCTTCGTTGCCATAGTAGCCCTATTGGCGGGCTCATATGTGATTTTTTCCACGCGTGCGCTTGCCACTTTTCAGTCGAAATTCGAACTCCTGAAGCGCACCGAACGCAATGAAGCACTACTGAGTGCAATACTCGAGCGTCTCGATTCGCCTGTTGTAGTAATCGACGAGAATCTCGAGATTCAATTGGCAAATCGTTCTTTCAAGGAGCGACTGGGAAATACCCTCCCCAAGGGTTTGCGGTTGCCACAGATAGATTCTGGTATTGTTCCGTCCGAGGTTCAGACAATCGAGATTGTCGATCCCCTAGGACGAACCCTGAGGTTTTATGCAACGGCAATCCAGATAGCCCTGCCAGACCAGCCAGCGCTTATCGCTTATGTAATGCGCGATGTAACCGAACTCGAATCGATGCTAGAACAGGTCAAGACTCTCAACCAAGAGCTCACGCAAAAAGTGGAAGAGCAGACAAAGCGCATTTCTGATACCAATGAGGAATTACGAGCAATTGCTTCGGCAATTTCTTTTAACTTGATTGCTCCGCTTCATACCATTGAGGCGCTGAGCAAATCGCTGGAAATCATGGCACAGGATAAGCTAGATAGCGAAGCTCTAGACTATATAACGAATATCCGAAAAGCAACCGAAAGCATGGCTAGACTCACGAACGATCTTTCTATTTTTCTTTCGATAGACACAATCCAGCTTGCGGACGAGGAATTCGATTTCAGTATTGCAGCCCAGGAAATCACTTCAGAGATCATCAAACGCAATCCCCAGAGGCGCTATCAGATAACTATCATGCCTGGACTCAAGGTACGTGGAGATAGCAATCTATTGAAGATTGCACTGCGCAATGTTCTTGAAAATGCTATCCAGAATTGCCCAGAGACCTTGACCGCCACGATAGAAATAGGCAAATGTGGAGAATCCTGCATCTTCGTCCAGGATAAGGGCATTGGAATATCGCCTGAAGAGATCGATTCTCTATTAAAGCCATTCTCGAACACCGAGAACGGGCAGTCTGCAGGCCAGATGAATGTTGGTTTTGCCATAACAAAAAAAATAATTGAGCGCCATGGTGGAAAGCTCGAAATAGTGAGCGAGTTTGACAAAGGAACTACGGTTAGATTCGATTTCTCATCGCTGTCTCGAAGCTTGGGTATGGATGAAAACTAGAACCCATGCACAGACAGTCTAAAATGAATACTCAGATTTTTGCAGTGCTTTTTTGATCCTTAGATAACGCATTAGAGATTTTTCTTTTTTAAATGGCGATCTGAGAGTCTTGCTCTAGATAGTGAATTAGGTATCTTGCTAGAATTACTATATATTTATTTTGATAGATTACATGGAGCCATTCATGCTTATTCGCAAGACTTTTGCAATTAAAGGGATGACCTGTGCCGCTTGCGTTGCTACAAATGAACGCACCGTGCGAAAGCTCGAAGGGGTCGCCAGCGTTTCAGTCAATCTTGCCACTGAGAGAATGGAGGTGAGCTTCGATCCTGCCCTGGTCGATGTCTCTAAAATAGAAGCAGCAGTCAAAAAAGCTGGCTACGAAGCCAAGCTGCTAGAAAAGCCTTCTACTGCATCTCTTCCTTCCTATGAGGCCTATGGGTGGAAGCGTTTTGCTATTTCTGCGTCATTTTCCGCAGTTATTCTATATATCGCTATGGGCTCTATGCTTGGTCTTCCTTTGCCAGCCTCTATTGACCATAGGACTTCTCCATTGGCCTTTGCGCTAGTGCAGCTTGCCTTGCTCATTCCCGTTCTCATAGCCGGCAAGTCTTTCTATATCCATGGATTCAAGTCCCTCATAAATCTTTCGCCAAATATGGACAGCCTCATCGCGATAGGCACAAGTTCGGCGATTCTCTACAGTCTATATTCGACCTGGCGTATCCTGGGTGGAGATCATGAAGCCAGCATGCAGCTCTATTTCGAGTCTGCCGCAACTATCATAACTCTGGTCATGCTGGGCAAAAATCTCGAATCTCAATCCAAGCGAAAAACTTCCGAGGCCGTCCGCAAACTCATAAAGCTGCGCCCCAGTACCGCGACCATTCTCGATGGAGAGAGCGAGCGCAAGGTCAGCATCGATGAGGTTAGGCCGAATGATCTTCTCCTAGTGCGTCCCGGAGAGCGCATACCCGTAGATGGAAGAGTAAAAAGCGGACTTTCCAATGTAGATGAATCCATGCTCACCGGGGAAAGCATTCCCGTCGAAAAGACCGAAGGAATCGAGGTATATGGCGGAACCATGAATCTCAACGGATCTCTTGTCATTGTTGCGGAAAAAGTTGGCGAAGATACTGTACTAGCCAAAATCATCCATCTAGTGGAAGAGGCTCAGAGCAGCAAGGCGCCTATCGCAAGGCTCGCGGATCAGATATCGGCAATATTTGTGCCAGCAGTGATGGGAATTGCGCTTCTTGCCGCCCTTGGATGGCTCCTTGCCGGACAGAGCATTACATTTGCATTGACGGTCTTCGTATCGGTGCTCACCATAGCTTGCCCCTGTGCGCTTGGGCTGGCTACGCCAACAGCGGTCATGGTAGGGACTGGAAAAGCAGCAGAGTTGGGTATACTAATAAAGTCGGGCGAAGCTCTCGAGATTGTTCACAAAATGAACACTGTGCTATTCGACAAGACGGGGACCATAACTATCGGTAGACCCGAGCTCACCGATGTCGTGGCAGTGGAGGGTCTATCTAAAAACGAAGTGCTCGAGCTCGCGGCATCCGTCGAACTCTCTTCGGGACATCCTCTTGCAGATGCCATTGTAAGGCATGCGCGCAAAGAAGGTCTTTCTCTTTCTCTGCCGGAACATGTCGAAACCATAGCGGGCAAAGGAATAGTCGCGGAATTTCCATCTATTGCTGTAGGCAACGAAGCTCTTGCCGAGTCTCTTGGTATTTCGCTATCCGCGGAAGAGCCTTATCTATCTAGCGAATCTATCCGTCTTGCCAATGAAGGCAAGACGGTCATGTTCGTCTTTCATGACCGAGCGCCTATTGGTCTTATAGCTGTTGCGGATCAGCCCAGGCCAGAATCGCGAGCTGTTGTAGAGGCCCTGAGAAAAATGGGTATCGATGTAGCGTTGGTAACCGGAGACAGCTGCAGCACGGCTGATGCCATCGCCCATAGCGTCGGAATCTCGGAAGTCTATTCTGAGGTCCTTCCAGCAGAGAAGGCCTCTATTGTTAAAGGCATCCAGGCTTCTGGCAGAAAAATCGCAATGGTTGGCGATGGCATAAACGATGCGCCGGCTCTTGCGCAAGCCGATGTCGGCATTGCGATAGCTGCGGGTACCGATATTGCAATGGAGAGCGCCGATATCGTACTCATGCACAACAATATCGGCGATGTTGTCAGTGCGATACATCTTTCGAGGGAAGTGATAAAGAACATAAAACAGAATCTATTCTGGGCATTTGGGTATAATATACTCGGTATACCTATAGCGGCTGGCATGCTATATGCTTTTGGTGGGCCTTTGCTTTCGCCGATTTTTGCGGCAGCTGCCATGTCTTTGAGCTCTGTTTCTGTTGTGACCAATGCCCTTCGGCTCAAGGGTTATAAGGAGGGCATGGAGACCAGATCGACAAACTCTAGGGCTATATAGAAAAGGAGGATAGATCATGAAAAAATTGCTTAAAATCGAAGGAATGACCTGCGGCCATTGTGTAATGCATGTGCAATCTGCACTCGAAGGGGTGCCTGGAGTCAAAAGCGCCAAGGTTGACCTCCTCGAACGCCAGGCAATTGTAGAGGGCGAACAGCTGGATGATCAGGCTTTGCGGGCTGCAGTGAGCGAAGCAGGCTACCGTGTAGTTGAGATCATCCCATAACAAGAAGGCTGCCCGATTTCTCCGGCAGCCTTCTTCGATTATCTTGGTATATTATCACCTTGGTATATCTTTCAACTTGACAAGCTCGGGCTGTAAAGTCTCGCCCTCTGTCTTCTTGAGCTCTTCCAAGATCTCACGCCCCCGCTTGGTAAGCCGGGAAGGAACCTTGACGAAAACCTTGATGTATAGATCGCCACGTTTGCCGCCCGAAACAGGAACACCCTCGCCTTTTATACGGAGCAGCTTACCATTTTGGGTGCCAGCCGGTATCTGAACGGATATCTTCCGCCCTTCCAATGTGTCTATCACAACCTCGCCGCCTAACGCAGCGGTTACGAAATCTATCGAGACCGCGCAATATAGGTCGTTCCCTTGGCGTTCGAACATATCGTGAGGTCGCACATGGATGAAGACATGCAGATCTCCTGAAGGCCCTCCATTAGGACCGGCGTTCCCCTGGCCTGGAACCGTGACTCTTTTGCCATCCTCGACACCGGGAGGTATGGTGACTCTGATTTTCTGCTTTTTCTTGACCACGCCGCTTCCAGCGCAATCCTGACAGGGATTCTCTATGACGGTCCCTTCTCCATGACATACCGGACAGGGTTGGGAAATAGCAAAGAAGCCCGAACTTCTGCGTACCTGCCCCGTTCCCTTGCAGGTCGAACAGACTTTTCTGCCCTGATTGTCGCGCGAACCGCTCCCCCCACAGGCCTTGCAGACATCATCCCTGTTATACGAGATTTCTACGGTTGTGCCGAAAATAGCCTTCTCGAAGGGAAGCTCTATGTCGTATCTTAGGTTAGCACCGTAATTCGAACGAGTTTCTCCGCGGCGCTGCGCCCCTTCGCCAAAAATAGAACCGAAAAACGAAGAAAAATCGCCAAACCCGCTGAAAATGTCCTCGAAGTCGCGAAATACGCTGGAATAGTCCTGTTGAGTTCCCGCCATCCCTTCGACACCAGCAAAGCCAAACTGATCATAAGCCTGACGTTTCTGGTCATCTCCCAGAACCTCGTATGCCTCTGTTGCTTCCTTGAATTTTTCCTCAGCTGTCTTGTTCCCTGGGTTCTTGTCTGGGTGGTACTGAATAGCGAGTTTTCTATAGGCCTTCTTGATCTCGTCTTTTGTTGCTGTTTTTGGGACACCGAGCACTTCGTAATAATCACGCTTGGCCACTTCGAAAATCCTTTGATGAAAAGGTGGCTGAAACGTGATCCAGCCACCTCGGTATGCTCTCTATGTTACTTGTCGTCGTCGTCGACTACTTTGTAATCGACATCATCGGCATTCCGCGTCTGGTCGCCAGAGCTAGAAGAACTATCGGAAGCACTCTCTCCTGTAGCGCTGCTAGCTTCTTCGCTTGCGGCACCCTGAGCTGAAGCGCTGCGGTACAATTCTTCTGATAGCCTATAGGATGCCTGTTTTAAGGCTTCGGTTTTCTGCTTGATGAGCTCGGTATCTTTGCCTTCCATTACATCTTTGAGCTCTTTTATGGCATTCTCTACCGCAGTCTTTTCGCTAGCGCTTATTTTATCGCCAACTTCCTTTAGGGATTTCTCAGTGCTATAGATGAGCGAATCTGCCTCATTGCGCGCATCGATGCGCTCCCGCTCGCGCCTATCTTCTTCGGCATGAGCTTCGGCTTCTTTGACCATCTTTTCGATTTCCGCCTCGTTGAGCCCGCTCGATGCCTCGATTCGGATCTTTTGCTCTTTTCCGGTTCCAAGATCTTTTGCCGACACATGCACAATTCCGTTTGCGTCGATATCGAAGGTCACCTCGATCTGTGGCACACCGCGAGGCGCGGGAGGAATTCCCACAAGGTCGAATCTTCCGAGCGTTCGGTTCTGAGCCGCCATCTCGCGCTCTCCCTGCAGTACATGAATGGATACGGCTGTCTGCCCATCCGCTGCCGTAGAGAATATCTGGCTCTTGCGGCATGGGATCGTCGTATTGCGCGGAATGAGACGCGTAAACACGCCGCCCAGCGTCTCAATGCCAAGCGAAAGCGGCGTAACGTCGAGGAGGAGCACGTCTTTGACATCTCCGCCGAGAATGCCTCCCTGGATCGCCGCACCAATGGCAACGGCCTCGTCTGGATTGACCCCTTTGGAAGGCTCTTTGCCGAATATCTCGCGCACCATCTGCTGCACGCGAGGCATACGGGTCATACCACCCACGAGAATAATCTCGTCTATCTGGGAAGCCGCAAGCCCTGCATCTGCAAGTGCCTTTATGCAAGGCTCGCGGGTTCGCTCTATAAGGTCCATGCACAACTGTTCGAGTCTGGCTCTGGTGAGGCTTTTCTGCAAATGTTTTGGCCCGTTCGCGTCCGCGGTTATAAAGGGCAGATTTATTTCGGTCTGCTGCATATTGGAAAGCTCGATTTTGGCTTTTTCCGATGCTTCGCGCAGCCGCTGGACAGCCATACGATCTTTGGATAGATCAATGCCCGTATCGTTCTTGAATTCTTCTACTAGCCAGTTCATAACTCGGCGATCAAAATCGTCACCGCCAAGGTGAGTGTCGCCATTGGTAGACTTTACTTCGAAGACGCCTTCTCCAAGCTCCAGGATGGAGATATCGAAGGTGCCACCACCGAGGTCGTATACCGCGATGGTCTTTTCTTTTTTCTGATCCTTGTTGAAACCATAAGCAAGACTTGCTGCTGTAGGTTCATTGATGATGCGCTTTACTTCGAGACCAGCAATCCGACCTGCATCTTTGGTGGCCTGTCGCTGTGAATCGTTGAAGTATGCAGGAACCGTGATTACGGCTTCCGTAACCGGCTCGCCCAGGTAATCTTCCGCGGTCTTTTTCATCTTCTGAAGAATGAAGGCGCTGATCTCCTGTGGGCTGTAGAGCTTGCCACCGGCCTCAATGCGCACATCATTGCCATTATCTATTACCTTGAATGGAACAAGCTTGATCTCATTCAAGACTTCGCTATAGCGGCGACCCATGAATCTCTTTATCGAAAATACAGTATTCTCTGCATTTGTGATCATCTGGTTCTTAGCGGGCTGACCTACGAGCCTCTCACCTTTTGCGGTAAAAGCGACAACAGAAGGCGTTGTCCTTTGTCCTTCAGAATTGGCAATTACAATAGGCTCTCCTCCCTCCATCACTGCGACACAGGAATTGGTAGTGCCCAAATCAATGCCTATAATTCTACCCATATTTCTTTCTCCTTCTTTCTTGTCTATCTAAAAGTTACAAAACTATCTACTACAAAGCAAATCAAACTCTTATCCTAAAGAGCTATTCTCCCCTGCACTTTCAAAGCGCGCAGAATCTTGAGTCTCTCCTTGAGCCTCTGTAGCTGCGGATGGAGCGCTTGCGGAGCCGGATGGCATCGTAACCTTGACCTTGGCCGTGCGAATAACGCGATCGTGCAGTTTGTAGCCTGGCAAGAACTCCTGAGTCACCTTTGGTTCATGCACATCGCCTTTCTCGGAGAACATCGCTTCGTGCAAATGCGGATCGAAGACAGTCCCTTCGGCCCTATATTGCTTGAGACCATATTTCTTGGAGAGAGTATCATAGAGCCTTCTCTGAATGAGGCGAATACCTTCGATGACTTTTTCGACATCATTATGATTCTGCGCAACTGCATCCAGAGATCTATCGAAATCATCGAGCACCGGAATAAGATCATTTAAAAGCGTAGACACGGCGTATTGCTGAAATTCTTCTTTTTCCTTGACAACCCGTTTTCTAAAATTGACTTGCTCGGCGAGTGTGCGCAGATACTTGTCGTTCAACTCCTCGAGCTGAGCCTTGAGACGCTCTATCTCCGCATTGGCTGCCGCAAGCTGCGCTTCAAGACTAGTCGGCGCGCCGGCCTGATTCTCTTGCTGCGCCTCTGCTCCATGTTGTATTTCGGACTGTGGCGCCATTGATGCGCCCTCCGCATTCTGAGCTCGAGAGTCCTCCTGCTCTCTCATTTCCGATTGTCGTTCTTGTTCATGCTTATGCTTAGACATTCTTCACCCTGCTAATAGAAAATAATATTGTCGTCTTTCTTAAAGAAAATACTAATTAAAAATCATGATCGTCAACACAAATACTGCAATCATTCGTAAGATTCTTTCATTGAATGTCAAAATTCAGCAAGGCGCGTGAAACTGCACAGCCTTGACATTCGAGGAAAGTGTCGTACATTTAATAGAAGGAGAGTATGCATTGCAATCCCAAAGACCGGTTCTTGTACAGCAGCAACGCTTAAGGCTTAACCCCAGAATGGTACAAGCAATACGTCTGCTCGCCCTCCCTATGCAAGAACTCACTGAACAGATTAATCAAGAGCTCGAAGAAAATCCAGCACTCGAACTATTAACCGACTCGAGCGAGATATCGCTCGATTTCATGGAATCGCGCATAGATAATACGGCAGAAAAAGAGAACAACCTCCATGAAGCCGAGTACTCAGACGATATATTCGGATTCAATAATGAAGATATCGACAATAATGCCATAATAGAACAAACGATAGCAACTGAAGAGTCGCTGCATGAACACCTGCTCAGCCAGCTCGGGCTCTTGCCTCTCAATGAGCAAGAGCGCAGAATCGCAGAGCGGATCATCCAAAATATCGATGAAAATGGTTTTCATATTCTGCCGCCTTCGGAACTATGCAATGATTGCGACTCAGAAACTCTGAATCGCTTGCTATATCTCCTGCAGAGGCTCGATCCGCCAGGTACTTGCACTTCCGACTTCCGTGAAAGCCTCATGGTACAAGTAGAGATGTCTTCCTCTGCTCCTCCAAAGACGATCGATGTCATCAAGGAGCACTTTGAAGACCTCAGGCTTCGCGATCGAAGTTCGATTAAAAAAGCGCTCGGCATAGATGATCGCCAGCTCGACCGCATAGTCGAATTTATCCGAACTCTAGAACCTTTTCCAGGTCGCTTATTCTCCAAAGCTCGCCCCCGCTATATTGTGCCGGACATCGCGATGTGGCTGGAGGAGGGCGAAATAAAAGTGCGATTGAATGATGATTTCGTTCCCAAGCTCGGAATCAATCGTCTATATAGCGAGCTTGCTTCTCACCCTGCAAAAGGCGAAGCAGAGAGATTTGCCCGCGAAAAGGTCGAAAATGCGCGCTTTTTCATCAATAGCATAAAAAAGCGCAATGAAACCTTGCTAAAGACTGCCTATGCCATTGCAGAAGCCCAGAGAGATTTCTTTGTGGCAGGGCCAAAGGCACTCAAGCCACTCACATTAAAAGAAATTGCAGAAAAAATAGGAGTTCACGAAGCGACAGTCTCTCGCGTCGCCAATGGTAAGTATGTGCAGACTGACTGGGGCACTTTCGAAATGCGTCGTTTTTTCACCAATGCCATAAATCAAGAAAAGGGCGAAAACATCTCCAAGGAGGCAGCAAAGGCCGAGATTTCTCAGATAATTCAGGAACTCGAAGCGAGGGGTGAAAAAATCTCCGATCGTATCATTTCCGAAATCCTCGCCCGGCGAGGAATAAAAATCGCGCGCCGGACGGTGGCCAAATATCGTGGCGAGCTCGGGAAATAGACCGAGCTAATGATTCCTATGCGCATGGCCTAGCCATAGCGAAAGCAATTCTTGAGGAGGTCATTATGAATATCGACGTTCGTTCTGTGCACTTCGATCTTAGTGAGCAGAGTAGAGAGTATCTGAACACGAAAATCAGCCGGATCGATTACGCAAAGGACATGATCGTCGATCTTCTCTTTGTCTTTACCAAAGACGCTAGGCGGTTCCGCTTGGAGGTAACCGCGAACTTTCGATGGGGTAAACAGGCGCACATCGTTGTGACCTCTCCAGAACTAAATGTAGGCATCGATGTGCTTATCGACAAGCTAGATCATAAAATCGTAAAGGAAAAAGAAAAGATTCAGAAAAAGAATAAGTGAGAGAAGCTTGCACCGCGGCGGTTCTTCATGCACACGGAGGCCAAAAAACAGCTCAAGAATGAGGCCTTTCGAGACTGCCATTGCAGCCGGCTGAGAACCGCCGTTTTTATATTAGATTTACCACTCTTGCAGGATGATGTAGAATAATACTGTGAAAGAAAAAGAACCTGTCAATTTTACTGTCCTCGATCTTCTGAGCCTCGAACTGAAGGAGCAAAACGATCTCAAGCTCCAATGCATAGCAGGTCGAGCCGGACTTAATAGGGTAATCAGTGTACCCGACCTGAATAGACCGGGCTTGGCTCTAGCGGGATTCTACGATTCATTTGCCTGGGAGCGATTGCAAATATTCGGGCGAGGTGAAAGCGCCTATCTCCATAAAATCGAAGAAGATGGAGTCGCTGCACAGATATACGAAAAGCTTTTCTCATACCAAATCCCTTGTTGCATTTTTACCAACGACATTAGACCAACCGATCTCTTTATCTCAGCCGCCGAAGCCGTGGGCTGCCCTGTGCTTACAACCGAACTGAATTCAATGGAATTATCTATTCGGATCATTCGAATTCTTCACGACATCTTCGCGCCTAAAATGATTATGCATGGCGTGCTTGTCGAAGTGTTCGGAATAGGAATACTGCTGATAGGCGAATCGGGCGTAGGAAAGAGCGAGACAGCCTTAGCATTGATCGAAAGAGGCCATAGGCTTGTAGCTGACGATGTTGTGGAAATACATTGCCTTAATGGCAGCTTGCTCATGGGCCAGGGGACAAACAAGGTGATAGGCCACCACATGGAGATACGAGGTCTCGGTATAATCAATGTTACACATCTATTCGGAGTGGGCGCCATTCGCGATAAGAAACAGATACAGCTCGTCATACAAATCGAAGATTGGGATCCCAAGAAGGTCTACGATCGCATCGGCACAGACGAACTAACCATGGAAATACTCGGTGTAAAGGTTCCAAAGCTCGAAATCCCCGTGAAGCCTGGCCGCAATTTAGCCATCATAATAGAAACAGCCGCGATGAACGAGCGACTCAAGAAAATGGGATATCACAGCGCAAGAGAATTCAACCAAAATATCCTGCGATGGCTAGAGAGCGAGAGTGCTCGCACCATGTATTTTTCCAGAGACGATTATTAGATTGTTTTACTCATGTATTGTTGGCCTTATTGAATGCAAGCCTACATTCGAAGTATCATGACTGATATTGCCCTTGAATCTTCTACTTGGAGCCCTTATGGTGGAGCTAGAGACAACAATTAAGAATCGTGCCGGTATCCATGCCCGTCCTTCTGCGCTTATCGCCCAAACCGCAATCAAATTCGCATCTCGCATATATCTCGAAAAAGAAGGAAACCGCATCAATGCTAAATCCATAATGGGCATAATTACCCTAGCCGCGAGCTTCGGCACCAAAATCAAGATAATTGCCGATGGCCCAGATGAGCAGGATGCCGTAAAAGCCATAGCAGAACTCTTCGAATCTGGCTTTAACGAAGAACTTGGGTAAAAAGGGCCTATAGAAATAAAGGGCTTGCGTGTTTTAGCATTCTGTGCTGTATACTATACAAGGGCACAGGAGTCTGCATTGAAGGATCTCACCGATCGACAGAGACAAATCCTCAGCTTCATCCAAGAGCGCATTCAGAAAAACAACTATCCGCCAACGGTAAGAGAGACAGCACGTGCCTTCTCAATCTCGGTCAAAGGTGCTTACGACCACATAAAGGCTCTCGAGAAAAAAGGTTACATCAAGACCACGGAGAAGAGATCTCGAGCAATCGAGTTGGTCTCTCCGCCTGAAGACAACACAGCTGTAGTGCAGATTCCGCTTTTAGGCGAAATCGCGGCCGGCAAACCCATCTTCGCAGACGAAAATTTCGAGAAAACCATTTCTATTCCAGCTGATTTCGTGGCTAATCATATTCCTCACTTTGCGCTTAGGGTAAACGGCGACAGCATGATTGGCGCTGGAATTCTTTCGGGCGATATCGCCATAATCGAACAGAGCGAGACGGCAAAGAATGGCGATATCGTTGTAGCCCTTCTAGATGAAAACGTAACGCTCAAGCGATTCTATATCGAAAGCAACCGCTACAAGCTACAAGCAGAAAATCCAGGCTACGCTGCAATCTATACCCAGGATCTGAAGATACTTGGCAGACTTCGCGGTATATACAGGAGCTATTGATTTCATGGCAGACTATCTCATTCCTCCTGTATGGATACTTACAGGCCCCGAAGTTGGATTAAAAGACGCTTTTATAGCTGACATAATCGCTAAAGCAAGACAACTCGGAGGCGATGAACCAGAGGTTCAACGAATTTATGCTGGCGATAGTTCGACCTCAGAAGCCATCGCGCTTCTACAGAATAGCTCGCTCTTTTCCCCCTGGGTTATTGTGGAATTCCGAAATGCAGATCAGATTAGTCAGAAGGCAGAGATAGATGCAATGGTTAAATATTGCAGCTCTCCTGCAGAACAAGCCCTATTGCTGCTCGAAACAGAAAACTATTCAGTTCCCAAAGCCATAGAAAAAGTCGTGCCGCCATCGTGCCGCAAGACCTTTTTCGAGCTCTTCGAAAATGAACTAGCTGGCTGGATACGGCGGGAACTGGCTCAATCTCAGCTCTCTATAGACGAAGACGCGATTGAATCCTTCCTTGAGCTTGTTCCGCACGACACCAACTCTCTTAGGGCGGCTTGCCTTATTTTAAGTGCAAGTTTTCCGCCTGGAAGCGCTCTTAGTGCTTCGGATGTCGAAGCAGCGATTCTGCGCTCTAAACCCGAGGATTCCTTTACTCTTTTCGAAAAGATAGGACAGGGAGAGCTAGAGCTCTCTCTCGAAGTGCTCAATAGCGTTTTGGACTCTCGGCGCGGCGATGCCAATCAGATAATAGCCGCTCTTGTTTGGAGTTTTCGCAGGCTCGCGCGTATAGGAGAAGCAGTTGCCAATGGTGAACGCTTCGAAGATGTATGCATCCGAGAACAGGCTCGCTCCAAAACCGTTCAGAGACAACTTCGCAATGCCCTTGACCATTATAGGCCGCAAGACTGCAGACGGATCATCTCTGCACTATCCGAAACCGAGGCCGCGATCCGAGGCCCTCTTGGATCGGCCTTCGACCGCCAATTGCTGCATTTGCTTATAATCTCTATAATCACACAAAAAGGAGAAGGGCTTGCGCTTGCTGGATGGAGCGAGCGAGGCTTATATCCCCAATTTACAAATTAGGACATCTTATGTCGCAGACTGTCAGGACCATTCAACTTGGTGAAAGAACTATTATACTCGTCGGCACGGCTCATATATCGAAGGAGAGCATCGAGGAAGCCAAAGCAACGATTATTACGGAACAGCCGCAGCGCGTATGTGTAGAGATCGATATGGGTCGCTATCTGTCGATAAGCCAGGAAAGCCATTGGGAAAAACTCGACATAATAAAAGTGCTAAAACAAGGAAACGGCTTTCTATTGCTTGCAAATCTGGCACTCGCGGGCTTTCAGAAGCGCTTAGGCCTGGATCTCGGAACTAAGCCTGGCGAAGAGATGCTCGCGGCAATCCAAACCGCCGAGGAAATGGGGATTCCCTGGTCTGCCATAGATCGAGAAATTCAAACAACTCTCAAGCGAGCATGGGGAAAATCCAATCTCTGGAACAAGTCGAAACTCCTAGCAAGCCTTATAGAGTCGGCTTTTTCACGAGAAAAGTTGAGCGAAGAAGATCTTGAAAAGCTCAAAGAGAGCAGTGAGCTCGAGCAAATGATGAATGAGCTCGCCAGCTATATGCCATCGGTCAAGGAAGTGCTCATCGATGAGCGAGATCGCTACCTTGCCACCAAGATTTTCCTGACAACAGAGCAAAAAGTGGTTGCTGTAGTGGGTGCTGGCCACATGAACGGCATAGAAGCTTGGCTCGGAAAGCTATCGCGAGGCGAAATCGAAGCAGATGTCTCCGACATCGAGAGCCTTCCTAAGAAAGGCTGGTTTGCCAAGTCGGCTGGATGGCTGATTCCAGTTCTCATAGTTGCACTCATAGCCATAGGTTTTTTTCGTTCCGGTAGCCAGGCTAGTCTGGCCATGATAGAACGCTGGGTGCTCCTGAATGGTTCCTTGTCCGCCCTTGGCTCACTCTTGTGCATGGCGCATCCTGTGACAATTCTCGCCTCATTTTTATTAGCACCGCTAGCAACACTGAATCCCTTGCTTGCGATAGGGCTGTTTGCAGCCATAATAGAAGCCTTTTTTCGCAAGCCCACGGTGCGGGACGCAGAGACGCTGGCCGACGATGTGACGAGCTTGAAAGGCTTTTACAAGAATCGAATTACTCATATTTTGCTGGTCTTTTTCTTTTCAAGTCTTGGTGGAATGATTGGAAATTTTATCGCGCTCCCGCTGCTCGCTTCTCGCGCGATCGGTTGAGAAGAATTTTTTCTTTACTGCTACGAACCTTGTATAAGAAGTTGAAGCAAAATGTAGGGAGGAGGGCGATAAAGAGAATGTACGGAGGTAATCCATGCATTCTTTTTCTTTCTGCCCAAATCCTGAGTGTCCAA